>JBAXYJ010000023.1:0-18690 GCA_041670885.1 Clostridiaceae bacterium
AGAGGTATACCTCTTTTATTTAAAAATTCATAATCTATTTTGTACCAAAGTCCCATGGAGTCAATAAGGGTTCCGTCCATGTCGAAAATGGCAGCTTCTATACTTTTTAGCATTCAATCACCCTATAAAAGTATATCATATTAGAGTTCTCTGTGAAATATCTTTGTTTTTTCTTCACGTTTAAAGTCTTCAATTGAATATATATTTATCTTTTCCAGAATTATATTCCTTGATTAAGAACCACTATTATTTATAAAATTAATTAAGAGGGTGATAAAATGATCAAGGCTTTAGTTGACTTGAAAATGGATCAGAAAAATATTGACAGAATTAAAGAAACTCCAGGGTATGAATTTATAATTACAAAGGATAAGGAAGAAGCGGAGAAATATATTGAACAATGTCAGGTGTATATCAGCTTTGCCCCAAAAGAAAAATATATAGAAATGGGCAAAAATCTAAAATGGGTAGCGGCCCTTTCTGCCGGTGTGGACTATATTCCGCTTGATTTAATAAAAAGTAAAAATATAATTCTTACAAACGGCAGCGGAATACATAAAACTCATATGGCAGAATACACTATATCTATGATGATAGCGCTCTCAAGAAATCTCAGCAGTATTGAAAAAAATAACAGAAAAAAGATATGGGATGCTGATATAACCCAGGATCAGATTTTCGGGAAAACTGTTGGCATATTAGGACTTGGAAGCATAGGGTCTGAGATTGCAAAATACTCCAAGCTTTTAGGAATGAGAGTAATTGGCGCAAAAAGAAACATAAGTGATATGGAGTATGTGGATAAGATTTATGGGCAGGATGAAATGGAGAAAGTTTTCAGCATCAGTGACTTTGTGGTAAATGTACTTCCTTATACAGCTGAAACCCATAAGATAATAGATTTAAAATATTTAAGCAAAATGAAAAGTAAAAGCTATTATATAAATATAGGAAGAGTAAAGACTACAAATGAAGAGGATTTAATAAAAATATTAAAGGAGAAAATGGATAATAGAGTTAATTTGGAAACAGGGTATTAAAATTTTGTAAAAAGTGGTATCATTTATTCAGAAAATCTTATTTTTGGAGGTTATTATGGAAGAATTAAATAAAAAAATTGATGAGCTTAGTGATGAGCTTGTAAAAAAAACTCAGGAAATAGTTAAAATAAAATCACTGGAAGGACCTAAAAAAGAAAATATGCCTTATGGTGAGGAAGTTAATAATTGTCTTAATTATGCACTTGATTTATCAGAAAGCTTAGGCTTTAAAACAAAAAATCTTGATGGATATATAGGTTATGCAGAGTATGGCGAAGGTGAGGATTATGCAGCAGTACTTGGACACCTGGATGTTGTTCCGGAAGGGGACGGCTGGAAGTATCCTCCTTATGGTGCTGAAATTCATGATGGGAAGATGTATGGCAGGGGAACCATGGATGACAAAGGACCTATTATGTCAGCTTTGTATGGCCTTAAAGCTGTAAAGGATCTTAATCTTCCCCTTTCAAAAAGAGTAAGAATAATATTTGGAACAAATGAAGAGTGCGGCTGTGCAGAAATGGAGCACTATAATAAGTTAGAAAAACCTCCTGTATTAGGTTTTACCCCAGACGGCGAGTATCCGATAATATATGCGGAAAAGGGAATGACCATGTTTAAGATAAAAAAGGAATTTAAAAATCAAAGCAAAATAAAATATATTAAAGGCGGACAGAGGGCAAATATGGTTCCTGACTACGCAGAAGCACTTGTAGAAGGAATTAACCTGTCTGATGCTGAAAAGGCTTTAGCTGAATTTAAAAAAGAAAACCTGTTTGATATATCCATTGAAGGAAAAGGCAAGGATATACTTATAAAATCCATTGGAGTTTCATCACACGGAAGCTTGCCCGAGAATGGAAAAAATGCCATAATGCAGCTTTTTAAATTTTTAGAAGCATTGATAGAAGAAAAAAGCGATGCACTGGATTTTATAAAGTTCTGTAATAAGTATATAGGCTTCGATGTATATGGAAGATTATTTAACTGCTATTTAGAGGATGAACCTTCAGGAAAGCTTTCCTTTAATACAGGAGTTATAGACTTAAATAAAGATGGGGCTAAGTTAAGCCTTAACCTGAGATATCCGGTAACATGTACATATGATGATATGATGAAGGGCTTTAACAAAACACTGGAGGGAACAGGCATTCAGGTTATTGACATGCTGCATCAAAATCCGCTTTATTTCGAGAAGAGCCATCCTCTTATAAAAATTTTATCAAATGTATATGAAGAGGAAACAGGTCTTAAGACAGAGCTTCTTGCCATTGGCGGAGGAACTTATGCAAAGGAACTTAAAAATATAGTAGCCTTTGGACCAATATTTCCGGGAGAACCGGACCTGGATCATCAGGTAAATGAATATATTAAAGTAGAAGACCTGATTAAAAATGCAAAAATATACGGAAGAGCTATTTACGAGCTGGCAAAATAAATTATTATGAGAGGTTTAATATGAACGATAAGGCTTTGATTATGGCCTTTAAGGCTCATAAAAATCAGAAGAGAAAAGGGACAGATATTCCCTATATAGTTCACCCAATTGAAGTGGCAGTTATACTTATATCAAATGGAGCTGGACATAATTTAATAAATGCCGCACTTCTTCATGATACTCTGGAGGATACAACTGTAACTTACCAGGATATTATGGATAATTTCGGGAAAGTAACTGCAGACCTGGTTTTATCAGTTACTGAGCCTTATAAATCAGGCAAGACAAAATTAACTGAAGATGAAGAGGTAAGAAGCTGGAAGGATAGGAAAAGTCATACTATTGAATATGTAATGACAGCGGACAGGGAAACAAAGCTTCTTACTTGTGCCGATAAGCTGAGCAATATAAGGAGTATAGTAAGTGATTTTAATCAAATCGGAGATAAGGTATGGGACAGATTTAATGCTCCAAAGGAAAGTCAGTTTTGGTACTATCAGGGTTTATCAGAATCTCTAAAAGACCTGCAGGGAATAAAAATGTATGACGAATTAGCAGAAAAAATTAAATATTTAATAAAAAATGCCTGAGGGCATTTTTTATTTTGCATAAATACTTGAATTTTATATTAAAAAGATCTATGATTAAACCATAGACACCATACCAGGGAGGGGTAACATGAATAAAGAAAAAGAAGAAGCACTAAGAGCTTTAAAAACATCAAAAGGCCAAATTGAGGGAATAATAAAAATGATAGAAGACGGCAGATACTGCATAGATATATCAAATCAGATAGCAGCTACTTCTTCCCTTCTTAGAAAGGCAAATAAGCTTATCATAAAGCAGCATTTGAACGGATGCGTAAGGGAAGCCTTTCTCCATGATAAAGGAGCGGAAAAGGTGGATGAGGTAATGAATCTGCTGGATAAAATTATAGAAAAGTAAAGGAAGTGATATTTTGAAAAGAAATATTAATATTGAAGGAATGACCTGCACAGCCTGCAGCCGAGCAGTAGAAAGGGCAGTATCAAAACTTCCCGGAGTAACCTCTGCGAATGTGAATTTTGCTACAGAAAAGCTTACTGTGGAGTACGATGAAAATAAAGTGAAAAATGAAGATATAAAAAATGCAGTGGATAAAGCTGGCTACAAGGCAGTAGTTAATGAAGAAAATGAATTTTTCGCCGTGGAAGGAATGACCTGCACGGCCTGCAGCCGGGCAGTGGAAAGGGCAGTTTCAAAGCTTCCCGGAGTAACCTCTGCAAATGTAAATTTCGCCACTGAAAAGCTGAAAATAGTATATGATAAGGGAAAAGTAAAAAAAAGAGATATAAAAGAAGCAGTATCCAAAGCAGGATATAAGCTTTTAGAGGATAAAGAGGTTAAGCTTTCAGATTCTAAGGAAAGAGAAAGAAAAAGAATGTGGAAACAGTTTTATATAGCAGCTTTATTTACAATCCCGCTGCTGCTTATTGCAATGCTTCCTATGGCAGATGTGACGCTTCCTAAGATAATAAACCCAATGGATAACCCAATTAATTTTGCTTTAATCCAGTTTGCTTTACTGGTACCTGTAGTAACAGCAGGGAAGAGATTTTATAAGGTGGGCTTTAAGACTTTAATTAAGTTAAGCCCTAATATGGATTCTCTGATTGCCCTTTCAACCACAGCCGCTATACTTTATAGCTTATATTCAATATATAAAATAATAACAGGTGATATTCACTATGTCCACAATTTATATTTTGAATCCGCAGCTACAATAATTACTCTTATAAGTCTTGGAAAATATTTCGAAAATGCTGCAAAGGGAAAGACAAATTCAGCTATAAAAAAGCTGATGGATCTGACTCCCAAAAAGGCAGTTATATTAAAAGATGAAAAAGAAATAGAGTTACCTACAGAAGATTTAGAAGCAGGGGATATAATAATTGTAAAGCCCGGAGAAAAAATACCTGCAGACGGAGAAGTTATATTTGGAGATACCTATATAGATGAATCCATGCTGACAGGGGAGAGCATTCCGGTCCATAAGAAAATTGGCCATCAGGTTACCGGAGGAAGTATAAATAAAAATGGATATATAAGATTTAAGGCTCTTAAGGTATCAGGAGATACTACCCTTTCCCAAATAATAAAGCTGGTTGAAGAAGCTCAAGGAAGTAAGGCCCCTATAGCAAGACTGGCAGATATTATATCATCTTATTTTGTACCAATAGTCATGCTGCTTGCTGTACTTTCGTCTATAGGCTGGTTATTAGCAGGAAAGGACAGCGTATTTGCCCTTAAAATATTAATATCCGTTTTAGTAATTGCCTGCCCCTGTGCCTTGGGCCTGGCTACACCAACTGCGATAATGGTAGGAACAGGAAAGGGAGCAGAATATGGAGTTCTTATAAAAAGCGGAGAGGCTTTAGAGAATGCTCATAAGCTGAACTTTATAGTTTTTGATAAAACAGGTACTATAACAGAGGGAAAACCTGAGGTTACAGATATAATAAGTGAAAAGTATGATGATGATTTCATATTAGAACTAGCAGCATCAGGGGAAAAATATTCAGAGCACCCATTAGCAGAAGCCATAGTAAAAGAGGGAGAAATAAGGGGTCTAACCTTTAAACAGGTAGATGATTTTGCAGCAATAAATGCAAGAGGAATATCAGCGAAAATAGATGGTAAGGTGTTATATGTTGGAAATAAGATGCTTTTAGAGGAAAATGGAATTAAAACAGAGAAGTGGAGAGATACTATAGAAAGGCTGTCAAAAGAAGGAAAGACACCAATGATGACTGCCTATGACGGAGAACTAATTGGAATAATTGCAGTTGCGGATAAAATTAAAGAAAGCAGCTTTGAGGCTATAGAAAAGCTTCACAAGATGGGAATAAAGACTGCTATGATAACAGGGGATAATAAAATAACTGCAGAAGCTGTTGGCAGAAAGGTTGGTATAGAATATGTTTTATCTGAAGTTATGCCGGAGCATAAGGCAGAGGAGATAAAGAGGCTTCAGTTAGAGGGAAATAAGGTTGCCATGGTAGGAGACGGCATAAATGATGCCATAGCTCTGGCTCAGGCAGATATAGGAATTGCCATAGGACGGGGAACTGATGTTGCCATTGAGTCTGCGGATATTGTCCTTATGAGAAGTGATTTAAGAGACACCGCAAATGCTGTAAAACTAAGCAGGAAAACCATAAAAAACATTAAAGAAAATCTATTCTGGGCCTTTATATATAATATCCTGGGTATACCGGTTGCCATGGGTATTTGGTCCATATTCGGAGGGCCGCTTTTAAACCCGATGATAGCAGCTGCGGCTATGAGTTTTAGTTCTGTTTCAGTTGTTTTAAATGCTTTAAGGCTAAAAAGTATAAAACTTTAATATAGGAGGAGATAACATGAAAAAATTATTAAATGTTGAGGGAATGAGCTGTAACCACTGTGTTATGCATGTTAAAAATGCGCTGATGGACATAGAAGGGGTTAAAGGCTGCATAGTAAGCCTTTCATCAAATACAGCTGAAGTTGATTTGGATAAGGACATAGACGATGAACTTTTAGTAAAGGCAGTAGAGGATGCAGGCTATACTGTAAGTACCATAGAAGATATTTAGTGTAAAGACCGTCTCAAATAAAATGGGGCGGTCTTTTTACATTGAAAATTAAAGGCTATATTTTTTTATCTTCAAATTTGCTTCACAATTTAATAATACAATAAAGGAAAATAGTAAAGGAGGTACTTTATGAGTACATTAATAGGAAATTATATTGCATCTAACGGAGGCAATTTCAGAGGAGGATTCAGAGGTGATATGATGGGAGGAAGAGGCTTTGGATACTTTCATTTTGGAGGCTTCATAATCTTACTTATACTAATTGCAGTAGCCGCATATTTTATATTTAAAGCTATGCAAAATAAAAAAGGAAAAGGCAAAAGCTATGATGAATCTCTTCTTATACTAAACAGCAGGCTGGCAGAGGGAGAAATTAATGAAGAAGAATACAAAGCGAAGAAAGAGCTTTTAATAAATGATGAGAAAAAAATAAAAGACAGAACCATAACAAAAGAGCCAATGGAGGTTCTAAATGCCAGATTTGCAAAGGGTGAAATAAACGAAGAGGAATATAAGACCAAAAAGGAACTGCTGCTGAAAAAATAGAAAAGTAATGGCTTGGAATTTACAAGCCATTTTTTTCTGCTTGTGATAATATTGTATCAGGGGTGATTTCTTTGAATAAATTAAACATACTTTTAGTGGAAGATGAAAAGAAAATAAGCGAAATTACTAAGGCTTATCTGGAAAAGGAAGGCTTTAATGTGTTCGCCGCATATGATGGAGAAGAAGCTCTTAAAATGTTTAGTAATAACCCCATACATTTAGTTGTCCTGGACTTGATGCTGCCTAAAATATCCGGTGAACAGGTATGTAATAAAATAAGAAGCAAATCAGATGTGCCAATTATTATGGTAACAGCAAAGACAGAGCTGGAAGATAGAATAAACGGCATATCAATAGGAGCAGATGACTACCTTGTTAAGCCCTTCAGCATAAGAGAGCTTATAGTCAGAATAAAGGCTCTTATAAGAAGAAGCTATAGAGAAGACCCATTAGCCGATACATTATCATTTAATAATGACTTGGAAATAGACTTAAATAAAATGGAAGTGAGAAAAAAAGGAGCTGTCATCCCTTTTACAAATGTAGAATTTAATGTTTTAAAGACACTTCTTTTAAACCCAGGTCAGGTTTTTAGCCGTGATCAGCTGCTGGAAAAAATATCTGAATACTCTTATGAAAGTTATGACAGAACCATAGATACTCACATTAAAAATATAAGAAAGAAAATAGAGGATAACCCAAAGGAGCCATCGTACATAATAACCATATATGGAGCAGGATATAAGTTTGGAGGTAAAAATGAAGATTAAATTATCAAAAAAACTTTTAATAACATTTTTACTTCTAAGCTTTGCAGTAATATTTACTACAGGACTTATGTCTAATCTTATAGTAGACAGAGAGTTTAATAAATATCTGCAGGAAAATAATAAGAATAATATAAATAAACTGGTAGGAATAATAACAAACTCCTATAATAAGTTAGATACTAATGAAATACAAAGTATTGCTGCATCAGAAAAATTCTATGTGGAAATAGAAGATATCAGCGGCAAAACAGTTTATACTACCGGAAAACAGTATCTTCAGAACAAAAGGTATAATATGAACATGATGAAGGGAAGAATGCCTGGCAATTCTTTTAATTCCGGTGATTATATAGAGGAAAGCTATCATATAGAAAGTAATGGTACTAAAGTTGGCAAGATTATTGTAGGATACTTTGGAATATATAATTTCAGTGAGAAGGATGTAATATTTAAAAAGGCCCTTTATAAATCATTTATGATTTCAATGGGAATTGCCATAATAATTGCCGTTATAATAAGCATAGTTATATCAAAGCAGCTGACAAAGCCTCTTTCAATTATAAATAAAAAATCCTTAGAGATAAGAAAAGGAAACTTTAAGGAGAGAGAAGATATTAAAACCAGTACATTGGAGATAAAAGAGCTTTCAGATTCAATAAATTATTTGGCAGAGAGCTTGGATAAACAAGATGCTCTTCGAAAAAGGCTTACCTCTGATATGGCTCATGAAATAAGAACTCCCCTGACTATACTTCAAAATTCCATGGAAGCTATGATGGATGGTGTAATCAGTATGGACAGGGATAAAATAGAAAGCTGCTACGAAGAAGTAATAAGAATAAATAAATTAGTTGACAATTTAAAAAACATAGCCAGCTTAGAGGAAAGCAGTCTGAACCTGAACAAAACAAATTTCGACATAAAGGAAGAATTGGAAAGAATATGCCAAGACTTTCAGCCCTATTTTAGGAAGAAAAATATTAATTTTATAAATGAAATAAAAGAAAGCAGACAGGTTTTGCTGGATAAAGACAAATTCAGACAAATTATTAATAATCTTTTATCAAATGCTTACAGGTACTCCAATCAAAATGGAGAGGTACAGCTCCTTGAAGATATAAATGATAATAATATTATAATAAAGGTTACAGATAATGGCATTGGGTTATCTGAGGAAGAGCTTCCTCTTATATTTGAAAGGTTTTACAGAAGTGATAAATCAAGAGACAGGGAAACAGGGGGAGCAGGTATAGGGCTTACGATAACAAAGGCACTGGTTGAGGCTCACGGAGGCAAGATAGAAGCAGAGAGCAGACTAAATCAGGGAAGCTGCTTTACAGTAATACTGCCCTTAGAATAAATAATTAAATTGTGGCAATAATTTAAATGTTTAAATTCTTTGCTATTTTTAGTATAATTAAAATATAAGCTGTATAAAAACTGAATTTTTGCATTGAAATTAAGACAGGTTACATATTTTGGCTGTACTAAAGTAAAGATAAGGAGCTGAAGATTTTGAAAAAAAGCATGTATTTAATATTTATTTTATCAGTTACCCTTGTGCTGGGCTGTGGTTCGAAGGATACATCTTCCTCTAATGATCAGGATACGAAATCAAAAGGAAATGTAACTATAAATGAAAATAGTGCTGCGGGCAGCGTATCGGATTATTACCCATTTAAAGAAAATGTAAGGTATGTATATGCTGGTGAAGGAATGGAGTATGCTTCCAGCAACCTATATGTAGATTTCATAAAGGACAGTAAAATTCAATATAGGGTTGTTAATGGTGGAACTACATCGGGGCAGGTATTTGAAATTAAAAATGATGAGCTTCGTATGCTGGATTCAGTTGAGGAATTCTACTATAGGGACGATTTAACAGCTGAGCAGGGCCAAATGGTAGACATACTATTAAAAGAGCCCTTAGCTAAAGGAAACTCTTGGCTTTCAGCCTCAGGCAAGAAAAGGTATATAGCAGGTATAGATATAGAAGTTGAGGTTCCTTATGGTAGGTTTAAGACAATTGAGGTAGTAACGGAGAATGGAGACAGTAAGGTTTATGATTATTATGCCAAGGGCGTTGGAGTTGTAAAAAGGATATTTAACTTTAAAAACAACAAGGTAACTGTAAGTTTAGAGAAAATATTAAAAGATGTGAAAGTCGACCAAACTGTTAAATTTTATTATCCTGAGTATAATAAAGATTTAATAGTTTATAAGAAAATAAAGCTAAGCCTAAAGACTAATGAACAGGTTAAGGATTATTTTCAAAAGTATTTTAAAGAAAAGCCTGCAGCAGATGCATCGACTGTAATAAGCAAGAAAACAAAGATAAATAAGCTTTACTTAAACAGAGAAGAAAATAAGGTGTATGTAGATTTTTCAAAAGAATTAATAAAGAATATGAATTTAGGCAGCGGACCTGAGACTATGATGCTTCAGGCAATAACAAATACATTAGGTGACTACTATAATGTGGATAAGGTACACATAACAGTGGAAGGCAAAAACTATGAGTCCGGTGTTGTAATAGTTGATGAAAAACATCCATTGATGGTAAATATTAAAAATACAGTAGAAATTAAATAGAATAATATAAAGCCCTGATGTAGGGCTTTATATTTTAAATAAGATCCATTTGCAGGTGTCCATTTGGTATTTAAGCTGGTATAATTTCTCTGCTCCATTTATATTGCTCTGGCAGTTAAATATTATAGCAGGACATCCGGCTATTTTTTCCTTTTCTCTGAAAACAATTTTGTCTACGTTTATTACCTTAAGAGCTTTTTGTTCTTCCATTATCCTAAACCTTATGGGATTAGGCACGCCATCTCTTGTAAACCAGGCTATCATCTCTATTGGCTTTGCCACTATTTTCATAGTTTATCCTCCTATAAAAAACTGGACATAACAGGGTAGCTGTCTGAGCCTGAACCTCCATTTACAGGCTTTAAGCCTGAGTATAAAAATGAAGACCGGATCAGTGAATTTTTCCCATACTTTTCTCTGATAGTGTCTACTGTCTTATTGAGTTTTTCATCCTTTTCTATATCACCATGGTAAAAAAATGAAAGCTGGTTTTTTTCATTTGATGAAAGGGAAGTTACACTTACTCCCAGATGTCTTACAGGGTCTCCATTCCAAAGTTCATCAAAAAGCTGACAGGCAATTTCACCTATTGTACTTGTGGAATCTGTGCAGAAATATAACTTCCTTTGCTTAGAGCAGCTTAAAAACTTATTATTTTTAATAGAAACAGATATAAGGGAACAAAGACTGCCTGAGCTTCTTAGTCTCATGCCCACAGTTTCAACAAGAGAAAAAAGTATCAAATGAGCTGTATTTCTGTCCTCTACATCAAAGGATATGGTGGTAGAGTTCCCTATACCTTTTATACCTAAAGAACTATCAGGGTTTACCTTTGAGTTTTCTATTCCGTTTGCATATTCCCATATAAGAAGGCCCTGTTTTTTTAATTTAAATTTTAAAATATCCAAATCAAAATTGGCTAAGTCTCCAATAGTGAAGATACCCATCTTGTTAAGTTTTGGCTTTGTTGCCCTTCCTACCATAAAAAGATCCTCTACTGGCAGAGGCCACATCTTGCTTTTTACCTCTTCAGGAAACAGAGTGTGAACCAAATCCGGCTTTTTAAAATCAGAAGCCATTTTGGCTAAAAGCTTATTGGTGGAAATGCCTATATTTACTGTAAAACCTAGCTCTTTTTTTATGCTTTCCTTTATCTCAAAGGCTGCATCAAAGGCAGCTTTATGAGATTTATCATGACCTGCATAATCTAAAAAGCACTCATCTACAGAAAATCGCTGAATGTCAGGGGAAAATCGCTTTAACATATCCACCATAGCATTGCTGCACTTCAGATATAGATTGAAGTCAGGAGGAATAATGGTAAGACCCGGGCATTTCTGAGCCGCTGCAAACAGTGACTCTCCTGTTTTTATCCTATAGGCTTTTGCCGGCAGTGATTTTGCAAGGACGATTCCATGCCTGGTTTTTGGATCTCCGCCAACCACGGAGGGAATAGTTCTTAAATCTATATTTTCTCCTATGCTTAATCTATAGGCTGCTTCCCAGGATAAAAAGGCTGAGTTTGCATCAATATGAAATATAATTCTCCCACTTTCCATGAGTAACATCCCTTTTCTTTGTTGTATAATAATTATATCGAACGTGTGTTCTTATGTCAAGGGAATTAAAATTAAAAGTTTTAACAAATATACAATTATTTTCAATTAAAATTTATCTATTGTATACAGCGGTTTATTTAAAAATTAATTTATGGTATGATTTTTATGAAAATATAATTCTAAAAAATTATTTTTGTGGAGGACAATTATGGAATTAAATGAATTTAATGTGATGGCAAAAAAACTGGGAGCAGAAGGTAGTAAAATAATAGATACAGATACTATAATTACTGCACCCTGGACAATCCTAAAATGCAGGTATGGATGCCCAAATTATAATACAAGTCCCTGCTGTCCTCCGCTTACACCAACTTATAAGGAGATGCAGGAAGTAATAGACTGTTATAAAAAGGCAATTTTAATAAATACAAAAAAATATGACAAAACCACAGGAATTATAGTGAAGCTGGAAAGAGAAATATTTTTAACTGGATTTTACAAAGCTTTTGGCTTAGGGTCAGGTTCATGCAAGCTTTGCACTAAGTGCAATAAGGAAAAATGTAATAATAAAGTAGATGCCAGGCCATCCATGGAAGCCTGCGGTATAGATGTATTTCAGACTGCTAAAAATAATGGCTTTAATATAGAAGTATTAAATGATAAAGAAGCAGAACAAAACAGCTATGGAATAGTTCTGATAGAATAGGTGGATTATGAATAAAAGCGTAAGAAATTTAATAATAGCTTTAATTATTTTAATAATATTTTCCGGGTATAGTTTTATAAATAATAGAGTATCAGGGATAAAGACGACTCCTTATGATACATCAGAACTTCAAGAGCCTATTCAGAACAACCTGGACGGAAATGATAAAATATATATAAATAATAATAAGGTAACCCTGGTAAAGAGAGCAGAGTATAAAATATACGCTGTGGTGGCATCTAAAAAATCCTATGGAAAATTCTCAGATGGGGATATTGCTCCTCTTGATTTAGCTTTAGCCTGGGGTAAATTAACAGATCAATCTTATCTTAAAGATATTAGCTTTTTTCAAAGCAGCAGATGGTATTACTATAGGTACGATGGGAAAAGAGATATAGATATTTCATATATATCCTCTCATTCAGCTAATAATCACATCATTCCAAAGAATAAAAACATTCTAAACATATTAAATAAGATTAAGGTAAAGGACAAGGTTATTTTAGAGGGATATTTAGTGGACATATACAAGGGGAGTAATTTTCAGTGGAAGACCAGCTTAAATAGAAGTGATACGGGAAGCGGAGCCTGCGAGGTATTTTATATAGAAAAAGTAATATACAAAAATAAGATGTATGAATAATTATATATATTAAAAATAACTCAAATCATTAGGTTTGAGTTATTTTTAATAAGAATTTATACTTTTTTTCCCTCTAAGTTCTGTTTATCTCCTATACCTCTGGTTGGAACGGTAGATACTACAAATCCAACTATAACGCTCATAAGGCCTGCAGATATAATATTAAGATATGAAATATATCTGGTCCTGTACATTATAAAAGCAGTTACCCCGGTAATTATAGCAGCCAGTAAAAATATGTAGATGATAAACTTTGCCATGGAGCTCATAAACTTCTCGTATATCTTATGTCTGGCAGGTCCTGGTATTACAGTTTTAAATAAGTAATAAGAAAATAGAATGACTACAGCGTCTACTCCCGCAGATATTAAAAAATTTTTCATATAAAAACCTCCTTAAATCTATTATTACCAATTTAAGGAGGTTTTATTCATTTCAGAAAATTTATGCGCCTTCCTGAAGAAATTTATACTGAGAGGTATACAGCTTATAGTATATTCCCTTTTTTTTCATAAGCTGATCGTGATTTCCACTTTCAGATATTTCGCCATTATCTACCACCATAATCTTATCGCAGTCTCTTATAGTAGATAATCTGTGAGCTACAACAAAGGAAGTTCTTCCTGCAAGCAGCTTTCTGATTCCTTCCTGGACGAGCCGTTCAGTCTGGGTATCAATATTTGAGGTGGCCTCATCTAATATCAATATTCTTGGATTTGCGAGCAGTGCTCTGGCAAAGGATATTAGCTGCCTTTGACCAACTGAGAGTCTGGAGCCTCTTTCGTTTACCTCGGTATCATATCCTTTTTCCAGCTTCATTATAAATTCATGGGCATTGACTGCCTTGGCAGATTCTATTATCTCATCATCTGTGGCAGAAAGCTTGCCGTATCTGATATTTTCCATAATCGTTGTGGAAAACAGGAAGGTATCCTGGAGCATTATTCCCATCTGTAACCTTAATGACTCAATTTCTACATCCTTAACGTTTATACCATCTATTAGAACTTCACCCTCTTGAACATCGTAGAACCTGCTGATAAGATTAACTATTGTAGTCTTGCCGGCTCCTGTCTCACCAACCAGGGCTATTTTTTCACCCTTATTTACGTTAAAGCTGACGTTATTTAAAACATAGCTGTTGTCATAGGCAAAGGATACATTATGAAACTCTACGTCTCCATTTATCTCCGGCATTTTTTTAGCCTCACTTATATCTTCTATGTCCGGCTTAATATCTAATATCTCAAATATTCTTTCTGCTGAAGAAAAATTAGTTACCAGAGTATTGTAAAATTCAGCTAAGTTAATTATAGGTCTCCAGAACATACTTATATATATGGTGAACGCAATTATTGTTCCAACGGTTATATCACCTATATCTAAAAGCCTTATACTGCACCAGTAAACAAGTATGGAGCCAACACCCCAGGAAATCTCAACCAGGGGCCAGAATAAATCGTTAAGCTTAACTGCATCTACAAAGGAGCCCATCATATCGTGAGTCAGCTTTGAAAAGGTAATTGAAGTTCTTTCCTCCACAGCAAATGCCTTAATTACCTTTATTCCTGAAAAATCCTCATGGGTATATGCATTAAAATTAGATTTTCTTTTTCTGAATGTCTGCCACCTTTTTCTGCTCTTTGTCTCTACATAAAACATAGATAGAAACAGAAAAGGAAGAATTAAAATTGAAACAGCAGCCAATCTATAGTTCATCAAAAACATAAGAACCGTTACGCAAACTAAAGTAAGGATTTCCGGTATAAAGCTGGTTATGCTGTTGTTAAAAAGCTCCTGAAGAGAATTTACATCTCCCATAACCCTGGCCAGTATCTTTCCTACAGGTCTTGAATCAAAAAAGTTGAAGGAAAGCTTCTGAATATGGATGTATAGCTCCTGCCTGATATTTAATAGTATTTTATTTGTTATCTTTGCCATAACATTTATTCTTATCTTTGACAGGAACATAGCAATCAGGTTTAAACCTAAAAGGCCTGAGCCTAAAAGAAGAAGTCCCGTAAGGTCCTTATTTTTTATAAACTTATCTATGGCTATCTTTAAAAGATAAGGATTTAAAAGAGAACAAATCATAACGAAAACTAAAAGGAGTATTACGAAGGCAGTCTGCCTTTTAAATGGCTTCAGGTATCCTAAAAGCCTTGCTAAAATTTCGCTCTTTGACTTTGCATTTAAGCTTTCATCAGTTTTTACGGTATTTTTAGCCATTATACCACCTCCTCTAAAGAACTGAATTCCTTAAACTGAAGATTAAAGGTTTCATAGTACTTGCCCTTTTTCTTAAGCAGCTCATTATGATTTCCCATTTCAACTATTTCTCCATCCTGAAGGAAGAGAATAATGTCTGCATTTTTAACTGCTGATATTCTGTGGGCTATAATAAATGTAGTTGGTTTGTTTTCCATATGATATAGGTTTTTAAGAAGATTAAATTCTGTGTCCATGTCAAGAGCTGAGGTAGCGTCATCTAAGATTAATATTCTGGAATCTCTTATTAATGCTCTGGCAATAGATAATCTTTGCTTTTGACCTCCCGAAAGGCCAATACCTCTTTCCCCTATAATGGTGTTGTAACCATCTGGAAGTTCCTCTATGAAATCATCTGCACAGGCTAAGGAGCAGGCTTTTCTTATCTCTTCAAATGAGGCGGCGTCAAATCCATATCTAATATTTTCTTCTATAGTATCTGAGAAAAGGAAAACATCTTGGGATACCAGAGCCATTTTACTTCTGAGGCTCTTAAGATCAATGCTTTTGATGTTTGTTCCATCAATCAATATTTCTCCCCTATTTACGTCATAATACCTTCCTACTAAATTAATAAGAGAGGATTTACCGCTTCCTGTAGTACCCATTATTGCAACTGTAGAACCGGCCTTGATATTTAAGTTAATATTCTTTAGAACATCAGAGTCTTTGTAGCTGAAGTTTACATTTTTAAATCTTATGCTTCCCTTCAAGTTATCTAATTTTACAGGGCTTTCTATTTCGGTTATAGCTGGCTTTGCATCCAATATCTTATAAATCTTTTTAGCAGAAGCATTGTTTTGAGCAAGAAGATTTGTAAGCCAGCCAAGCATTCGCATAGGCCATATAAGCATCCATATATAACCATTAAAGGCTGCCAAAGTTCCTAAGGAAAGCTTATCATACATTACAAATATACCACCTATTACTACCATGAGAATAACTGATGCATTTGTCAGAAATTCAATGTTAGGAAAATATCTTGCAATTGTTTTTGACTGTTCTAAGGATAAATCGTAATTCTTGTTATTTAAGTCAAGAAATTTTAATATCTCATGCTTTTCTCTTGCAAAGGCTTTAACAAGACGAACACCTGCTATGTTTTCCTGAGCAGCTGTATTAATTAATGCCGTCTGGTCGCTTATACTGTCATAGACCTTTCCGATATTTTTCTCTAACTTCATAGCTAAGAATGCAATTGGTACCATAATAGCTATACAAATAAGAGCTAAATAAAAGTTAAGATAGAATAAAATTGCAGAAGCTACAACAAAATAGATTATATTTTCTACAAACAATCTAAGCCCAAAGGATATGGTTCTCCAAATATTATCTACATCCTCACCTATTCTGCTCATCAGTGTTCCTGTATTTACATTATCAAAATAGGTGTGGGAAAGACTCTGGATATGATTAAACAAGTCTTCCTTGATGTCCTCGTTTACTCTGGCAGATAAGACATCAAATAAATATTCCTTTACATAACCTAGGATTGCTCTTCCCAAAGCTATTCCCGCAATGGCCGCTAAGATGTACAACAAAATGCCTCTTTTGCCGCCTAAAAAGATATCATCAACGATAATTTTAGCAAGCAAAGGATTTACCATATCTAAGGCTATGGATAAAATCATAGCTATAGATGGTAAAACGAGAAGTCCCTTGTAGTGTGTTACGTACTTAAAAGTTTTTTTCAATTTGTCACCCCCAAATAAAAAGCCGCGGTATACCGCGGCATAAAAGTACTCTAATGAGTGCATATAAAAAGCCGCAGACTTAGTTAGTCTGAGGCCTTAAAACAAAGTTAATTTATCTATGAATGTAATTAAAGGCAGGACTAACTATATTTGTTTTGTTGTTTAACATAAAGTTATTAAATCTCGCTGTTATAATCATTTCCCTACCTCCTAATTTATTCTTCCTTTTTAGGTTAATATAATTGTATGGCATTGTCAACCAAAAATTGAAATATTTTTGTATATTTTTTAAAAATATGAAATAAATCCTTCAAAATAAAGGGCTGCTTAGCTTTTTGTTCTTTTGAAACTGTTACCACATGCAAAATATATACCAAGTAAAATAATGGTTGAAATATTCCACACTAAAAATATCAAAATAACCTGAATTATTCTTTCAGCAATTGAATCATCCGGCAGCACTACTACATTTAAAACAGCAATAATAGAAAGTAAAAAAGTAAATCCGGGCAATATTAAGCCAAGCTGCTTATAACCACCTTTTGATAAAAATATTTGAAGCAGAATAATCCCTGCCAAAAATAATATGAATACTAAAGTATTTACAGGAAATATCATCCAAGCCAACCTCCTTTAAATTTTAAGGTTAAAACAGGCTATAATTTGTTATTTTAATATTAACATTATATACCAAATATTCAAAATATAATACTCTAAATTATTAATTTTTTCAAAGCGGTTACCTCCATGTATAATAATTACATATTTAGGCAAAGATACTGTTAAAAATTATTATGTAGGAGGTAATATTATGAAAATCAGCGGAAGAAATAAGATAAAGGGAAAAGTAATTAAAGCCACTCCAGGTGTTGTAAGTGCAGAGGTTGAAATCGATGCTGGAAATGGAATCAGGTTAGTTGGGCTTATTACTAAAGGTTCTCTTGATGATTTGGATATTAAAGAAGGTGATGAAGTAACTGCCTTAGTTAAGGCTACATCTGTCATGTTTATAAAGGAATAGTGAGGTATAAACACTAACGTAATATTATTAAAAAGCAAAAAAACAGTATTAATATCTATATTAATGCTGTTTTTATTTGTTATTAATTTATAAGTAACAGTGTTCTAAGATAGGTACATTTCTCCCACCTGATATACATCTCCTGCACCTATGGTAATCAGTATGTCTCCCTCTTCCAGTATTCCCTCTGCATATTTTACTATCTCCGGGAAAGAATGAAAATTTTTACAGATTATACCTTTAGCCCTTAAGCCATCTCCTAAGTCATCAGAGCTTATCTCTCCATTATCTATTTCTCTTGCAGCATATATATCTGCAAGGATAAGGTGATCTGCATCATAAAATGCTTCTAAAAACTCTTTGAAAAGAGTTTTTGTTCTGGAATAGGTATGAGGCTGAAATACTGCCACAATTTTTTTGTGAGGATATTTTTTTGCAGCGCTTAGAGCAGCCTTTATTTCTGTTGGATGATGGGAGTATTCATCAACTACGGTTACCCCGTTTTTAACCCCCTTAATTTCAAATCTTCTGTGGGTTCCTTTAAAATTTTCAAGCCCCTTAATTATTGATTTATTATCTATATTTAATGACATAGAAGCGCAAATTGCAGCTAAGGCATTTTTCACATTGTGTTCTCCAGGTACATTAAGCTTTATTTTAAACAGGAATTCTCCTTTTAATAAAACATTAAAAGAAGGACAGCCCTTATCATCATAGCTTATATCTGTGGCTTTAAGGTCTCCACCGGATATTCCAAAGGACAGCTTATTACATTTAGCCTGATTATATATTTTCA
>JBAXYJ010000024.1:0-18583 GCA_041670885.1 Clostridiaceae bacterium
TATCTTCACTATCTACATAAAAATCATGCTGAGAATAATCTAAACCCAAAATATTGTTTGATGGAGTTTTTACTTCATCAACATAGTATTCTACTGTAAATGATATGTAGTATTGGTTTTTACAGTTCTTTGATATAGCAGCACTTTTTATAATGCTGTTTTTAGGTAATTCTCTATGGTTAATAAATCTAATAAGTCCTTTTGATTTTGGTATTCTGACAAAGTTAGTATCTACTATTGAAACTGTACCATTTTGATTATTTGTAGTAAAAGAATTCTGATTTCTGTTTTTGCTTTTGAAATTAGGAATACCCTTTAAGTCTTTGAAAGTTAGTTCTTTACCTAAAGTTTTACTTTGCTTTACAGATTTTTTACAGTAGGTTTTACCATCATACTCATTATTGTATTTTCTAATGGCGCCCAGAAAATCAAGCTGAACATTTGCAAAAGCTAAGCTGTCTATTTCCTTCATGTATTCATAATCTTTTTTAATGGCAGCTGGTGTAGGGAACTTGGTAGATTTATAAGATATCTTTCCATTTACAAAGTTTTCTTCTTCCAGCTTACTATATAACATATCCACATAGATGTTATACATTTTTCTGCTGCAGCCAAAAGCTTTTTCAAAATATATAATTTGCTCTTTGTTAGGTTTAAGCCTGAATTTATAGCCCTTATTCTTCTTAACCATAATCTCACCTCCCTAATATGCCACCTATCCATTAGTTTAACCAGTTTGAGTGAGTATTATGTATCAATCCTTATTTTATTAGGTATTGAACCTAATAAAATAAAATGCTATCCAGCTCCCACCTTAGAGGATGGGAGAATTCCGCATAGAGAAGTTAAAAATTCAAAGCTTATACCCTTTAAATACAGTGGGCATGGGTCCTTCTATGACCAGAAAGACAAATTTAATGAAGAACTGGTGAAATTTATTGAAGAATAAAGTTTTTACAACCTAGTTTTTTTCAATAATTAATTTCAATACCGTATTATTCAGAGGCGAATTTTACGGCATTTTTTATGATCAGGCTTTGTATGAGGTATATATGTCATTATTATAGGGGACACGGGCATGTCATGATATATTCCTATCAGACCTTTAGAAAAATAAAGAATCTAACAAAGACCAGTTTATTTATCTGTGGATGAATAAAAATAAAATATTCGTCCAAAGATGAATAAGATAATAATATTCACCTATGGATGAATAAAACTTGAAATAGATTAAGGATAATTGTATAATTAGATTAATCAGGAGGTGTTGAAATGTTTTTTTTCTTTTTTTACAATCCATATATAGCCATAATCGGTGATATCAAAGAGTCCAGAAAGATAAAAGACAGGAAAGGTACCCAGGATAAATTATTAGAAGTGCTTAATGAAATTAATGAAAAATATGAGAAAGATATTTCTTCAAAGTTTATGATTACGCTGGGAGATGAATTCCAGGGACTGTTATGTAATGGAACAAATGTAATCAGCATTATTTTTGATATTGAACGAAAAATGTTCCCGGTAAAAATCAGATTTGGGGTAGGCATAGGGGAGATTACTACAGATATTAATTCTGAAATGGCAATTGGTGCGGACGGCCCTGGTTATTATAAAGCGAGAGATTCTATTAAATATTTAAAGGAAAATGAGCAAAAAAATAAAACTAATTCATCAAATATACGAATTGATGTGGATGGCGATAATGAAAATACTACGGTTATGCTAAATACAATTTTATCGCTGCTTACTGCTATTAAAGAATTATGGACAGACAGGCAGCGGGAAATTATTTGGGATATGCTGGCACATCAGGATGGGCAAAAAAATGCAGCTGTGAGATTAAATATAACACAGTCAGCAGTTCAGAAAAGTTTAGCAAATGGAAAATACTATGCTTATAAAGAAGCCATAGAAACAATTGAAAAAGCGTTGGATGAGATAAGGAGAAAAGATGTTTAGAAAATGCTTTATAATACTTTTACTGTCACATATATTTGGTGATTACTATCTTCAGACAGATGAGATGGCAGATAAGAAAGAGGAAAGTATCAGATGGCTGTATAAACATTGTTTGTTATATTGGGCAGCATATTTACTAATAAGCATACCTGTATTTTCATTGAAAATATTTTTAGCAGGACTTGCAATGGCAATATTGCATGCAATTGTTGATGCCTGTAAATTTTACTATAATAAAAAGAAAAACAAAGATAAGACGAATTTGATAACTAAACGAAATATATATATTTTTGATCAGGGAATTCATCTGGCATGCCTTATTGCAGCAGCATACATTCTTACAACTGGAAATGTAACTCTGACGGTAAATGCAGCAATAAATAAATTCTTTGATATTGCAATGTTATCAAAATTAAGTACGGTATGCTATTTAACAGCATTATTGATTATACATAAACCTGCAAATATAACAATTATGCGTTTAATTGCAGTTTATAAACCTGTGAGCGGCGGACAGGATGGTAAAAAGCAAAGAGATTATAATGCGGGAAGTTTTATTGGTACTGTTGAGAGAATAATTATTTTGATATTCCTGTCAATAGAGCAATATTCAGCTATAGGACTGGTATTAACTGCTAAATCTATAGCGCGTTATGATAGAATTTCAAAAGATAAAGATTTTGCAGAGTATTATTTACTGGGAACTTTGATAAGTACGGCGTTTGTTACAGTAATTACATTTTTATTAATTCCCCTTGGGTCATAGCAAATGCCGAGAACATGGTGGACAGGCCTTGCCTGCTAATCAGAATATAAATGCTTCAGCGAAGGAAGAATATAAGACTTACAGAAAATAAAAGCCAATGCTTATCTAACAAAGCATTGGCTTTAAATTTTAAAAGATATCCAAAATACCGGTACTCTTTTTTGACACCTATACAAGGATAGGTGGGTGTCAGCATAGATGCTTCAATCGCTTTCAATGATGCAAAGGGACTCATTTGATAGTACATTTCCCCATCTAACTATCGGACTCCCGATTTTATAATGTAGGTTCAAAATAAGAGCATAACGAATATTTCAGAAAGTATAATCCATGTATTCCTGTACTTAACTTAAGACAATTAATCTGCTGCCGCTATAGATAAAAGTTAGCTGAAACCAGGTTGTCCCTCGCTGCATGGAAATTACCACCTGCCGCTGCTTCCTTCCGGATCTGACGGAGCTAATGAGTTCTTGCTGCAGGGGACCTTATGCTCCAGCGAAACTTTGATCAGGCAGCCAGCAGATTAAAGCCTAAGAAGGGTTAATATCTTTTAAAGTGGACTTAAGGTTACGGGGCACGCAGACTCCCAAGCCACCAGGAAACAAATCTAAAAGCTGTTGTTCTTTTGTTGTAGGACTATATTAACATGCTTAAAATTCTTATACAAGATATGTATGCATGGTAATTGAACCTATTATTGATAACTGTATCTATAAAGAGGAAATTGAGTATTATTTAAGGAAGAAGTAATACATAAGTATTAATATCATTTTCCACTTTCAAGTTTTACTATAACCAATTCAGGCAGATTAAAGAGTCTTATTGGAGCTATACTGTTTCCCAGACCTCTGCTTACTACCATTGAAGTATTCGTATCACTATAAATGCCTTTATAATATTTAGGAAAAAATCCTTGATTGGGGGCTATAAGTCCTCCCAGTATTGGTAATATAATTTGTCCGCCATGGGCATGACCTGTAAAAACTAAATCAATTTTTTCATCAGCATAAAGCTGAAACAGTTCCGGTCTATGGGATAAGAGTATGTTATAGGAGTCTTCTTTTTTTATCTTCTCGATTTCTTCTTTTGCTGTGGTAAAATCTCCGTATCCGCTTCTATTAAAGGTCGGATCATCTATCCCGGATATAATAATTTTATCTTCTCCTCTTTTTACTGGAACAGAATTATTCCTTAGAACTATTACTCCGCTGCCTATTAACTTCTTCTCCAGGGATGAGAATTTTCCAAAGCAGGCTTCGTTATTTCCAGGTACATAATAAATAGGAGCTATAGCTTTTATTTCATCAATAAGGAGCATTGCTTTATCTTCATCGTATTTTCTGCTGTCAATAAGGTCTCCTGTAATGAATACAGCATCCGGATTTTCGCTAATAATTGCTTTAACCAGATTATTATTATTAAAGGGGAAAACTTTATTATGCAGATCAGATATTTGTACTATTTTATATCCATCAAATTTAGCGGGTATTTTCCTGCTTTTTATGGAATACTTAGATATTGAAATATAATTATTACTAAAATATAAATAAATAATAAGCTGGATTATTATAATAAAAGGAATACCGTATTTGAATTTAGCATGTTTAGTTTTATGCCCGAATATTTTCATTCCTAAATAAGAGCCTATGCTGCCTCCGATTACTGCAATGATAAGAAGTGTACTTTCTTTAATTCGCCATTTGCCTGTTCGGGCTTTTTCTTTATCAATATACATAGATAAAAAGCCTGTTATATTTAGCAGGACAAAATAAAAATTTAAATATTTAATCATAATAACCCCTTAAATAAATATAATTAGTGAAGACAAACATATACTTAATATTACTTTAAATTATATTGTAAAAATATAAATTTATGAAAAGATTACCAAAAGAGACAAAAAATAATATTTATATAAAGAATTAAACTAATATTGAACTTGAACATAATGATTTATGGGCTGCTGCAGAACTGATAAATAGTCAGGGTGCAGCAGCCCTGATTTTGTTTATATGATATCACATATTAAGTAATACAGAGACTGCCGCTGAGGCAAATATCAGCTCATAATAAAATGTTAAGCGACTATAACTTAACATTTTATCAAATTTTCAAGACATTCACTTCTAAAGTTAAGTGATCCTATAATATTGTTTCAGGTGGGGCAGACTTCCCATCTCAAAGACCCGATGCTCAGCTTTAGCGTAAGCTAAGTTTACTGCATTAAGAAAGCACAGTAATTTAAACAAGGGTGTAATAAATTTATACGAAAAAAATTTTGCCGCAAATATTAAAATTTGTTGAAAAATATTTGAACAAGATGTATACTAAAAATGAAGGGAAATATAGCATGAAGAAAATGAAATGCAATAAAATATTCAAATAATATGTTTTAATTTAAGGAGGCTGTCTTATGTTATCATATGTTGATTTGGTAGAAAAAATTCAAGTAAATAATTATCAGTTGCCTGATAATGAGTATTTCAAAAATGAAAAAAATTATGGAAATTTAGAACGTGGTAACTTCTGGCAATTTCGAAATGCTGCTGCTGTCAGCCAGAATTTCATAAATTATATAAAAAAGAATAATTAGTTTTATTAGAAATGTTATTAACAGGGAGGAAATCCCTGTTTTTTTGTTTGCTAGAAATTATTTAAAATATGTATTGACCAAATCGTTTTATTGCATTATGATTACATTAACCGAATCGGTCGATAAAAATATGAGGTGAGTTCTTTTGGGGAAATTTTTTAATTTACCGGTGGATAAGCAAAACATAATAATTGATGGTGCCCTTAAAACATTCGGCACCAATGGCTATAAAAAAACATCCGTAAGTGATATTGCAGCTGCGGCGGGAATTTCAAAAGCAATGGTATTTCACTATTTTGGCACAAAAAAGGCATTATATCTCTATTTGGTTGAATTGTGCGGCAATATTATTATGAATGAAATTAATGAAAAGTTTGACAGCACTCTGACTGACTTCTTTGATAGAATCCTGCTTTCAACTGATATTGAAATTTCAGCTATGAAAAAACATACTGCAATACCAAACTTTTTAACCAGCATGTATTTTGAAAGCGACGAAGAAGTAAAAGAGGATATAAAGGTAATATTAGCGCAGGGTGATGGATTTAGAAATAAAATTGCATTTGATGGAATTGATTATTCAAAATTTAAAGAAGGAATAGATTTAAAGCTGGTTATGAAAATGCTTTTTTGGATTGCAGATGGTTTTACAAATCAATTATCCAATAATAAAGAAGTTGATTTTGATGAGATATCCAAAGAATTTTATGACTGCATGAATCTGCTTAAGAATAATTTTTATAAAGAAGAATATATTTAGCGTGCTATTGTTCCAATTTTTATAAAATTATTATAGAAATGTGAAATGTGAAATGTGACCTGGGTGGCACCAAAAAAAGGAGGATTAATCTATGAGTGTTATTGAAATTAAAAATCTCACAAAAAATTATGGCAAAGCAAGAGGTATTATTGATGTGAATCTTAACGTAGAGCAGGGAGAAATTTTTGGATTTATTGGTCCCAATGGGTCTGGAAAGTCCACTACCATCAGAACTCTGCTGGGACTTATATATCCATCCGGCGGAAGTGCCGCAATCTTTGGAAAAAGCTGCATACAGCATCCTGAAATAAGAAAAGAAGTGGGATACCTGCCATCTGAAGTGTTTTATTACGACAATATGAGGGTTATAGATCTGCTTAAGTATTCTGCCAGCTTCTATAAAAAGGACTGCACCAGGAGGATTAATGAACTTGCAGAAATAATGGATTTAGATTTGAAGAAGAAGATTGATGACCTTTCCTTTGGAAATAAAAAGAAAGTTGGTATAGTACAGGGACTGCTTCATGAGCCTAAACTTATTATTTTAGATGAGCCTACCAGTGGCCTGGATCCACTTATGCAGCAAAAATTCTTCGAACTTATAGGGGAGGAAAATAAAAAGGGTGCTACTGTATTTTTTTCATCGCACATTCTCAGTGAAGTACAAAAGATGTGCAGTCGGGTAGCTTTTATAAAAGAAGGAAAAATTATCAAGCTTGAAAAAATGAGTACTCTTCAGGATAGCAGCGTTAAAAGAATCAGTATTGAAGCTAAATCTCAAATGAATAAAGAATACTTTAATATAAAGGGTGTCAGTGATTTCACGGTAAAAGGAAATACAGCTAATTTCATATTTAAAGGGAACATAAACTCTATCATGAAGAAAATAGCTGATATCGAGCTGCGTAATATTTCCATTGATGAGCCAGATCTTGAGGAAATTTTCATGCATTATTACGAAAAGGAGGAATAGCAGTATGAATATGTATATGCATGAGCTTAAGTCTCTGCGAAAATCTGCATTTATATGGGCATGTGTGTTGATTGCACTTGCGGCACTCTTTCTTTCTGTTTATCCGGGGATGGCAAATGATGCTGCAGACTTTAAAAAGCTTCTTAGCAATTATCCTGCACCGGTAAGGGCAATGCTGGGTATTAATCTTGATTATATAACATCAATTTTAGGGTTTTATTCTATGATATTTTCTTTTATTATTCTCTTCGGTGCCATACAAGCCATGAACCTGGGCGTTTCCATACTCTCAAAGGAATCCAGGGATAGGACAGCTGATTTTCTTCTTGTAAAGCCTGTGTCGCGTTCAGCCATAGTCACTGCAAAGCTTTTGGCAGCTTTAACTGCAATTCTTACTACGGACATAATTTTCTATGCTGCAACAATAATAATGGCAAATGCGGTGAAGACTGGGGATTTTGACGGAAAGCTGTTTTTTATGATTAATCTTACTCTGCTTTTTATGCAGCTGATTTTTCTTGCACTTGGATTAGCTATTTCAGTATTTTTTAAAAGGCTGAAATCTGTCCTCCCAATTTCCCTTGGAGTGGTTATTGGGTTATATATGATTGGTGCGCTGATATCCATCGGCAAAGATGATGATGTAGTTCGCTTTATATCTCCTTTTAAATATTTTGATATAACCTATATTATTAAAAATGCCAGCTATGAGACTCCATACCTTGCTGTAAGTGCTGTCATTATAGTGGTTTCTATAGTTACAGCTTATATCATCTATATAAAGAAGGATATTCACGCCGTCAGCTAGAGTGCTGCCGGATTTATTAAAAGGAGGCCGATTATGAATATTTTTATAAGAGAGCTTAAGGCTAATAGAAAAGCCTTGATAATATGGAGCATTTGTATGGTTCTGGGTGTTATGAGCGGTATGGCCAAATATACGGCTTATTCTTCCGGTGGAGCCAGCAGCCAGATTTTCGACAAAATACCTTATTCATTGAAAGCACTGATTGGCATGGGTTCCTTTGATGTCACCAAAATCAGCGGCTTTTTCGCAATGCTTTTCCTTTATATTGAGCTTCCGGCTGCTATTCATGCAGTGCTGCTGGGAAATGGGATAATTGCTAAGGAAGAACGAGATAAAACTACGGAATTTCTTATGGTTAAACCAGTGTCTCGAACTGTAATAATTACGTCTAAACTACTTGCATCGTTGGTCAATATTGTTATCATAAACTTAGTTACTCTTGTCTCCTGTATATTGATGGTTGGTGCCTATGACAATGGGGAGGATATTACCGGTGAAATAATGATATTTTTCCTGAGTCTGTTTATAGTCCAGTTGATTTTCTTATCGCTGGGTGCTTTACTTTCCTCACTTATAAAAAAATCTAAAGCCTCAGGGTCCATTGCAACAGGAATACTGTTTGGATCATTCATAATAGCCAAAATAACGGATTTGACAGATCGTGTTAATATTATAAACGTATTTTCACCCTTTAAATATTTCAGCTATGCAGATATTGTAAATGGAAAGGGACTAAGTGTATTTGCCACTGTGCTTTCCATTATACTTATAGCCGTATTTTTCGCTTTGACTTACTTCTTTTACTCGAAGCGAGACCTGACTTAGGTGCCACCCAGTTCACTTTTCACATTTGACGAGAAAGAGTCAGCAAAATCTGCTGACTCTTTTTGATTTTGTTTAGAAAACCACTGGTAATGCCAGCAGACAAAATAGTTTAAGCTCTGAACAAAAAATAACTCCTATGATAGAATGAAAGCGACTGACAATCGAAAAATAAATGCAGTGGCCAAGATTTGTTGATTGATATGGTATTGAACATAATAACATTCATTTCTTTCGCTGTGCTCAAGGCACAAAAATACATGAAAGAGTTTATGTTATCTAAAAACTGTCAATAATTCAAATAACATATACATCACCTAAAATTGAATCAATTTTATTTTTTTCACGTTTTTAGGCGGACTTATTTTTTCATGCCATAAAACATAAACTTTTCTTTCAAGTTAAGACTAATAAACTTGAAAACAACAGAGATGGCTTTAATACCATTCCAGCAAGGATTCATGAGATATATAATGAGGAAGATTTGAATAAAGCCATTGTTTGAAAGGAACCTACAGGACACTATTGAAAGCTTTTGCCAACTTTCTGCTGAAACATGCAGAGACTATGATTACCCCGGTAAATTCTTATCCCACCAAGGAGGCAGAGGAAACAGGATAATAGCAGCCAGAAAAAATGTGAATAGTGAACTGGGTGGCACCTCAATGTTATGATATAATGAAATAATATTTATTTACAAATTAATAAGAAACGGGGTGATGCTATGAGTATCTTGATAAAAGATCTGCTGGATACTAATATAATGAAAAATTCAAAAGTTCTATGCGGGAAAAATGGTTTGGAAAAAGTTATAAAAAGAATCTCAGTTTATGATTCACCTGTAAGAGATGATGTAATAGAGAGAAAATTATTAAAAATCGGTGATTTTTTAATAACCAGCTTATTCTTTCAAAAAAGCAGCTCAAAATTAATAAAAGATTTTATAGAGATGTTAAATAATGCAGGCTGCAGTGGTATATGTGTATCAAATCAATATCTAACCTCCTTACCTGAGGAGGTTTTAAAATATTCCAATGAAGTTTCATTTCCAATTATTCAGTTTGATTCATCAGTTTCCTATGCAGAAATTATTGAAATAACCATGGAGCTTATAATTAAAAATCAAAATTATTTAATCAATGAACTCCGGGTTGACAGTTTGATTAAGGATCAGCTAAAGCCCATAGAGGTAAGGGAGATAGCTTTTGAAATAAATGCTAATTTTAAGGAAAACAATACTGTTATATACATAAACAATTATTTATTTAAAGATGGTAAGCTAAGTGCAAAATCTCTTTTGGATTATGTTGATACTAATCTAGACTGCTCCGCATTTTACTATAATAAGTCCATTATATTAATCATTACTTCCGGCAATAACAGCGAAAAGATAAAGAACAGCATAATAAACTCAGCTTTAAAAGAAATTGATACATATTTTAAAGATTACAAAATAGGAATAAGCAGCTTCCACAATAATATCAGTGAGCTTAATTTAGCAATTAATGAATCCATGTTTGCAGCAACAAATTCTAAAATATTTGATTGTAAAGTAAGCACCTACAGCAAAATTGGAGTAAACAGGTTATTAATTCCACTTATAGGTCATTCGGAAATGGAAAAATTTTATTCCATGATAGCTGATCCTATAGATAATTATGATAAGCAGTGTAAAGGAGAATTATTGGAGACTTTAGTATCCTTTGTTAAAAATGATGGAAATTATAATAAAACAGCAGAGGAACTCTTCCAGCATGCAAATACCATAAGGTATAGGATTAATAAAATTAAATCAATTTTAAATATGGAGGACAGTGATATTAAATTTTACGGAAGTATATCATTAGCCGTTAAAATTGGTATTATGTTAAAAAAAATCTGATATTGTAAAAATCATAAAAATTCATAATGAAATTTATAATTATTTCAAATTCAATTTTCTAAAAATTTAATATAATTATAATAATAAAAATTACATTGTTTTATGACTGTCATTTTTATTTATAGAATTTGGGAGGTAAAAGATGTTATTAAAACAAGTTATGGAGATTTATGATGTTGTGGATAGGCCAGATGCCTCAGGGGAAAATGTAAAAAAAATTTTTACCGGCAGAGGCTGGGATTTGGTTAGTGTAACTAAAATAACAGGAGAAAATGGATCCACAGATTTTATTAAAGTAATAATACCAGGTAAAAAAGGCAAAATAAATGGTGGAAAGGCACCCACAGCGGGCATTATTGGAAGGCTTGGGGGACTTGGAGCCAGACCTGAAGTTATAGGTTATGTTTCAGATGGAGATGGGGCCTTGTCAGCGCTTTCTGCAGCACTAAAGCTGGTTGATATGAATTTGGCAGGGGATGTTTTAGATGGAGATGTTATTGTAACGACTCATATCTGTCCTGATGCACCAACTCAGGAACACTATCCGGTACCTTTTATGGATTCTCCGGTAGATATGGATCAAATGAATGAATTTGAGGTGCTTGAGGATATGGATGCTGTGCTTACCATAGACACAACCAAGGGCAATGAAGTTATTAATCACAAAGGCATATCAATTTCACCAACCGTAAAAGAAGGATATATATTACCGGTAAGTTATGATCTGCTTCAGATTTTAAAGAGAGTAACAGGGGTAAAACCTAATGTCTTTGCTCTCTCAATTCAGGATATAACTCCATATTCAAATGATCTTCATCATTTAAACAGTATACTTCAGCCTGCTGTAAAAAGTAATTCACCGGTAATTGGTGTGGCAATTACAACAGAAGAGCCAGTTGCCGGATGTGCAACAGGTGCATCTCATGCAATGGATGTAGAAATGGCTGCAAGATTTTCAGTAGAAGCTGCTAAAGACTATACTTCAAATAAATGCAGTTTATATGATAAGGAAAATTATAAAAGACTTTTAGAATTATATGGTGATAATAAAAGATTTCAAACTACGGGAATGCATATCAGTTAAATAATTTAAGACAACCATCATAATACATCTATTAAAGCAAGTTCTTTGCAATAATTTTAGCAGTGTAACGTATTTATTTTATAATTTTAAAACTAAATAGGGAGGGAAATCATTAAGTGCATAAAAAAGTTAAAATCGGTATGATACAGTTTGAATCTAAACTGGGAGATGTACCATACAACGTAAAAAAAGCCTGCAGCATGATTGATGATACTGCAAAGCAGGGAGCTGAAATAGTTTGTTTACCGGAATTATTTGCCACAGGTTATGACTTAAATGTATTAAAAGAAAAGATCATAGATCTGAGCATAGAATATTTTCAGTACATAAAGGACGAAATGAGTAAATGTGCAAAAAAAAATCACATATATCTTATAGCTCCATTTGGTGAAGTACGAAATATGCCTGGTATAGTTTATAATTCTGCTTTGGTTTTTGATGATAATGGAGATTGTATGGGCAGTTTTGCAAAATCACATTTATGGGCAATGGAGCGCTTATACTTTAAAGAAGGTAATGATTATCCTGTATTTGATACAAAATATGGAAAAATTGGGATATTAATTTGTTATGATGCAGGTTTTCCTGAGGCTTCCAGAATAATATGCCTGAGGGGAGCTGAAATAGTTTTTTATCCTTCTGCATGGAGGGTACAGGATGAAGATATCTGGGATCTTAATTTAAGACAAAGGGCACTGGAAAATTCATATTTTACCTGTGGCGTAAACAGATACGATCCATCAGAAAACACCTTATTATTTGGTAAAAGTAAAATATGCTGCCCTAGGGGATCAGTGGTTTTTGAACTTCCCAAAAATGAAGAGTCTGTTGGAGTATATGAAATAGATTTAAATGATATTCAGGTAAGCCGTGAAGAAACACCTTATTTAAGAGACAGAAAACCAAAAATTTATATAGATATTTTAAATGACTAATAATATTAAGGGGGATACACAAGATGAAAAAATTTTTAAGAACACTTTCACTAATAAGTGCTGCTGCATTAGTATTTACAGGATGTACAGGTAAAGGCACGAGTACTACAGGGGGTACGGCTCAGACTTCTAACAAACCATTTATTTATGTTGCACAGCAGGTAGTAGGTTCAATTGACCCTGCGATAGGTATTGACGAAACAGAGTTAGTTTCAATTATTAACATGTATGATCCTTTATTTTATCCTGAGAGAACAAATGGGTCCATGAATCCGGTTCCTCGTTTGGCAAAATCTTATGAAGTTTCAGCTGATGGTAAAAAATATACAATAGAACTTAGAGACGACATTACTTTCCACAGTGGAAATAAATTAACCGCTAAGGATGTAGTTTATACACTAAAAAGAGAACTAGCTTTAAAAAGAGGAAACTCATGGTTATGGGATGGTCTATTTGCAGATGGTGCAGTTAAAGCAACTGGCGATGATACTACAGTGGAATTTAATTTAAATAAGCCATATGCTCCTTTTATTGCTTCATTAACACAGTTATTTATAGTTGACTCACAGCTTCTGGAAAAGAATACTGTAAACAATGATTACGGTAAGAAGTTCCTTGAATCAAATGATGCAGGATCAGGCCCATATTCTTTAGGTACATGGAACAGAGAATCTGAAATTAATTTTAAAGCCTTTGATAAATATTTTTTGGGATGGAGTGGCAATCATGTTAAAAATGCTCAAATGAAGTTTATAACAGAAGAGGCTACAGCTAAAACTTTACTTATATCTGCACAAGCAGATTTGGTTCATGAATATTTAAATACCACAGCTTATGAAGAATTCAAAAAGCAAAGCAGCCTGACAGTAAAAGAAGATCCTTCTGCAATGATTCAGGAAATGCCGATGAATACACAAAAGGCACCAACAGATGATATTAATGTGAGAAAAGCAATTGCTACTATTTTCGATTATGCCACTGCAAACAAGGATATCAATATGGGAGCAGTTCAGGCAAGAGGACCTGTACCAAATATGGTTAAGGGTAACAGCACTACTTTAGCAATGTACAGCAGAAATGTAGAAAAGGCTAAAGAGTACTTAGCTAAATCCAAGTATGCAGGACAAAAATTGGAAGTTACCTACCAGTATGTTGGCGGAGATGCTACTGAAAGACAGCTGGGACAGCTTTTAACTCAGAACCTGGCCGAAATAGGCATTACTGTAAAAGTAATTGCAGCAACCTGGCCTCAAATTACAGAATCAGTAACTAAACCGGAAACTACAGCTAACCTGACAATGCTTTATGATACATTAAAATATCCTCATCTTGACAGCCATACTTATGGTAAATATCATCCATCAGCTCATGGAAATTATCGTAGTGCTGCATGGCTTGATAACGCTGATGTAACCAAGACATTGGAAGCTGCAAGAGCTTCAATTACTGAAGATGAACAGTTAAAATTATATGGCAAGGCTCAGGATTTAATAACTGAATTATGCCCTTCAATTTACATTGCAGATACAACTCACAGAATTGCTTATCAGAAAAATGTAAAGGGATATGAATTTGTTCCTCTAATGGGATATGACATAGCATTTTATTATTTTTCAAAATAAAACAGCATAAGTATTTTGTAGAAAAAGAGAAGTCACTCATAGGATACAGCTGTATTTTGTGAGGACTTCCCTTTATATTTATTATAAAATATATTAGTTTGTTCTGTAATTGTTTGTCGGTTCACAAAAGAGTGATGCATGAAGTTTCAGTATGATAAATTAAATGAAAGGTTGTACAATATGATTAAATATATTATAAAGAGGATATTAACAATTATTCCTATTATTATAGGGCTTTCCTTATTAATGTTTTTACTCTCCAGATTTATGCCGGGTGACCCGGTAAGGCTTAAGCTGGGGCCTAATGCTTCTGCATCTCAGATATATGCAATGCAGGAGCAGCTAGGATTACATAAATCAATAATTATTCAATATTTTAATTATTTAACAGGAATTTTCAGAGGAGACCTGGGAATGTCTATAAGAACCGGAAGAAATGTGGCAGTTGATATTGCGGAAACCTTCCCTGCAACCTTTGAGTTGGTTGTTTTTGGTGTTATAATAGCTGCTGCAGTTGGCATTCCCTTAGGAGTAATATCATCTACCAGGTATAATAAATGGCCTGATTTCGTTATAAGAATATTTTCCATGTCAGGTATTGCCATACCCAGCTTTTTATTAGCAATATTACTTCAACTGATATTTGGATACTGGTTAGGTATAGCACCTATTATTGGCCGTGGTGATATATTACCGTTAAAGATTACCGGGCTGAATTTATTGGACAGCATACTTACGGGAAATGGAGCTGCCTTTATGGATGGCTTAAAACATATTATTTTGCCTGCTGTATCACTATCAATAGCCACCTGTGCGCAAATAATGAGAATAACACGAAGCAATATGATGAGTCAGTTAAATAAGGATTATATCTTGGCTGCAAAATCTTATGGCCTTCCAAAAAATATAGTAGAAAACAGGTATATGCTGAAAAATGCCTTTACATCAGTATTGACAATTATTGGTATGGAATTTGGTTCGCTTATAGGTAATGCCTTTACGATAGAAACTGTGTACGGCTGGCCTGGAATGGCTGAGTATAGTATTAAAGGCCTGATGTATAAGGATTATAACAGTATAATCAGTGTTACCTTAGTAATAGGCCTCTTATTTGCAGTTATTAATATAGTAGTTGATATATTTTATTCTGCTATAGATCCAAGAATTAAAATCGGTAATTAGGAGGGTTAGAATGTCAGAAAATAGTTTAAATTACACACCTGATACTAAGGCACAGCGTTTTAAGAAACAAATTAGAAAGTTATTTAGAAATAAGCTAACATTATTGGGCTTTATATTAGTCTTTATAGTTATTATCTGCGGTATTTTAGCTCCAATAATTGCTCCATATCCTGGATCAATTACAGGCGTAACAAATTTTGGAGGAATGCACTTGCCGCCAAGTATGCAGTATATTTTTGGAACAGACGAAATGGGTAGGGATATTTTCAGCCGTGTTCTATACGGAGCAAGGTATTCCTTAAGCATGGGAGTTGTTGTATTAACTTTCTCCATATTAATTGGAGTTCCTCTTGGACTCATTGCTGGTTACTGGGGTGGAAAAGTAAATGCAATTATCATGAGAACCACAGATACATTTCTAGCAGTACCTTCCATAATTATGGCTATGGTAGTTTCAGCTATCTTAACACCAAATCTTGTAAACACTATGATAGCTGTATCCTTTAGCTGGTGGCCATGGATTACTAGGCTGGTTCAGGCAGAAACACTTAAGGTAAAAAATGAACAGTTTATAACTGCTTCACAGGGAGCCGGGGCAAGTAAATGGAGAACTGCCTTTGGAGAAATCCTTCCAAATTGCACTTCTATAATAATAGTTAAAGCTACCACTGATATGGGCTTTGTAATTTTAACAGGTGCCAGCTTAGGATTTCTTGGACTGGGAGCGCAGCCGCCTATACCTGAATGGGGAAATATGGTGGCAGAAGGACGTATATATCTGCCCAATATGTGGTGGGAATCTATTTTTCCTGGCCTGGCTATTTTAATAACTGTTTTAGGCTTTAATCTGCTTGGTGACGGATTACGTGATTTATTGGATGTAGAAAATGATTAATAAGGGAGTAATAATGAGCATGAGTGAAAATAGATTACTTGAAGTAAATAACCTTTGTATCAGCTTTAAAGTTGATGATAATTTAGTCCCTACGATAAAAAATGTTAGTTTACATATTGATAAGGGTGAATGTGTTTCTATTGTGGGAGAATCAGGTTCAGGAAAAACAGTTACCTGCAGATCCCTTTTGGGGCTGGTTCCTATGCCTCCTGGAGTTTTTACTAATGGTTCCATAAACTATGGAGGAATGGATTTAACAAAGATAACTGATAAAGGATGGAGAAAAATAAGAGGTTCAGAAATATCCATGGTTTTTCAGGACCCAATGATCGCCCTTAATCCTGTTTATACTATAGGCAAACAGATGGAAAATGTGTATATATATCAGGGGAAAAGTTCAATTCACTCTAAACTGGATAAGAAAACCAGTGTTTTAAAGAAGGAAGCCAAAGAAAGATCTTTACATCTGCTGGAAAAAATGAAACTGCCGGATCCCGAGGGAATGCTGAATAGGTATCCTTTTGAATTAAGCGGAGGGCAAAGACAGCGTATTATTATTGCTCTGGCGATGATACATACTCCTAAGCTGCTTATTGCAGATGAACCTGGTACTGCACTGGATGTAACAGTTCAGTCGTCTATAAATGAGGAACTTAAAAGATTAGTTAAGGAAGAAAATATTTCCATGATATTTATTACTCATAATTTAGGAGTAGCAAAGGATGTAAGTGACAGGATATATGTAATGAAGCTGGGTGAGGTTGTAGAAGAAGGGAAAACTGATGAAGTTTTATTAAATCCTAAGAATGAATATACCAAGTCCTTACTGGAGGCTTTGCCAAGGGTAACCGGGAAGTAAAGGAGAGTGCAATATGGAAGATAATATTTTAGAAGTGAAAAATTTAAAAAAGTATTACCCTGTAAAGACCGGCTTTTTTCAAAAGACATCAAAATATGTTAAAGCAGTGGATGACATCAGCTTTATTGTAAAAAGAGGAAGGTCACTGGCTGTGGTAGGGGAATCAGGTTCCGGAAAAACAACTTTGGCCAATACTATTATGAAATTTGAAAGCATAACCAGCGGAGTGATTTACTTTAACGGAAAGCTGGTAAATGATATTTCAAAAGATAATATAAAGAACTACAGAAGAAATGTTCAAATGGTATTTCAGAATCCTTCATCTTCCCTGAATCCAAGGAAAACCTTGGCACAGATTATAAAAGAGCCTTTAATAATTCATAATATAGGAGATAAAGAATCAAGAAATAAACGTGTGGCTGAATTACTTTCCATAGCAGAATTACCAGCTAATTTTGCAGAAAGATATCCTCATACTTTAAGCGGAGGGCAAAAACAAAGGGTAGGTATAGCAAGAGCTCTTGCTATAAATCCAGAATTTATTCTGCTGGATGAGCCTACTTCAGGTCTTGATGTTTCTGTTCAGGCAAAAATTATTAAGCTTCTTGAGAATATACAAAAACAATATAATTTAACCTATTTCTTTATTACTCATGACTTAGCTCTGGTTCGTAATTTTGCCCACGATGCAATTGTAATGAATGAGGGGAAAATTGTTGAAAGAGGAAATGTAGATGATATATTTAAAAATCCAACAGATTCATATACAAGGAAATTAATAAAGTCTGTTCCTGTTGTTGGACCAGAAGAAGAAGCCTACATTAACTCAATTATTATATAGAGTGGAGGAATTTTATTGAAAAGAAAAATTGAAGAAAGTAAAATCCATGCTTTATTATATGGAAGTGCTATTTTAGGCGGCGGCGGTGGCGGGTCCTTTAAAGCAGGAGAAGAAACCATAAAAGCAGCTTTCAAAATAGGAAACCCAATAATTATAGATATAGAAGATTTATATGGGGAAAAGGGCCTGATAATTACTACTTCCGCTGTAGGAGCACCTGCATCTAAGGAACAATTTGTAAAGTCAGAAGATTATAATAAAATTATAGAGCTCATAGAAAAGGAAACTGGTGAAAAGCCTATTGCTTTTATAACTAATGAAATAGGCGGCGAATCCACATTTAATGCCTTTATCCAGTCGGCTAAAACAGGTATTCCAATGCTGGATGCAGCCTGCAACGGGAGAGCTCATCCACTAGGAACAATGGGTGCCATGGGCTTGAATGAAAAGAAAGATTATGTAACAGTGCAGACGGCAGTTGGCGGTAATCCGGACTTGGAAAATTATATTGAAATGGTAGTTAAGGGAAGTGTGGCTAAAACTTCATCCCTTATACGCAGTGCTGCTGTACAGGCAGGCGGTCTGGTGGTTGTTGCCAGGAA
>JBAXYJ010000025.1:0-18554 GCA_041670885.1 Clostridiaceae bacterium
CTTTTGTATGCGGTAATCCCTATTACCATTAATCTTAACAATTAATAGTTTACAGGTAAATCCACGAATCTACAAATGTGAGGTCACTTCATATTGTCTTGTTAATAATGTAATAGTTATACATTTTTTTATATATTTTGTCAAATTGTTATTATTTATATTTTACTTAAAATGTATATTCATACTGATGTTACAGTTTATAAAATTCATCCTCAAATCCAAACAGTATCCAACCAATAGTCAGCTTACTCCTCTGTAACCTCCTGGGAATGGTTCTAAAAAAGAAAATGAACAATATAATATTAAACTTTTTAATGATTTTGAAGTTTATTTAAATAATTTTTTTGAGGGGCGAGAAAATTTGTTGTCTATTGAGGAAATAAAAACTATATACGGTATATTTGGTTCAATTCTTAATTCTATTGATTTAAATATAATATCTTCTAAAAAAGAGGATATTATATTTAGAGCAAGCAAATATGGAGAAAATATTTTAAAAAACTTGAGTAAAAAAATTGATGAATTACTAGAATTTGAATTTTATAAGTTAGAGAAAAATGATTATAAGGTCCCATCCAATGAAAAAGAAGGTAATAAAGAATAAGTAGCTTCCCCGATATTATCGGGTTACCCTTATATCGCATTTCTGATTATTTGGAAATGCGAATAAGAAATGCTACTAAAAATATTTTAACTGAAAGCAAAATTGTTCTTACCTATACCCCTCTGCAAAATTGCAGACAGCTTATTCTTTACACGTTGCCCTCGTCATTATGACGAGCCCCTAAGGATCGTTACTATCAGTTACCATCCTGAAAGGTAACCAAATATTATTGGGTAGGCTTTAAAGGTCATTACTAATATTCACTACCTCTGGGTATTAATTATTAAATAGAAAGGAGGTCCTATTATGGCAGCAATAGAAAAGCGTGGAGAGAATTCCTATAGGCTTATTGTATCTTGTGGATATGATAAACAAGGTAAAAAACTAATGAAGCGTAAGACAATAGATCTATCACATATTAAGCCAAACAAACAGGAAGATGAAGCTAAAAGGCAATGGGTCCTGTTTAAAGATGAAATTGAAAAAGGTTTATTCCTGGATTCAGGAAAGATAACTTTTGAAGATTTCATTGAGAAGTGGTTAAAGGATTATGCAGAGCCGGAACTGGCCCCAAAAACTTTATTCCGGTATAAAGAACTGTTAGAATCCCGTATCATACCTGCAATCGGTCATATAAAAGTAAATCAGCTGCAGCCTACTCACCTTACAGAATTTTATAATAACCTCAGGGAAAAAGGGATAAGTTTGATAATAAATATTCTCCAAAGAAAGACTTTATTAAAATTATCACTGATATAGGCTTAACAAAGAAAGATATAATAACAAAATCCGGAATAGATGAAAGTACATTAAAGAGAATAGAGCAGGGAGAAAGTGTTCAAACTTCAACTGTAAGTAAGGTATGTTTGGCGATTAATGAACCTGTTAATATATTATTTGACCCAATCAAGTAAGAAAAATCACTATCAGAGAGAACTATATTACACCATCATAGACTTATATCAAGTATACTGACTTGTGCGGTACAGTGGGGATTTATTCTTAATAATCCAGCTTCAAGAGTTAAAGCTCCAAAGATAGAAAAGAAGGAAGCGAGACATTATGACATAGAGCAGACGGAATATATTTTAGAGCTTTTAGAAGATGAACCTATAAAGTACAAGACAGCTGTTAATATAGCAATATATGGCGGTATGAGGTTAGGGGAGCTTGATGGATTAGATTGGCCTGATATTGACTTAGATAATGGATTATTAAACATAGATAAAGCTCTGCAGCATTTAAAGGGAAGAGGTACCTTTGTTAAATCACCAAAGAATGAAAGCAGCATTCGAGTAATATCATTACCTGATTCAGTAATAAGCATAATACGTGAATATAAACTATGGCAGAATGGAGAAAAAGCTAAACTAGGGGGATCTATGGCACAAAGAATATGATAATATCTTTACCACATTTGATGGGAAACCTATTTATCCATCTACAATAAGTAATTGGTTTAGGAAGTTTATCAAAAGCATAATGAAGACATTATGAGAGATGATGCCATCCAAATAAAAGATAAAGATAAATATCTTCTTCCGGCAATTAATTTTCATGGATTAAGGCATACATCTGCAACAATTCTTATAAATCAGAATACAGATATTTCTACAGTAAGCAAAAGGCTGGGCCACGCCAGGACTTCAACTACTATGGATATTTACTCTCACTCTTTGAGAAAATCAGATAAAATTGCAGCAGATAAACTGGAAAATCTCTTTAATAAAAAAGGAGAAAACAAAAGCAAGGATAGAAAATATCTTTGCTTTTTTTATTGAATTATGATGCTTTTTTCTGTGATATTTTATATTGGTAGTACCCAAATAGTACCCAATTCATCATTTGTACTGATTTCAAAGAAAAACAAAAAGCTCACAAACCATTATGGCTGTGAGCTTTTCTTGGTGCACCCGAGAGGAATTGAACCTCCGGCCAACGGTTTAGGAAACCGCTGCTCTATCCCCTGAGCTACGGATGCATATTCTATCTTTCAGCTCCATAAAAATTTCAATACATGCTTTTATAGAACTCACCCTAATATTCTAGTACAGAATACTAATAATGTCAATAAGTCGAAAAGTCGAGACTAATAGGTTGGGGACAGGTCCAAACCTATGTATACTAATGTAAAAATAAAACTTTATTAAATTAAGGCTGTATTCATTGTATATTACTTGTATTCATGTTATTATTTACTATATTTATGTTATTATTTTACATTTCATTTGCTTTTTTTATAAATATCAGATAAAATTATAAACACTTAATTAAGAAAATTTAAAATTATGTAATTTTCTAAACGAAGATACGTAAAACTGATAATTCTAATAAATTTTAGCAGGGGAACAATATGATATCTTATTATAATAGGGAAAATAAAACCTACCAAAATGAAAACGTTGTTGGAGATGGTCCATTAAATTGGATGTACAGTACCAGACTAGGAATGGGATTATTGGAAGCCATAGTTAAGAAAAAATTATTTTCATCTGTATATGGTAAATTTCTAGATTCGAAATTAAGCAAAAAAAAGATAGCTCCGTTTATTGAAGAATATGGAGTAAACTCTGAGGAATCTGAACAGGAATCAAAGAATTTTAAAACCTTTAATGAGTTCTTTTACAGAAAATTAAAAAATGCTGCAAGGCCTATTCAGATGGAAGATAACGTTTTAATATCACCTGGAGACGGAAAGATATTGGCATATAAAGATATAAAGAAGGATGCCTTAATTCAAATTAAAGGCATTACATATAGTCTCAGAGAGCTTATTCGCGATGACACACTTTCAAATAAATATAGCCATGGATCTATGATAGTTTTGAGGCTTTGTCCAACAGATTACCACAGATTCCATTTTATAGATGGCGGAACTTGTGAAAAACCAACTAGGATAAAAGGATATTATTATTCTGTCAATCCTATTGCATTATCAACAGTGAACAAGCTGTTTTGCCAAAATAAAAGGCAGTATTCCATTTTACACAGCAAAAATTTTAAGGATGTGCTTTACGTTGAAGTTGGTGCCACCTGTGTTGGCTCTATAATAGATACCTACACCCCCGATTCCGATGTAAATAAGGGGGATGAAAAGGGATATTTCAAGTTCGGCGGATCCACAGTAATATTGTTTTTCCAAAAGGATACTATTCTTATAGACAAAGATATTATGACACATTCAGATTTAGGTATTGAGACCCAGGTTAAGTTGGGTGAAAAAATTGGTATAAAAAGTAGTTTATAATAGTAAATATTAAAAGTTTGCAGAGGGTAAGGCTTGCATAAAAAAGGCAGCTTATTACCACCCTCTGCTTTTATTTTTTTGTTTGAAAGGTTTAGACCTGTCCCTAACCCTCTTTATTAATTCTTTGCATGATACTCAGTATTACCTTGTCTGTGTGAGCCATGCTTTCAGATAATTCACCCATATGCTTTATGGTTTCTTCCAGGTTTTCTTCAACAATTCCGTTTTTATTCGGTATTACTCTATTGCTGCAGGCAAGTATGGCTGAAAAATATGCTGTTGAAACGGCTGTTGCCGATTTAAGCGCACAACCACTTTTAGCACCATCGCAAATCATCCCGGAAACATTTCCTACCATATTTTTTATTGCTCCCTTTACTCCTTCATAGCCTCCATCCATAAAAATGCAGTAAGCAGAAGATAGTCCAACTCCAGCCGCAGTGGCTGCACCGCAGAGAGGAGATAATCTTCCAGTGTAATGCTTGATGTATCCTGTTATGATATGCGATAATGCTAATGCCTTCAGTAAGGTTACTTCATCTGCATTGAAATCCTCTTTATATTGGTATAAAGGAATCGATTGGACAAGCCCCATGTTGCCACTGCCATTGCTGCTCATAACAGGAAGAGGTGTTCCCTTCATTCTTGCATCAGATGCAGCTGCTACAAGTGCTATTGCTCTATTTATATAACTGCTTTCGATTTTATTGTTATTCATACTGCTTTGCAGCTGATATCCCATTCCAACTCCAAGGGGCTCAAAAATTCCAGCATGAGCTATTTTCATATTCATAATAAGCCCTTCTTCTAAGAATCTTAGCTCTTCATAGGATAATCTCTGTACTTCATCTACAATGTTTTTTATCGTAAGATCATATATCCCATGGCAGGGACAGGTCTGAACCTTATTATTTTCATCCCCGTCATCCACTCTTAATAGAATTCTATCATTTTTTTCTAACAGAACAAATTTGTTATGCCTATCCTCTATAATAACTCTTGAATATTCATTTTTTACCTTTATTACCATCTCTATGTATATCTTTTTATCTGTGTCTTTAAGTTCAACAGTTAATCTGCCGTCTTTAATCAAATTTTTAGCATAGACAACATCTTCTCTGGTAACATTTTGAAATATGTTTAACTGTTCTTCTGAACCCTTGTGTACAACTCCTAATACAGCAGCTATGTTTATTCCGATTTCATCGGTATTTGGGATTCCCACCCCCATAGCATTTTTGAAGATATTAGGACTAATTATAAGATTTACTGAATTGATTTTCCTATAGTCTAAAATATTAAGTAATTCTGAAGCTTTTGCACCTGCCAGAGCAATTGCTGCCGGTTCCGTGCACCCCACCGCTGGAACCACCTCATTTTTTAAAAAATCTAATATCATTCCTTTTGCATTACTCATAGTTAATCCCCTTTTTATTTATTTTGCATTGCATTATATAATAGCAATTTATATGCCAATCTAAATTAGCACAATAAGTTTACTTTATTTACCATTGTTTTGTGATTTATTTACATATATTCTGTAGTATAGATTAGTTATCCGATATATTTGAATAAATTTATAGAATATTGATTTATTCGAATAAAATAAATGTCTCATAATGATATAACAATTTAATGTTTATATCATTATGAGACATAGCTAAATTTTATAATGAGTATTTTTTTATCCTTCTATATAATGTAGCCCTGCTTATGCCAAGTTCTTTTGCGGCCATTTCTATGGACTTTGAGCCTTTGCCATATTTGCCAATAATCTTCTTTATCTCTTCTTCTTCCATACGTTTCAGGTTTACTTCACATGTATTTTTACATTTAAAGGTTTTAAATCTGCTGGGTAAATCCTCCAGGGTTATTATTTTGTTAGAAGTAATATTAATTGAATATTCTATGGTATTCTCCAGTTCTCTGATGTTACCCGGCCATAGATATTCACTAAACAAATGATTTATACCATCGTCTATACCGCGGATATTCTTTTCTAATTTAATGTTGAATCTATTAATAAAATGGTTAATAAGCAGGTTCAGGTCTGTCCCTCTTTCCCTGAGCGGTGGAACGTTTATTGGAATTACCGCAAGCCGGAAGTAAAGATCCTTTCTGAAAGATCCTTCGAAAACTTTTTTTTCCAGATCAGAGTTAGTTGCTGCTATAACTTTAACATCTATATTTATGGGGAATTTTCCCCCTACTCGTTCTATGGTCTTTTCCTGCAGCACTCTAAGCAGCTTTGACTGAAGGTTTATAGGAATCTCACTTATTTCATCTAAAAATATAACTCCTTTATTAGACATTTCAAACTTTCCCGGCTTTCCGCCCCTCTTTGCACCGGTAAAAGCCCCTTCTTCATAACCGAACAATTCACTTTCAAAAAGCTGTTCCGGTATAGCAGCACAATTTACTGTTATAAATGGTCCCTTAAAATTTCCTTCATTATATATAGCCCTTGCAAAAAGTTCTTTGCCTGTCCCACTCTCTCCTTGTATTAATATAGTTGACTTTGAGGCAGAAGCCCTTCTTGAAAGCTCCTTTACATCTTTAAGTACCCTTGATTCACCTACTATATCATTAAAAGAAGTTTTTATATTCTCAGATATAAAATAGTTAATATTATTTATTACTTCTTCCATTTCATCAAATATAAATAAGATTCCCATAAGTTCATTATTTAAATATATGGATTTTGCCTTAAATATTCCTCTGATATTTTCTTTTCTATAAATAAAGCTTTGGTTAGTAATACTGTAATTTTTTTCTCTAAATAAACAAAGATTAATATTTTTGAAATATCTGCTTATGTTATTGCTATCTTTACTGCCTATTTTTAAAATATTATTTCCCTTTGGATTTATATACTTTATATTTCCCTGCGAATCAGTAAGTGCTATCCCGCTGTCAAAAATATTAATAACCTCACTAAGCTCAGCCGCCAACAGATTTATTTTCTCAGACTTTTCATGATCTATAAGCTTCAGGACTATCAATTCCCCCATTTTATTTAGAAATTGAAGCAGTTCTCTTTCATTTTTTAGAATTTCTTTTTTCTGATTTTCCTGAAATGCAACAAGACCAATAACCCCTGCTACTTCCTTATTATAAAATATAGGGGAGGCTACTTCAGCACTTTCCTTGCATTTATCTCTTTCTTCACAATACAGGCAAGCCATATTCTCTCTTGGATTTTCAATAATATAGCTATTTCCCGTTTCCATAGTGTACCCAAAGGCTGAATTATTATTTATTTTATTCCCTATATTTTCCTTGTAAAGACCTGTCCCTGCAATTCTTATAAGCTTATTATCGCAAATCGTTACATCAACATTTAAAACAGCGGATATGGCTTCGGCAATTTTTTGTATATTTTCCCTGATTTCATATAAATTCATAAGCATATCTCCTCATAAAAACTTTTCATAATCTCATTATATCAAATTGAGACATGCAGGGACAGGTCTCAACTTTGAATTACATCAATTACCTTCATTATATATTTCAAGAATTAAATTTAGCAAAAACTTGTCTACTTCTTCTTTATTATTTAGATCTCCAGCAAAAACCACCTTAGTGTTATTTTTAATACATAATCTGTTTATTATTCTTATATTATTTGTAAACTCATCATATAAAGAAGTAATTCTGTATTCTTTCCCTATATATTCTAAACTGTTATATTTAACAAACATATCTTGTTTTTCTCTGTCCCTGGTACTGTCATTTAGAATCTGTCCCTGGTTAATTTCCAGTTTATAAATAAATAATTTTTTTCCAGATTTAATTAATTCGTCTATGATAAATAAATAATCCTGCTGGTCTGAGCTAATTATTATGTTTTTAAATACTTTTATTTCTTCTATCAATTAAATTCTCCTTTACAATTATTCTATTTACTAATATATATGACTGATTTTGTTATTTAATTAGTGAACAATTCAATTTAACTTATGATATTGCAGGAAATTTATGATTAATTTTAATTACTGATATATAATTAAGTAAGGATTTTATAGGAGAGTGATTTAAATGCAAATTGTAAAAAGTAATTTTGGCAACCTAAGTGACGGCGGTCCAATATATAAGTACAAGCTTATAAATGATACTAACTCCTTTGTTAGTATAATTAATTATGGAGGTATTATAAATGAAATATATGTACCGGATAAAGACGGCAAACTGGAAAATGTTGTCATAAGCCTGCCTAATCCTAAAGATTATGAAAATAATACTTGCTATTTTGGTGCAGCAGTTGGCAGAATTGCAGGCCGTATTTCAAATTCTTCTTTTAAAATAGATAATAATTTTTATACTTTGGAAAAAAATTGTGGAAAACATAGTCTTCACGGCGGATTTAAAGGTTTAAGCAGAGTAATATGGAATGTTAAGGAAATTAATCAATCTGATTTTATTGGTGTAGAACTTAGTTACTTCAGTAAGGACATGGAAAATGGGTTCCCCGGAAATATGAACATAAAGGTTCTTTACACCTTCAATAATAATAATGAGTTAAAAATATCCTATACTGCTGATACAGATAAAAAAACAATAATAAATATGACAAACCATAGTTATTTCAATTTAAGCGGAAATTACAAAGAGGATATATACTCCCATTACCTTACAATAAATGCGGATAAAATATTTGAGCTGGACCAGGATTTAATACCAACTGGAAATGTACTGTCTGTAGGTGGTACTCCCTTTGATTTCAGAAAGCCAAAAATGGTGGGGACAGGTATAAACGAAGACAACCAGCAATTGAAAAATGGAAATGGCTACGATCATCCTTTCATATTAAATAAGGATAAAGATACAGAAATTTCTATTTGTGATAGAAAGAGCGGAAGAATATTAGAGATAACAACAGATCAGAAAAGCGTTGTATTATATACCGGAAATTCAATAACAAATAATTATACTTATTTTAACGGATTAAAGAGCAGGGACAGGTCCGCACTATGTTTAGAAACCCAGTACTATCCTGATGCAATTAATCAGAAAAACGTGCCTTCTAACATTCTAAATCCAGGTGAAACATATAAGGCATCTACAACTTATCATTTTAAAATTATATAAGCAATTGCATTAATCTTTAATCATAAAGGACCGTTTGGGTCCTTTTTTAAGTAAAATTATCCTGATACATTTGATAATTCTCTAAAAAACTTAATTTAGTAGATATGGTTTTTATTTATTAAATAATATAAATTTTATTTTTTAAAGAAATTATATATTATTGTGTATATTATTAATAATATTGGCTAATACTTATTTAATGTAAGCGAGGCTCTATCGATAATATAATTTATAACCACATCTGAATGTAAAATTGAATATAGAAATAATCCTTTCTCCTGCTTAAAGGAGTAAGGATGCCAAATTTTATTTTGTGTAGATTCAGCCTCGTTTTATATATTAGGTAACGATGATATTATATTCGGAGGATGTCATGGCAAGAAAGGCAAGATTAAAACTAGCTAATGCTATATATCACATATATCAGCACGGGATGTATGAGATAAATTTATTCAATGATGATCAGGACAAAGAATACTTTCTTTATCTAATAAAAAAATACAAATATATATATAAGGTTAAAATTTTCGCATATTGTATTATGACTACCCATTTTCATATTCTGATTAATCCAAATTGTGCAGATATAAGCAAGGTAATGCATTCGATAAATCAATGTTATGCACAGTACTATAATAAAAAATACAAAAGAAAAGGGCATGTTTTTTCCAGCAGATTCGAAAGTAAGATAGCCCATGACAATAAAGGTATATTAATTATGTCCGCATATATCCATAATAATCCTAAGGATATAGAAAGTTATACAAGGAGAGTTGAGGAATATCCCTTTTCATCTTTTGGAATATATGCAAATAAGTTTAAAGATAAATATCAAATAATTGATCAAGATTTTTTGCTTAATTATTATTACCAGGGAAATGAATTCTACAAAAATATTAACAAGACTAAAGAAACCTATTGTATGTTTATAAAGAAGCTTTATCCAAGTCATTATGATGACTTTTCCTTTGATAAATTAGTTAAAGTTAGTGAAGATATTATTGAATCACAAATCAAAGATAAGTTTGTAATAAATGAAAATTCTTTTGGAATTAATAATTCTTTTAATAAGGATAGATTTGATGATGTTAAAAGAGACATGGACCCAGCTAAAATTATTGATAAGTTATCTAAACATCCTTATTTTGCAAAAAAAGATACAATATATAAATCTATTTGTATTTTTATTATAAGATGTTTATCTAACATATCCTATTCTGATGCTGCTGTCTACTTTAATAATATATCTCCATCTTATTTATCCAGACTTTGCAATAAAGGCTACGATTTGATGACTACTAATACAAATTATGAAAAAATTATAGATAGTTTCATATGTTAGCTTATTGAAAATCTAGCATATAAACTAATTAAAACTATAGCAGCTAAAACAACTTGTATTATATTTATAATCTTTCAAGCAAAAATTAAAAAGATGCTATAAGTCCAAATATCAAGTAAATACTATTATATATTTAAGTTTTATTGCTTCCAATTTTTTCACTGCCAATATCCAGGTATAATTGCCAGCAAATGCAGATTGCAAATACACCTGAAAATATGATACTTAACCAGGCTACTGCAGGTATTGTAGTAATGTTATACTTAATTACCTGTTTAAATGATATAGGTATAGATAAAGAGTTGTAATTGCCAAAAATATGTCATAAGTTTACAATTTGTATATTTAAAGGATAACTTTTTTGAAACAACTGTATAAATGCCATAGCATACTTCAGCAATAAATATTAAAAGAGCACTAAAGCGTATTCTTTTGATAAGCTGAGTTTATTCCCAGAGCCCCATATAACAATTATTACTCCAATAATTGTTAATAACCTAAAAATAAGAATTTTAAATTCATTGCCTCCTTTAAAATGAATATAATTATTATTAAAACGATTAATGGCATCAAACTCATTGACAAAGCCACAATACCTGCTGTAGAACCTTACTAATTACATTTTTAAGCAAAAAGGAGTTATTAAATGGGAACCGGTAGTAAAATTGAGAATGGAAAGATAGAACTGAAAATCAAAAGAAAACTTTTTAACTTCTTTAATAACAAAACTCCTAAAGAACCTGTACTTCAAACTGTATTATTTTTTGTGATTTTATTGCTGTTTATTAATTATTGCTATATTAAACCTAAGACATCAGTTACAAAAAATTTTATCACATTAATGAATAAAGGAAGTATTAATGATATATCCAAATTAACTACAGATTGTACCTTATATAGTAATCAACAACTAAATGAAGCTATAAAAAAGGAATATTTAAGGCAATTATCCTACATAATTCAGGTAAATAAATTAAGTAATACTAATAATTTCTTTATAAGACTTACAGATAACACAAGTTTTACTTTTGATTTAAATGTTGATAATGCTTATTATGGTAGTTTAACTAAAAATTTAATTTTTGTAAAAGATAAAGGAACATATAAATTAGATACCAATGCATATATTAAAAAAGTTTCTACTGGCAGCATAAATAATAAAACTCAAATAGAAAAAAAACTTCTAATGAGGCATTTATTATACTGTTATCAATACTATTTAGATGATTATATTAACAGAGGGAATACTGGTGTATTTCGTTTTATAGAAAAAGACAGCAGCTTATATAAATACGTAGCTAAGCTAAAAATAGATAACTCAGATTTAAGCCAAAATACAGCATCTGCTGAATTCAATGATATAAAATTTAATAATAATTCTGCTACCATTAAGGTATATGAAACCATAAGGCAGAACAAGGGAAAAATAATTAGTTTAAAAAAGCAAAATTATTCTTTTCAGGCTATAAATATTAACGGCCGCTGGTTATTAGATGATTATAATATTCAAAGTTAATGCTATCCCCATCAATTAATATATAGAGAACCTACATTCGCAAAAAAATGTAGGTTCTCTTTATTTATGTATAATTTGGTATTATGCCATAATATATTACTCTGCTGCTTTAATTTTTCTTTTACTTTAGTCTATAAATAATAGTTGACCCCATTTTGTTTGAGGTACTTTCTTGTCTCTATATAATCAGGAATTATCTCTTCTACTTTTCCCCAAAATTCTTTTGAATGGTTAAAATGAATTAAGTGGCAAAGCTCATGTACTATAACGTAGTCTACAACATGATGAGGCATCATAATTAATCTCATGTTAAAATTTAAATTTTTCTTTGTGCTGCAGCTGCCCCATAAAGTCTTCTGATTTTTTATGCTGATTTTATCTGATCTAACCCCAATAACATTCTGATAATAATTTACTCTTTCCTTAATGTAATAACCTGCCTGAGCTTTATACCATTTTATTAAAACGTCTTTTACATCTTTACTATACTTACACTTTATATTAATTGTATTATCTGATTTATCGATAAGAACAAAATCATTGTGCCCAATATGTACTTTTAAGGTGTATACCTGTCCCTGATAGAAAAACACCTCTCCATCTTTATATAACCGAACTTTTGTATTTATACTAGCTTCATTTAGTTCATTTATTATCCAAACTTGGTTCCTTATAATAAAATCCAATAATTTTTTATTATTTATACCAAATGGTGATCTGATTTCTATACTATCCTGTGAAACAATCCTCAAATATACAGTTTTTCTGCGGCTATACTTAATTTCAACAGATATTGGTTTGTTATTTATTTTAATAATCATTTTCAACCTCATATACAATTCCTAATTTAATCAATTTATATTTTTGTTATTATACAGTAAAATTATCAGGATAACCTATAAAGATACAATGCTTAAAATATTATACCAGATTTACTATAACTCTGTATTATATAATTTTTTATCATACAGTTTACAATATAGCTTTACTATGATGCATTAATATGTTAGCATACATAAATGAAGTTATTTCTTAGGGGGTTATCATGAAAAAGATCATATTACCATTAATATCAATGTTAATAGTCTCTATTTCGTTATTTGCTTATATTAAAATAAATTCATTAAAATATGATTATAATTTTAAAAAGGGTAATGTATTTCTTGCTCAGAAAAATTACAGCAATGCTTTAAAATCATATAAGGAAGCTTCCTCCTTTAAGAATAATTCAGATATAGAAGATAAAATAAAGACTTCTGCTCAATTAATTAGAGATGAGATTAAATATAATTCTGCAATAAATCTTATGAAAAATAAAGAATATGATAAGGCTATTGAAATCTTTAGCTCGATTAGTAATTTTGAGGATGCGAATAATAAAAGGCAAGAATGTATATCTCTGATTTCCAGGGAAAAAGTAATTGAAGCTAAAAATTATATAGATAAACTTAACTTTCAGCAAGCTAAAATTATATTGCAGAATGTTCTTTCTTTAGATAGCCAGAATACCGAAGCAAAAAATCTTATGGAATCTTGTGATTACAGTATACAAGGTCAATTTCATGAAAGTAAAAGCAAAGATTTATTAAAGACAATCAGAGGGGTATATAAGCTATTAGTTGACTTAGAATATCAACATGTTTATGTTTATAAAAATAATAAACTAATAAAAACAATGTTATGTTCTTCAGGTATGGCAGGATATGAAACACCAGAAGGCAAATTTAAAATTACTGACAGAGGAAATTACTTTTACAGCGATAAATATGAAGAAGGAGCCTATTACTGGGTAAGATTTCATGGCGCTTATCTATTTCATTCTATTCCTTGTGATAAAAGCGGTAATATCATCCAAAGTGAGTTGGACAAGCTAGGCATAAAGGCTTCCCATGGCTGTATCAGATTATCAATGGAAGATGCTAAATGGGTATATGAAAACATACCAAAAAATATTTCCAGGGCGTTAATATATTAAATGAATTGTACAGCAAAATAATTCATTTATTATATTAAGTTAATAGTACCGTGATATGTTTTTCACTAATAATTCTATGTAAGTAATAATATTGACGAATTAAATCACCTAATTTATAATTGATATATCAAGATTATATTTGGTTTATATCAGCTTTCCCAATTCATTTATTATGAAATTTCAAATTTAACAATAAAAGAGGGGATAAATTTGGAAGGTTCCAGTGAATATATTTATAAGGAATTAAAAAGAAGAATAATTGATCTTCAATATAAGCCAGGAGAGCTTATTAACGAGAAGGATTTAGTAGAGGAGTTTAAGGTTTCCAGAACACCTATAAGAGAAGCTCTGCTAAAACTTTCCGAAAAAAACTGGGTTAATTTCATACCAAGAGTTGGTATTTATGTATCTCAGATAGATCTTAAACATATAAAAAATGCATATGAAGTAAAAAAGAGCCTGGAAGCATTGGCATCTGAACTTGCTTCTGTAAGAGCAACAGATGCTGAAATAAAAGACATATTAACTATAGTTAAAGAAATGGAAAGCTATGATACAAAAACTGAGTATTCAAAAATAATTCAGGCTGACCAGGTATTTCATAAGAGAATAGCTGAAATCTCAAAAAACGAGCTGTTGACTTCATTATCGGAAGATGTAAACTCTGAAATAGCCAGGTTTCTTCTCCATATCAGGTACGTAATAGATGATCCTCAGTGGTTTCATCATTCACTGCAAGGTATTGCTTATGCAATCAGGGATAGAGACCCTAAAAAAGCAAACATAGAAGCTCAAAACCATTCTGATGCATTTCTGATTAAACTTACAAAGATGTTTTTCTGTTAACAGCTGCCGTAAGCTAAATAAATTTAAATTATAAAAACAAAAATTAAAGCGATCACAATGATCGCTTTTAATTATGGTTATTAATCCAGGCTAGTACGTCATTCATAACCTGATCTCTGTTTTTCTCATTTAACATTTCATGCCTTCCATCTTTGTATAATTTTATGGTTAAGTCCTTAACACCCAGGCTCTTGTATGTGTTGTAAAGTATTTTCACCCCTTTACCGGCCCTGCCTACGGGATCCTTATCTCCCGACATTAAAAGTATGGGAAGTCCGTTGGGGACAGTCCCCAACCTAGCCTTGTCCTCTATTTGCATTAATCCTGTTAAAAAGTCCTGATAAAATCCTGCAGTAAATATACTACCGCAATATGGATCTTTTACGTATTTATCTACCTCATCTGTATCGCTTGAAAGCCAGTCAAATTCAGTTCTATTAGGCTTAAATGCATTATTATAACTTCCAAAACTCAAATCATTTAATTTTTTGCTTCTATATTCTCTGCCATACTTTTTAGCTTCTCTGTTTGCAATAAGTTTTGCAAATTTTAACATAAGCCCCTGTTTTCCATTTGATCCAGATAGTATAATTCCCTTGTACTCAGTTCCAAAGTCCATTATTGCCTTTTGAGATAAAAATGATCCCATGGAGTGCCCTAAAAGGAATACTGGTTTATCTGCATTTTCCTTTTTTATAATATTAAGAAGCTGATGCATGTCCTGAACTAAAAGATCAAAGCCATCCTTGTCTCCTAATATCCCTACCTTGTCCAGGGATTTTGCAGTATTTCCATGCCCTCTGTGGTCATTTGCATAAACTATATACCCGCTGTTTGTTAAAAACTCTGCAAATCTTTCATATCTTTTTGCAGTTTCTGCCATGCCATGGGCAATCTGCACTGCTCCTTTTATTTCACCTTCCGGAGACCATCTGTAGACATAAATCTCGACGTTTTCATTACCTTTGAATGTAAAATAATCACTTTTCATTTTATACCCCCTGACTATTTTATAAAATATTTTCACTTATAACAGCAGTATTCCTCTAACTCACCGTATAAATCTAATCTCATATTTAGCTTAATATACCCATATATATATTATACCTTATAGAAAAGAGTATATTTCATAATTTTATAAATATTAAAAATATCAGCATTAAGCACCAATAAATTTATTACAGAGAAAAAAACTATCATAATCAGCAGGTACTTAATATCCTCCATCAGAACCAAGACTAAGACTATAATTAAAAACATAGTTAAAGTAAATTTTAATTATGTTTTAAGTTATTATATTTTTTTGAAAAACAATCAGAAAAAATATTTTTTTCGAAAATTGAAGGTTGACATTTTAATTTATTCATACTATACTATTAAAAACAAATAAATATTCTTTAAATTCATTGAGAAGGAAGAGTAGCCTTAGATTTAAGTCACAGAGAGCCGGCCTTGGTGAAACCCGGTACAATAATCTATAGTGAATGGACCTTTTAGAAGTGAAACGAAATTAATTAAAGTAGTGTTCACCGGAGTTCCCGCCGTTAAAAGGGATAAGATATGTTAGTATCTGAAGAGTTGTACTTTTTAGTAAATTTAGGTGGTACCGCGGAGTAAGCTTCGTCCTATGTATTTAGGATGGAGCTTTTTTATTTTTGTAAAAGGAGGTGTGGTTATTTTGTGAAGGTCATTAATTTTAAATCCAGGTGAAAATTTATTAAATTTTAAGGAGTTGTTTTATTATGAATTTAAGAAAATTATTAGTATCCTCATTACTTCTATCTGTAGGTTTAATGCTTCATCAGATAACCCCACCCTTATTAATGGGTATGAAGCCTGATTTTTTACTTTCAATGATGTTTATTGCAATACTTTTTTCAGATGATTATAAGCTGACACTGGTAATTGGGCTGGCTGCCGGTATTCTGACAGCCATGACCACCACATTTCCAGGTGGACAGTTTCCAAATATAATAGACAAGATACTGACCTGCAATTTTGTTTTTATACTGATAAAGGTAATGGGAAACAGGCTGCAAAGCGGAGTTAAAATTATAATAGTTTCTATTCTTGGTACATTCTTCAGCGGCTTTGCATTTTTATTATCTGCATTATTTCTTGTAGGACTTCCTGCTCCATTTTTAGCTTTAGTCCTGACAGTTGTAATCCCAGCTTCTATTTTAAACACAGTATTTACAACAGTTTTATTTAATGCTGTAACACTGGCAATGAAGAAAGCTGCTGCTAAGTAAGCCTCCCTTTTATAAAGACTGCCTGAAATTTTTTAGGCGGTCCTAGTTTTAAATATACTTAACTATTTTAATTTAAGGAGAGGATATATTATGAATTTAAGAAAATTACTAATTTCTTCATTACTTTTGGCTGTAGGTTTAATGCTTCGGCAGATAACTCCTCCAATTTTAATGGGCATGAAGCCTGATTTTATGCTTTCCATGATGTTTATTGCTATTATATTTGCAGATGATTATAAATTAACACTGGTAATTGGACTTGCTTCCGGTATTATAGCTGCTATGACTACTACATTCCCTGGTGGACAAGTTCCTATTTTAATAGACAAGGTTTTAACCTGTAATTTCGTTTTTATTATGATAAAAGTATTAGGCGATAAATTGGCTGGCGGAATTAAAATAATTATAATTTCTCTGATGGGAACCCTATTCAGCGGATTTGCATTTCTGCTAACAGCCCTTTTTCTTGCAGGGCTTCCAGCTCCATTTTCAGCTCTAGTTGCAACAGTGGTAATCCCTGCAGCTATTTTAAATACAATATCTGCATCTATTTTATTTAATGCTGTAACATTAGCAATGAAACGAATAACAGCTAAGTAAGTCTTTCCTTTTTATAAGGCTGCCTAAAATTTTTCAGGCAGCCTTAATTAATATTTTTTTCTTGTTGTCTGCTGAGTGATATGTGGAATAATGCCATTGAATTACTTAATTTGCTTTTACTTCTTAGTTTATGCTCTTTTTAACAGATTCCCGCCAACATTTCTTAGACAAAAATAAAGATTTTCGCAGGCAATTGTATCATCAAGTGCATTATGATGATTTCCGGTATTTAAATGAAAATAGCGGCATAAAGTGTCCAATTTATTATTTGGCACGGGAAGATGCAATTTTCTTGCATTTTCACAGGTGCATATTACATCAAAGTTCTTACATTCAATATGGTACCTTCTAAGCTCCCCCATAAGGACTCTTATATCATATTGCGCATTGTGAGCAATAATAGTACATCCTTCAATATACTTAGAAATTTCATGCCACAAATCTGAAAATGTGGGTTCATCCATAATATCTTCAAAAGATATTCCATGTATACGCTGGGCCATTGGCTCAATCTGTTCCATAGGGTTTATTAAATAATATTTTTCGGAAATACGTATTTTGTTTTTATAATGAACAATTCCTAAAGATACCGCCCTATTCATCCTAAATCCAGTAGTTTCAAAATCTAAAAAAGTTAGCTTCTCATCCATTTATTTATCTCCCTTTGTAAGTATATATCTATTTTAAAATCCCACATATAAGCAATTTTTATCAATTCTTCATCTGATGCATTTTGGGCAGCGATAACTTCTTCCATCATACCTGCTGTTCCAAAATAATTCATTAGGTCCTCTCGTAACAACTCAAAATCCATAAAGGCTCCTTTTCTAAAAATATTATATCATGTCCACTCAATTATATGAGGATTTACTCTATGATATGAAAATATTTTATTATAGTAAATTTAGGCGCACCAATAAAAGCCTTATCTTCAGATATCAAGATAAGGCTGCATTATTTAAACATTTTTTATAAAGGATTTTCTTCAATTATATACCTTTCCGGGAACCTTCCCCATATCAAAGTAGTCCTTTAATCTTGCAGGACCTGCCAGTACCTCTCTTCCAATATATAATGCACTGTC
>JBAXYJ010000026.1:0-18111 GCA_041670885.1 Clostridiaceae bacterium
ATAGCCTTATCCGCTTCTCGAAGGGACATATCCTCCCCCATAGTTTCTATAAAAGCCGCCCACTTATTCTTATAATGAGACCAGTTAAGAAGTGTTCCAGTGTATGGATTAAAGGTTTTCCCACAATCTTTACACCTATAACGCTGCTCTTTTTTATAAAATCCATATTTAACTATCTCTTGACTTTGGCAGTGAGGACATATAATTTTATTTAATTTTCTAGCATTTATTCCTTCAGAAACTAAATTATACATAAAAGCCCTCCTTGAAAATAATACCTATATCATTTCCGAATAGGGCTTGTCTTATACAGTAAAAATATATTTTCAATAAATTTTACAACAGTAAACGATATCACCGAAATAACTAGTTGCAATTACTTTTAATCCATGTTATATTGAGATTGAGAATTATTATCAATTGATGATACAAATATTAAAACCAATTAATAGGAGGTCATTATGAGTTTATCAGAATTAAAACCAGGACAAAAAGGACAGGTTCATTCTGTTCAGGGAAACAGGGCACTTACGAAAAGGTTATTCGCCTTAGGCTGCACTCCGGGAACTGATGTTAAAGTAATTAAAATGGCTCCTCTGGGAGATCCAATGATTATAAACTTCAGAGGCTTTAATTTAGCAATAAGAAAAGATGATGCAAAGAACATTTTCTTAAGTGAGTCATAAGATGATTACTGCAGCACTCTTAGGAAATCCGAACGTTGGTAAAACTTCTCTTTTTAACGTCTTAACCGGTTTAAATCAATATGTAGGAAACTGGGCAGGGGTAACGGTGGAAAAAAAAGAAGGTTACCTGGATAAAGACATTAAGATTGTTGATTTGCCAGGCATATATGCCATGGACACATTCTCCAATGAAGAAAAAATATCAAAGGAATTTTTAGAGTCAGACGATTGCGACTTAATAATTAATATAGTTGACTCTTCAAAACTGGAGAGAAACCTTTATCTTACGCTTCAGCTGAAAAAATTTAATAAGCCCTTGCTGCTCCTTCTGAACATGATAGATGTAGCTGATAAAAAAGGCATGAGGATAGACACGAAGCTATTAGAAAAAAGGCTGAATGTGAAAATAATACAAATTTCAGCTTCCAAGGGCACTGGAATAAATGAAGTCACCCAATTTATAAAAGAGGGTATTTTTTTAAGACCAGGTATTGAGAATGATTATCATTCCAAGGATGATAAGGAAATATATAATTATATCTCATTAATATTAAAAGATTGTATAAAATATGATTATAATGAAGAAAGCAGTATATCTGATAAGATAGATAAAATAATACTAAACAAATTTTTGGCATACCCTATTTTCATTGCAATTATGTTCCTTATATTTAAACTAACATTTTCCTGGGTGGGTACGCCCCTCCAGCTGCTTTTAAGCCAGCTTATTTCAGATTATGTGGTTCCTTTATTCGAGGGACTTCTGAGCAGCTCATCCCCCTGGTTTAAATCGCTTATAATTAATGGAATAATATCAGGTGTCGGCTCAGTTATTGTATTTCTGCCTATTATTTTAACTTTATTTCTTGGAATATCATTTTTAGAAGACAGCGGCTATATGGCCAGATCCGCATTTATTATGGACAGATTAATGAGAAGGATGGGACTATCTGGAAAGGCATTTATTCCTATGATCGTTGGCTTCGGCTGCTCTGTTCCTGCAATTATGTCTACAAGAACTTTAGAGAGTGAAAAAGACAGAAAAATGACGGCACTACTCGTTCCTCTTATGTCCTGTAATGCAAGGCTTCCAGTTTACGCTCTGTTCGCATCACTGTTTTTTAAAGGAAAGGAAACTCAAGTTGTATTTTCATTATATATTTTGGGAATATTAGTAGCTTTTCTTATTGGGATTATATTTAAGAATACTATATTCAAGAAGGAGGAAGATCCTTTTATAATAGAACTTCCTGAATATAAAATGCCAGAACTAAAAAATCTTGTTTTACATACGGTAGAAAAAGGAAAGGGATTTTTGAAAAAAGCAGGAACTATTATTTTTGCAGCTTCAGTTATAGTTTGGTTATTATCAAATTTTGGTCCTTATGGATTTACTGATATTGAAAGCAGCTTCTTATCTTATATTGGAAAGATGATTTCTCCTATATTTATTCCGCTGGGATTTGCCGGCTGGCAAAATGCAGTAGCACTTCTTACCGGATTTATGGCAAAGGAAGTTATAGTTGGAACACTGGCAGTTATATACGGAAGCTCACTGACTACTGTACTTCCAATGCATTTTACTCCATTATCTGCTTATTCTTTCTTAGTATTTGTGCTGCTGTATACCCCCTGCGTTTCTGTTGTGGCTACCATGAAAAAGGAATATGGAAATAAAACCGCTGCTTTCTCAATAATTTATCAGCTTTGCACAGCATATTTTGTATCAATGTTATTTTTTAATATAGGTAAATTACTTGGATTTTAAATGAGGTGATATTTTGGCTGAAATAATTATAACTGTATTGATAATATTATTATCAGTATATATTATTTATAGAAATATAAAAAATAGGTCAAAGGGGAAGTGTAACTGCGGAAGCTGCTCCTCCCACTGCCCTTATTATAAAGAAAAATCAGATAAGTAAAGCTGCAGGATTCCTGCAGCTTTATTATTAAAATATATAATCTACATCTTCTCTACTGTTTCTACGCCGATTAAGCCTAAAGCACTCTTTATAACTATATCGGTTGCTTCAACCAGGCAAAGTCTTGCTTTTTTAACCTCTGTGTCAGCATTTAATATACCCTTTGCATTGTAGAACTTATTGAATGCTTTAGCTACTTCCAGAGTATATCTGGTAATCATTGATGGTTCATATTTTTCTATGGATAAATCAATCCATTTCTTATAGCTTCCAAGCAGCTTAACCAGTTCAAATTCCTCAAAGCTGTCCAACAGAGTTAAGTCTGCATCCTCAAAACCCACGTCTGCTTTTCTTAATATGCTCCTTCCTCTTGCATAGGTATACTGGACATAAGGGCCTGATTCTCCTTCAAAGGATAATACATCTTCCCATTTGAATATTATGTCCTTTTCGCGGCTGTTTTTAAGATTTGAGAATATTACAGCTCCAACTCCTATCTTCTTTGCAACCTCTTCCTTGTTCTCAAGATTTGGATTCTTTTCATTTATTATCTCCAGCGTCTTAGCTATGGATTCATGCAGCAGTTCTTCAAGAAATACTACATCTCCGTGCCTTGTGGACAGCTTCTTATCTGCCAGCTTAACTAAGCCAAAGCCAACATGAACCATATCATCAGCCCATTTGAAGCCTGCTTTTTTAAGTACTGTGCTGAATTGTCTGAAGTGAAGAGCCTGGGTATTTCCAAATACATAAATGTTTTTGTAAAAATCATAGGTATCCTTTCTGTACTTAGCAGCTGCCAGGTCACGGGTTGCATATATGGTAGCTCCGTCTGACTTTTTTATTATGCAGGGAGGCATGTTATATTCATCCAGCATAACAACCTTAGCTCCGTTACTGTCAACTAACAGTCCTTTCTCCTGAAGAAGCTGAACTATTGGATCCATTTTATCGTTATAGAAAGCTTCTCCGTTAAAGGAATCAAATTTAACTCCTAATAAATCATATATTCTGTTAAATTCCCTTAAGGAAAGTTCCTTAAATTTCTTCCATAGAACTGTTTCTTCTTCTTTTCCATCCTCTAAGTTCTTAAAATGTGCCCTTGCCATATCATTTAAGCCGGGATCTTTTTCTGCTTCTTCGTGGAATTTTACATATATCCTAAGAAGTTCATTTATAGGATCCTTCTCCAGCTTTTCTTCATCAGCCCATTTATGGTAAGCTACGATAAGCTTTCCAAACTGAGTTCCCCAATCTCCTATATGATTTATGCCTATGCAGTTATAACCCTGTGACTGAAGTATCTTATATAGAGAATTTCCAATAGCTGTTGTGGATAAATGTCCTATATGGAAAGGCTTTGCAATGTTTGGCGAAGAATAGTCTATTGTTATATTCTTTCCTGCTCCAATATTCGATGTTCCATACTTTTCTTTTAAATTAAGTATTTCATCTACTGTATTTTTAACATATACTCCCTTATCCATGAAGAAGTTAATATAAGGTCCTAAGGCTGATATTTTTTCAAAGCCTTCCTTATTGATTTTCTCTTCTAATTCTTTAGATATCATATTTGGTGCTTTCCTGAAGGTCTTTGCCAGCTGAAAACATGGAAAAGCATAATCTCCCATTTCAGGCTTAGGGGGTATTTCTATAAGAGAGATTATATCTGTAATCTCCATGTCTAAATATTCTTTTAATCTTGCTGCTACTAATTCTTTATAATCCATTACTCCATCTCCTTTTTTATAATAAAAATATCGATTAGCATCGATTTCGCTAGGGAACCTTAGGTTCCCTAAGGCGGCCCTCAAGTGCCTGAGCACCCTCCTGAAACCAGCGGGAAGTACCTTCCCTGCACCCATCTTTTTTTTATTTATAGAAATTTTTTCACAAATTTCTATAAATAAAAAAAACCCATCTCATAAAGAGACGGGTGTATCCGCGGTACCACTCTAGTTGACTCAAAGTCCACTCAAAAATATAACGCTATTTTGCGTCCTATCATACTAAACTCCGATAGGCTTCTCCTGTGCTCTCTTCTTAAGATAAAATTCCTGCAGGCTTTCACCTTTCCCTGCTCTCTTTGAGTTTCATTTATCTAATACTTTCACAATCATAGAATTTGTATTAAATTTTAATATCTTTAATTATAATTTAACATTCGACCCTTTGTCAACACCTTTAGATGCCTAAATTCTATGATTTAACTAACTTATGCCAAATATGAACTCTTTTTAAGTAAGGTGAAAGACATTTTTAACCTTATCATTCAATAAGCATTTTGTTAAATGATCCGCTATCTGTAACCGGTGCCTGACAAGAGAATTTTTCACATACATAGGCAGCAGGCTTACCATTAACAGATTTATAATCAGTTATAAACGGAACTAAATTTTCTATATCTTTTGTTTCAGCGGTATAAAGCAGGGAGACAGCAAAAGGCCTGAATTCCTCATTAATTATGCCAGTCATCTTCTTAGTCTCCTCATTAATATTGTCTGAGGCTATAACTATTTCTTTACCTGGAGAATTTATAAATAACAATGCTGTTAAGGCATAGGAATGACCTTTCGGGTAACTTTCAATGCTTTTCCCAAATGACTTAAGAAGCTCCAAAGCTTTTTCTTCCAAATCATACATTCCTGTTAATCGTGCTAACCGCAAAAAGTTTAGTGCTGATACGGAATTACCTGAAGGCGTTGCCCCGTCATAAATCTCCTTTGGCCTTGTTATTAACTGTTCACTGTCGCTTCCATAAACAAATAAGCCCCCATTTTGGCTGTCCCAGAAATACTTAATTAGATCATTATTTAAATTCACAGCCTTCTGCAGGTATTCAGAATTATATGTAGTTTCATATAATTCAATAAGTCCCCAGATTAAAAAAGCATAGTCATCAATATAAGCAGGAAATGCTGCATCTCCGCTCCTGTATCTGGCCAGAAGCCTTCCATCTTTACGTATAAGATTTTTAAAAATAAAGGATGCTGCTTTTTCAGAAGCTATTATATATTCATTATTTCCAAGGGCCCTTCCCCCTATTGCCATAGCGGCAATCATAAGACCATTCCATGAGGTCAGGATTTTATCATCCTTATAGGGGTGTATTCTTTTTTCCCTGTATTTAAATAATTTTCCCCTGCAGCTTTTTATAAATTCCTGATCCGTTTCTTTTATATGTGAATTAATCAGGTTAGGTATATTTTTACCCTCAAAATTTCCTTTAGGTGTTATATTAAAATATTCGCAGAATTTATTTCCTTCTTGATTCCCTAAAACAAGCTTTATCTCATCATCTGACCAGACATAGAATTTTCCTTCTTCACCTTCTGAATCTGCATCCTCAGCTGAAAAAAACCCCCCCTCTTCTGATGTCATATCTCTTAATATATAAGTAAATATTTGCAGAGCAACATCCGAATATTTTTTGTTTTTGGTTATTTGATAAGTTTCTAAATATGCAATTGCTAAAAGTGCATTATCATAAAGCATTTTTTCAAAATGGGGAACCAGCCATTTTCTGTCTGTGGAGTATCTGCTGAAGCCAAACCCAATATGATCATATATACCTCCTCTGTACATGGAATCCAGTGTCTTTTCAACTATCTCCAGTGCAGTTTTATCCTTTGTTTTATACCAGTACCTTAAGAGAAAGCTTAAATTGTGGGGTGTTGGAAATTTAGGAGCATCTCCAAAGCCCCCATATACCTTGTCAAAATCATATTCAAACTGGGAAAAGGCTTCCTGAATTACATCAGAGCTTAATTCCTTGCCGGATATATTGTCCTGCTGCTTTATCAGGCTTAAAATCTGGCTGCTTGAACTTAGCAGCTGGTCCCGGTTGTCAGCCCATGCCTTTCTTACACTTTCCAGAATTGAAATAAGACCCATCATTCCCATTCTGTCATTTTTTGGAAAATAAGTTCCTGCAAAAAATGGTTTTTTATCGGGAGTCATAATAATAGTTAAGGGCCAGCCGCCGCTGCCTGTAAGTGCCTGACATACTGTCATGTATATGTGGTCAATATCCGGTCTTTCTTCCCTGTCTACTTTTATTGATATAAAATATTTATTTAAAACCTCAGCAGCTTGATTATCCTCGAAACTTTCCCTTTCCATAACATGGCACCAATGGCAGGTACTGTATCCTATGCTTAAAAATATGGGCTTATCATCTAGCTTTGCTTTTTCAAAAGCTTCATCTCCCCAGGGATACCAGTTTACCGGATTATGAGCATGCTGCAGAAGGTATGGACTCTTTTCATCTATAAGTCTGTTAGTTTTTTCCTGCACCACCTGATTTGACATTTTTAACTCTCCCTTCATATTTTTTCTCTATTAATATGCCCAAAAAAGCTATGAGATATAATCCCACAGCTTTTATTTTTTTAAAGTACTTTTATTATGGATGTTTTGACTTATTTAATTTTAATTTTTACTTTATCAACACTTTTAATATTATCATCAGATTTATAGCAATACTTAAATCCATCAATAATCAAATATAGTTCTTTAGGACTATCAAAATAGAAACTTTCAAAGTTTACAGTCAATTTATGATTACTATTAGTATAAATACTTCCAGGCAGTCCATTATACTTCTTACCATTGTCATCTATAAAATAAGCATTTTTAAAGCCATTGAATTCAATTTCTTTTCCTTCATTACTTCCTATATACATATTCAAATTGACTTTTGTAGGAAATGCTTCTATTTTGTCAATGGAAAATATGATATCCCCTGTAGTATAGTTTACATTTTCGATAATTTTGGGTTTTATATTCTTCATTTTCTTATCTAGGGTTAATTTTACATTCCATGAGCCATCTATATTTACAGCCTCCCTTTTATGTTTGTCAACAAATGCTTTTCTGGTAAATACTTTAGTATTTTTTTGATTAACAGCTTCATCATCTGGCTGATAATATGCTTCAGTCAGCTTTGTAAATTTAATATTTAATTCATCCGGAATAATTGTATTTTCATCTAACGCTTCAAGCTCAATTGTCCCAGTTGATTTTTTGGTCTTTGCAAAATCATTATTTTTACTAACATATTGAAAAACATTCGCCCTGAATTTATTTAAATATTCTGGAGCTGGCTTATCATAATTATCTCCAGTATGTGTATACACTTCAAGTATTCTAACAAAGTCGACAATTTTACCCGTAGAATCACTGTATAACTCCTTTACACCAGAAGCACACCCCCTACTTGACAAAATTAATCTGCCATCTTTATCAGTAATAGAAAATTTGCCGGGAAGCAATTCCTGAAGATTATCATAACCTTTTTCTATTGTAAAACTATACGTAATAATAAGTTTTTTATTATCAGCAATTACTGAATCTATAGAAGTAATTATTCCTTTATCTGAAGCTTTTAAGGATGCAGACTGCACAAAATTGTTCTCCACTGCTTTCTTTATTCCATCGTCATGATATATTTCAAAATACTGCACTAATTTACCAATTATCGGAATCTTATTCATTGATTGTGCAAAGGTTGGTACAAAGTTTGCTAAAGTTATAAATATTATCAATAATGATGCTGCAGCTGCACTGCATTTCATCATAATTCTGATTACTTTCTTTTTCTTTTTGTCCCTCTGTGCCTTTTTTATTGTATTTGATACAACCTCATTCAATTTATTTGGAATTTTTATTTGTTCAAAACCATTTTGAGATGTATAATTCATTTATATGCACCCCTCTCCCAATTCATTTTTTAATTTTTTTAGAGACCTATATATATTTGCTTTAATAGTCCCTTTAGGAATTTGTAATACTTCCGATATCTGAGGAATAGTCATGTCTTGTGCATATCTTAGAATAATAATACTTTTTGATTTGATGTCCAGTTTATCTATAGCCTTATAAAGATCTATATTTCTTGGTATTTCCATATCAATATCCGGTACATATTCATCATTAATATCAATCTTATCATACTCTCGAATATAAGTAATCCTATTACTGACTTTCAATCTGTTGATGCATTGGTTTATTAGTATCTTAATTATCCAGGTCTGAAAAAACTGAGGATTGTTTAATTTTTTAATACCCATGTAAGCTTTATAAACAGTATCACTTACTATGTCTAATGCTTCCTGCTCATTTTTCATATAAGTAAAGGCAATTCTATAAAGCTCTTCCTGGCTCAAACTCATTAGTTCAACAAATGCTCCATCATCTCCCTTCTGAGCTTTTAAAACAGAATTAATATCATACATCCTATCGCCCCCTGGTTTTGTAATCCAAAATAAAGTTATGTATTTCCCATTACAACTATTAGACAAATTAAATATAGAAAACGTTGCATCAAAAAAATATTTTTTAGTTTAGGTTCTTTTATACAGTAATGTTTAATTAAAAAGAATTATAAATCCTGCAGGTACGTATTATACTATAGTTTTTATATTATAATTATATCATTAGTTTCCATTTAATGTATGAAACGAAAAAAAGCCCAAAAAAGCTATGAGATAATATCCCACAGCTAAAATCTTATAATTAAATTTTCAATTAATCTTCCTGTGATGATGAAATTTTTTGTTTAAAAAATAACTTTTAAACATATTATCACACCATAATTTTTACCCTATTTTAACACCATTATGCATATTAGTGAATATCTGATGAAGGGTGCAGTTTACAACTTCATCCTGGTCTATGTTCTTTAAATCAGATATATCACCATCCTCTAGTAAATATGTGGTTCTTAATTTTAATTTTATATACAAATTAGGGTAACCTTAATTTGTATTATTTCCTAAATACATGGTTAAATATATAACCAAGTGTAACATATTACCAAAAGTCAACGTTTACAATATTATATTAAATAGTATAATAGATATTGTAAAAAACCGAATTATATCATATTGTATAAATATTATTCAGATATAAATAATAATTTGCTTACCTATATTGTTTCAGGAGATGAAGAAATGGCAGAAACATTCCCTTCAAAAGCTTTAGAGGTCAATTTAAGGTCAACCCATGAGATGGTCTCTGAAATTACTGAGATCCAGAAGTGGTTTAAAGAACTATCAAAATCCAATTGGGGGATTTATAAACGAACTTGTGATTTCTTCATAGAATTCAATCACAAATACCGCAACAACAAGTATGTAATAGAATCTTTACATACTATATGCCTGGAAGATTTATGGTTTTATAATTCCCTGAAAGAACCGGAAACAGCCCTTTTAGTGCTTGTAGATATTTTCAAGAAGCTCTTTGAGTCTGATATGGAGGAAAATGAAAGGGAGCTTCTCATTAAAACTTTGATAAAATTTATGGACCGACTTGCCAATTTTGGTGTCTTTCCCAAGAACATTATTTGCCAATGCTTAGAAATCATACAAGAGGACATGGAGAAGCATGAATTTTTGTATATTAAAAACTCCGGCTATTTTAAAACTTATTTTAATGGAATTGCTGAATATCCTGAATTCAGCCCAATTTTAATGGATGTGACATCAAATCTTTTAAATAAGTGCATTGACTACTGGGAAAACACATCAAAAGCCCAGGAGTGGTTTCATTCTAAAAGCCGGCTCTTTCACTCTATGGATGCAGAGAAAATTAAGGATATTGGGCACCCATTTTTTTGTCACCTGAGGGATAAAATGAGACAGGCAGCAGATTGGGAAATGCTGCGTCATATGATGTTTTACAATGATATATCAAATTATTTCCGCAGCTTTACTGAAAAATACAGTTCATGTCTGGAAGCCATATATTATCTTCATTATTTACTGCATTTACCTGGAATGTCGCACTTATATGACCATTTGCTCTATGATATGAACCGGAATCTGAGAAACGTATTTAAAGAGCTTGACAGGGAAGATATTATGGGTTTTCTGGATACCATGATGGCGGAGTTTCAGGAACTTCAAAAAGATCACCCGGGAACAGTACTGGACTGCATTATCACTTTGGGCAGAGAAGTTATAGCTACAGAGGATCAACGCAGTATATCATATTTTACTAAAAGCCTTATAAAGTTAGGCTTCAACTATCCCGGAAAGCTGAGACTTAACAGTGACTGGCAGATTCAGGTCAATACAAATCACGTAAAGAATATAAGGGTTTGGCTGGCACTTATTGAACAGGACCCTTCTGCTATGAGGGAGCTTCTTGCTGCTCTTATTGTGAACCTGAAGCTTGGAGGAATCTTTATATCAGATACAGATCTATTTCAACGGGATGTAACAAAGCTGCTAAATTCCCCCATGGGACCTGTTTACAGGGAAATAAAGCAGCTTGCCAGAATCTTCCCCATCTATTTTCGTGATATTGGTGCTGAAGGACAGCTTCGGGAAGCCACAACAGCTATTGATGAGCTGTCTTTGCGAAAGGACCGGATGATTCACTTTCTGCGGAAGCAGATTCATACAGAAAGCAACAACACTCACATTAAGCTTGTAAGTAAGATTATACAGTATTGGTATGACGGTATAAAAGAACCGTTTAAAGGTGCCATACCTGATGATATCTATAAAAGTCTGGATACTAAGGATGAGTGGTATACAGGTGTTCATGAAGTGCTGACAAAGCTCTGTGAAAAGCAGGATTTAAACCCTGCTCATCTTATGCAGTCAGATATTGAAAAGCTTGATGAAACTTTAAATACCCTGTCTTTTGGTACCAGTCAGGATAGGAGCAGGGTGATGTATCTTTTTCAAATTTACTCGCTGATTCTTGAGAAGTATTCTTTAGAATCTGAAGATATTATCTCTATGATGAAGAATTATACTTTTTTTAATGAAGATGATTTGTCGATTTTGAAAAAAACCCTGGAGAGCGGCAAAAGTGAGGAGGCTATCAGTCAAATTTATAAGCTGATGAACCGCCTGAAGGGAGTTATACTGGATCCAAAGGAAAGTGAAGCAATAGAGAAAATTTATTATAAAAGGCATATTGCTGTTGGAATACCTTCAATGTACGGTCAATATATTGAGCGTAAATTTGAAGCTTTAGGCTTAATGTACAGGCTTGAAAGGACTGCAGCTAAACTGATGACTCAGGTGATACAGACATTTAATTCAGAGTATATCACAGCAAAGACTTTCCGGAATATCTATGATGTACTGGTGCTTTTCAAAGAGGGCTTAGAGCTTGATGGAATATACAACCAGGGCTTTAACTCTCATTTAGATATGTTAAAATATGGTCTTTCTTCTCCTAGTTTTTCTTTGTATCAGTATGTAAATGTTTTTCAATTTATGGCACAGGACATCAAACAGATTATACGTGAATATTTCTTTGATGTTTATGAAAGACCTCTTAAGGTTATAATTCCTCAGGTCTTATCATCTCGGAATCTGCAGGATCAAATAGATGACAGGCAGCTTTTTCAAATGGAATCAGAGAAGTTTTTGCGTGACAATCTGTCTTCTGCCTTTTTAGTACAGGACTTGGACAACTTTATAACAGATACAATAAATACATTAAGAAGCATGATTCATAACTACTCGGATAAATTTATTGAAAATATGCTGACTTTTGACCCGGATCTCACCTTCAGCCTTTTGTCTCAAAAAACTGAGGAAATAGACAATCCGGTATTTCTTGGTGCAAAGGCCTTCTTCCTTAAAAAGCTGGCTACATACGGGTTCCCTGTTCCTCCGGGGTTTGTTATAACTACCGAAGTATTCAGACACAAGGATACCATAAGCGGCCATCCTTCTATGAGCAGGGATTTTGACAGGATGATTGAAAATAATATTGTCAGCATTGAACAAATCACAGGGCGAAAATATGGGAACCCCAAAAAACCTCTGTTTTTTTCCGTCCGTTCAGGTTCCTCTATCTCATTACCCGGTGCAATGAAGACATTCTTAAACGTAGGAATAAATGATGAAATAGCAGAAGCTTACAGCAGGGTAAATGAATTTGGCTGGACTGCTTGGGACTGTTACAGGCGCTTTCTACAAAGCTGGGGCATGGCTTTTGGTATAGACAGGGACATCTTCGATCAGGTAATACTGGAGCATAAACAGCTGTGGGGAGTAGAACTGAAAATCCAGTTTAAAAAGGAACAAATGAGAAAAATCGCCTTTTCCTATAAAAAAGTGCTGGAGGATTATAATATACAAATTGAAAGCGATCCCTTCAGGCAGATGAAACAGGCAATAAGGTGCGTTCTGGACTCCTGGTCTTCAAAGAGCGCAGTTTCTTACCGTAATCATATGAATATTGCAGATGAATGGGGTACTGCAGTGCTGGTTCAGAAAATGATACTTGGGAATTTGTCTGTAAGTTCAGGTACAGGCGTGGTATTTACCAGCAGTCCGTTTAGCAGCGGCAGCTCAGGAATCAGTCTTTGCGGAGATTTTTCCCTTTGCAGTCAGGGAGAAGATGTAGTTTCCGGACTGGTAAACACCCTGCCTATCTCAGAACACCAGAGGAGGCATCATTACAGCGACTGCAGCCTGTCTTTGGAATCGGGATTTCCTCAGGTTTATAAGACACTTAACCGGTATGCAAAGCAATTGATAGAACAACATGGTTTTGTCCATCAGGAAATTGAATTTACCTTTGAAAAAGACAGTCCGGACAGTTTATATATTTTGCAGACCCGCAATCAAAATCTGAAAAAGAATAAGTCCTGCTTAGGCTTTCTGCAGCTTCCAAATGAGATGAAACTTGTAGGGCATGGCATCGGCGTCAGCAGCGGTGTCTTATCAGGGCTGTTGGCCTTTGATATGGAAGATATACAGAGATTAAAAGAGGAAAAACCCGGTGCAAAAATCATACTTGTAAGACCAGACACAGTACCTGACGATATTCCGCTGATTTTTGTCTGTGATGGCCTGATTACTGCCAAAGGTGGTGTAACATCTCATGCTGCAGTGACGGCAGCCAGTTTGGGCAAAGTCTGCATAGTAAAATGCGGAGGACTTATCGTAAAGGAATCTGAAAAAAAGTGTACAATCAACGGGCATGCTTTTATGCCGGGAGATAAAATATCCATTGATGGCAGTCTGGGCAACATTTATGAAGACCATTATGAAATATATTATAAATAAAAAATATAGAGGAGTATAATTATGGAAATGAATAGCAAAAGAATACTGGGAATTAACGGCATAGGACGAATTGGAAAACTGACACTATGGAATCATCTTAATCTAAAACATTTTGACGGAATTGTCATCAACTCCGGACGTGAACTCGGAAAGAAAATAGAGGACATCATCCAATATCTGTCTACCGATTCCACCTATGGTACTTTGGATAGGTTTATGTATGGATATACTGGGAAATCCTGTGATGTGAAAATTTTAGACAGGCAGGAATGTTTGATTGAAATGGATGGAATACCGGTAAAAATAATAAAGAGAGCTAGAAATCCAAGAGAAATCAATTGGGCCAAAGAAGGTGTAAGACTGGTCATAGACTGCACCGGTGTCTTTTTAGACCCCACACTGCCGGCAGATCATCCTAAAGGAAGCCTAAGAGGGCATTTAGAAGCCGGGGCAGAAAAGGTAATCCTAAGTGCACCATTTAAGATCAAGGATTCTTCACGGAAACTTCCCGAGGACAGTGCAACCTTTATATATGGAGTAAATCATTCCTCCTACGATCCATTAAAGCATCATATTATATCTGCGGCAAGCTGCACCACTACAGGTCTTGCTCATATGGTAAAGCCACTCCTGGATACGAAAGAGACATCAGAGATTGTTACGGCATCCATGACTACTGTTCATGCCTCTACAAATAACCAGAGCATACTGGATGCTCCTCCAAAGGCAGGGACAAAGGATTTAAGAAGGAACCGCTCTGTTTTCAATAATATAATCCCCACCTCAACAGGTGCGGCCATTGCATTGGAGGAAATTATTCCTGAAATTAAAAAGGTTGGCTTTATGGCAGATTCCATAAGGGTTCCTACCAGTACGGTGTCTCTTATTTCACTGAATCTCACATTCCGTACGGAACGTACAGAAACCGGAGAACCAATCATTAACCATAATTTCATTAACGATATTTACAGGAAGGCAGCTGCCGGTGCCCAAAAGGACCTTTTAATCTTCAGTGAAAATCAAAATGTTTCCTCTGATCTGATGGGCTGTCAGGCAGCCATTGTCATAGAAGGCCTTGAAAATCATACAAGAACCGGCTATTTATCTTTCGATGCTGAAACTCTTAAGTCTTATGGAATTGAAACGAATCATGAAATGAATTTGCCGGTGACACATGCAAAGGTATTTGGATGGTATGATAACGAGTTTGGCTGTTATGTAAACTGCCTGGGGAAACTGACAAAATACGTGGATAAAAATCTCATCTAAAGCTGCTTCAGTTTCAAGGCAAAAAGCATGAAAATATAAGTTTTGTATTAATATATAAAATAACAAAAACTGATATATCAGAAACCATATGAAAAGAGCTGCCAGTAATCCTGTAATATTAGGATAATGGCAGCTCTTACTATTATTATACTTATAAAATTTTTCTTATTTTCTAGACCTTCTTCGAATTTTTAAACAGAATTATTACTAAAATCATATCAAGCAGTAATATAATTCCATTTAAGAAAAAAGGAATTGTATGCCCAAAATATTCATATAAATACCCGCCAAGCAAAGGGCCAATTGCTGCTCCCAAACTTGTAACAAATAAATATAAGCCATAGCCTGTACCTCTAACATCCTCACCTGTTAAATCTGCAACTAAAGCTTCCTGTGCAGGTGATGCCATAACCATTCCCAAAGACTCTATAACCCAGAACACAACAAGTACTTTGATGCTGGAAGAATACACAAATCCGAATGAATCTATTCCTGATCCGGCCAGGCCTATAATCATAGGTATAATTCTTCCAATTTTATCACTGATTTTACCTAGTTTTGATGGCAAAAATGAGTATACAAGCGCTGTGGGAATATATGCAATTGCCAATACAGTTAGATCTTTAGTGAATTTATCCTGAAGGTAGATTAATATAAGAGGATTTAACATGGATGCTGATATTGAACTGATAAATACCACAGCCAGAAGCTTAAAGAAACTGCCAGCCAGCTTTGTATCCCCTATTTCCTGTTTTTCTTTATTTGTTGTTTTTGTTTCCGGTATATATTTATATACAATGAAAGCAGCTAGAATTGATAATACTGCATATCCCTTAAACAAAAGGCTCCATCCGCTTAAAAACGAAAAATTACTTAATACAATAAAGCCTATAACTGCTCCATATAATGCACCTCTTGAGCTTGCTTCATCTATTTTTCCGATTGAACCTCCCCTGTTTTCATTCTCAGTATTTTCTACGGCCATAGAATATGCAGAAACCCACATAAGTGAGGAACCTATACCCTGTATTACCCTGCTTAAGTATAAAAGAATAATATTAGCTGAATAAGAATACAGAACCATTGAAATTGCATAAAACAAGAATGAAGAAGTCAAAAACTTTTTCCCCCCATACTTGTCTATTCCTTTTCCAATCAGTGGCCTTAATAATAAAGTTACCACACTGAATACAGAAAAAAGGCCTCCTATTGATACTGCATCAGCTCCGATTCTTTTACTATATATAGGTAAAATAAATGACATGATACCAAAAGCAAATGAACCAAGCAGGATAGCTGTTTTTAAATTATTCTTAATTTTATCTTCCATAAATACTCACCTTTTTCACTTTGTTAATATATAAGTCTGTACCAAATAAAGTTAATTAATATTACAATTATATCATCATTTTCTAATTAGTGTATAATAAGGGTAAAAATCTTAATATAAATTCTAACCGGTGTATATTACGCCAACGGCAATCTATATATGTTATGTATACAATAAGTATTTTAAATTTAAGATTACAAATAATAAATATAATTTTCTTAAGTTAATGATACAGAAGCAATAAATAAATCTAAAAAGGATGACTACAATGAACTATATAATATATGATTTAGAATTTAATCAAAAATCAACTGATATTTCAAATCCTGAGGCTGCTTTTCCCAGCTTACCATTTGAAATTATTCAAATTGGAGCCTTAAAGCTTAACGAAAGTTTTGAAACAGTTTCTACATTTAATACTTTAATTAAGCCAACAGTACATACTGCAATCCATCCATTTATAGAGAATTTGACCGGAATAAATGATAGTAAGGTGAGTATCCATAAAAGCTTCCCACAGGTTTATGAAGATTTTATAAGATTTGCAGGCAGCGGGGAAATAGTATTATGTGTTTGGGGAACAGTTGACATAAAAGAGCTTCTAAGAAATATAAAATTTCATGAATTACCTGCTTTATCAAATTTCAAATTCATTGATGTTCAGCATTATGCTTCTAAATATTTTAAAGTTTCAAAAGGATTTAGAATTGGTTTAAAAAATGCAGTTGAATTTCTAAACCTTTCATCAGAAAATGAATTTCATGATGCTTTTAATGATGCTTATTATACCTCCGAAGTTTTTAAAATTATATATGATGATACTGTAATTCCTAAGGTATATACCCCTATATCATCACCCGGAAGAGTTTGCAAACCAAAAGAAATAGTTGATGAAAAAGCTTTGATTAAACAATTTGAAAAGATGTTTAACAGAGAAATGTCAATGGAGGAGAAATCCATAATAAAGCTGGCATATCTTATGGGGAAAACCAGGCAATTTATAATTTGATATATATCAAATATATTTAGAGCTTATCAAAAAATCAGCATGAAAATTATTCCATACCGATTTTTGCTTTAATGAGATACTAATTGCCATTTCTGCTGTAACTGTTGTGCCGGTAAAATTTATTCTTTCTGCATTTTAAGCCCATAATGACTGGCAGATACATCCATAGCTTCAGTCAGCACAAATCCCTCTTTACTGCAAAATTTTATCATTTCTTCTTTAGATATTCTCTCCTGCACTGAAGGCCCCATCTTCATTTCTTTTTTATCCCATTCTATTATCAGTAAGTATCCCTTTTCTTTTAATACTCTGTTAATTTCAGCAAAGTATCTTTCTTTATCTTCTATTTCATGAATAACATTACATAAAAGTAAATATTTTATTGACTGGTTATCTGCAGGAAAACAATATTCTTCACTTAATTTAAACTCAATATTATTAATGCCTTCTGCTTTTTCTTTTGCTATTTCTATTATTTCAGGCATTATATCTATCCCTATAACTTTATTATTTATAAGAAGCTTTGCTGCCGGTATCGTAAAATATCCTATGCCACAGCCTGCATCCAGTAAAATATCATCATCCTTAATTTTGAACTTTTTCAAGGTCTCTTCTGGAGGCATTGTTCTTCTTCTTTCCGGATTATCCAGCTTTTCTATATTTTTAATATTAAATTTATGCATTATACTTTCTCCTTTTATTTAACAACTTCATAGGGCCAGTTTATTATTCCACCTAAATTGTATACTTTTTTATATCCCAGATTTACTAATATATCAGCTGCAGTTACGCTTCTGTTTCCGCTTCTGCAATATACAAATATTACAGCATTAGTATCTCTAAG
>JBAXYJ010000027.1:0-17954 GCA_041670885.1 Clostridiaceae bacterium
AATTACTTTTCCCTCGTTATACATCAATACACCTCTTTATACATCTAGGTTAACAACATATTTAGCATTTTCTTCTATAAATTCACGTCTGGGCTCTACCTTATCACCCATCAGTATTGTAAATATTTCATCTGCTGCAATTGCATCATTTAAATTAACTTTAAGAAGAATTCTCTTTTCCGGATCCATGGTAGTATCCCATAGCTGCTCTGCATTCATTTCTCCTAAACCTTTATATCTTTGAATATCTGTTCTATTATCCTTACCACCCATATCACTTAGCGCAGTTTCTAGCTCTCTGTCAGTGTAGGCGTATACTTCATTTTTATTTTTTGTTACTTTATAAAGCGGTGGCTGAGCAATATATACGTGACCTTCTTCTATCAATGTTTTCATGTATCTGAAAAAGAAAGTTAAAAGAAGGGTTCTTATATGAGCTCCATCTACATCGGCATCGGTCATTATTATTATTCTGTGATATCTGATTTTAGTAACATCAAATTCTTCACCAATTCCTGCTCCAAAAGCAGTTATCATATTCTTTAACATTTCTGAATTTAGTATTTTATCCAGTCTCTGCTTCTCTACATTCATAATTTTTCCTCTAAGAGGAAGTATAGCTTGGAATTTTCTGTTTCTTCCCTGCTTAGCAGAGCCGCCCGCAGAATCTCCCTCGACTATATATATTTCACATTCTCTTGGATCTTTTGATGAACAGTCTGCCAGCTTTCCAGGCAGAGACGTACTCTCTAAAACTGATTTTCTTCTTGTTAATTCTCTTGCTTTTCTTGCAGCCTCTCTTGCCCTTGAGGCTGTAAGTGCTTTATCTAAAATTTGTTTTCCAATTTCTGGATTTTCTTCAAGGAAAGCTGACACTTTATCTCCTACTATAGTATCCACTATTCCTCTGACTTCACTATTTCCAAGCTTAGTCTTTGTCTGTCCTTCGAATTGAGGATCTGCAAGTTTTACAGAAATAACTGCGGTAAGACCTTCTCTTACATCGTCACCTGTCAGCTTTTTATCTGCATCTTTTACATTACCATATTTCTTTATATAGTCATTAATAACCCTGGTAAGTGCAGCTTTGAAACCTATTAGGTGAGTTCCTCCTTCAACTGTATCTATGTTATTTGCAAAGGAATATATATTTTCAGTATAGGAATCATTATACTGAAGGGCTATTTCTACCTGATAATCATCCTTTGAACCTTCTATATAGATTGGTTCTGGATGTAGTGGCTGCTTATTTTTATTTATGTATTCTACAAAAGACCTTATTCCTCCCTCATAGTGGAATAATTCTTCATAATCCTCTCTTTCATCTTTAAATAAAATCTTTAAGCCCTTATTTAAAAATGCCAGCTCTCTAAACCTTTTAACCAGAGTATCATGTTCAAATTCCAGTTCTTCGAATATTTCATCATCCGGTTCAAAATAAGTAGTGGTGCCATGCTCATCTGTATCTCCAATTTGCTTAAATGGAGTATTAACCTTTCCACGAACAAAGCTTTCATTCCATATATGGCCGTCTCTTCTTACCGTAACTTCACAATACTTAGAAAGGGCATTAACAACAGAAGCTCCTACTCCATGAAGTCCTCCGGAAACCTTATACCCTCCGCCGCCAAATTTGCCGCCGGCATGAAGTATTGTCATAATAACCTCAACTGTTGGTTTTTTCATCTTCTCATGAATTCCAACAGGCATACCTCTGCCGTCATCTACAACTGTAACTGCATTATTTTTATCTATGGTTATTTCAATTTTATCACAGACTCCGGTCATTGCTTCATCTATGCTGTTGTCAACTATTTCATAAACCAGATGGTTTAACCCTTTTACACTGGTACTTCCAATATACATACCAGGTCTTTTTCTTACAGCTTCTAAGCCTTCTAATACCTGTATCTGACTTTGATCATAGATCTGATTATTTTCCTCCATTTTTATCCTCCCAAGGTTTTAAAAGTAATTCATTAAATCTTTTCAATAGTGTTGCAGAAGAAATAGGGGAAATAAATACTTTGCTTTTTTTATTTATTTCAGCAACAATAAAGGATTTTGCTCCCTCACTAGTAATTCTTTCTACAAATCCATCCTCTTCAGCAAGCCTTAAAAACTGGCTGGTCTCATAAGAATAGGTTGTACTTTCCATATCAAAAATACCTATAACATCCTTTACGGGAACCACTTCATTTTCTCCTAAATGCAAAAACATTTTATCCCTCCATTTACAAAATATTTCCATCTTTCACGGTAAATATTTTTATATCATCCTCTATATATTCTTTTAAATCAAAAATTCCAGTAACAGTAATTATGGTTTGTACGTTTTTTATAGATTTTAAAACGTATTTTTGCCTGTTTAAATCCAGCTCTGATAAGACATCATCTAAAAGCAGAACAGGATACTCTCCTGTTCTGTCTTTAATAATCTGAAGAGAGGCAAATTTAATTGTAAGTATAGAAGTTCTCTGCTGTCCTTGGGATCCATAAAGCCTTGTATCCTTTCCATTTATCCTTATTAAAAGATCATCCTTATGGGGACCAATGGAAGTAGTTTTTCTTTCAAAATCTTTTTCCCAGTTAGCTTTCAGCTCATTATGAACAGAGGTTTCTATATTTTGATCTTTTTTGAATGACATAATATAATCAAACTCAATATTTTCATTTTTGTTTGATATGCCATAATGTATGGGACTTCCAAATTTATTTAAATCATATATATAATTTAATCTTTCGGATATAATATAACTTCCATATTTTGAAAGCTGCTCATCATATACTGATATTAAATCCTTGTCTAATTTTCTGCTCATCCTTAGAAAATAATTTCTTTCTGACAGAACTTTTTGATATGAAACTAAATTAAAATAATACCTTTTGCTAAGCTTGCAAAGCTCTATATCTAAGAACTTTCTTCTATAGGAAGGTGAATCTTTTACTATTTTAAGGTCTTCCGGGGAAAAAATAACACAATTAAAAGAACCTATAAGATCGGATATTTTACTAATAGGTATAGAATTTACTTTTATCCCTTTTTTACCCTCTTTAAATATCTTTATCTCAATTTTTTTATCTGTTCTTTCTTTTTCTACATGAATATTTATATAAGAAAATTCTTTATTCCATAAAATTAGCTCTTTATCTTTGTTTGTTCTGTGAGATTTGCCTAAGCTGCAGTAATATATACTTTCTAATATGTTTGTTTTACCCTGTGCATTATCCCCGGTTAATACATTTACTCCCTTATTGAAATATATCTCAGCATTTTCGTAGTTTCTGAAGTTTTTAAGTTTTAAGTTACTAATATACATAGGACACCTAATTTCAATTATACCATAAGCATAATCTATTATTAATTATTTCCATTAAAAATTATATTAATCATACTATCTTATATATTTCACCATTAAATTCTACTGTATCAGAGACCCTAAGTTTCTTTCCTCTTTGTTTTTCTAAATTACCGTTAACTTTTACTTCTCCATCTAATATATACATTTTAGCTTCAGAGCCCATAGAGGCTGCCCCTGCATATTTAAGAAATGAGTCAAGCTTAATAAATTCAGAATTTATTTTTATCTCTTTCATAGCATCACCTAATTATTAAGGAGTCTTACTGGAAGAATCAGATATTTGCAGTTATCATTCTCTTTATTTTTAAGGATACATGGTGAAACCGGACTTGTAAATTCCAATACAATTTCATCTTCATCCATAATCTTCAATACATCAATTAAATATTTTGAATTAAATGCAATTTTAATAGGCTCACCTTCAAGTGAGATTGACATTTCTTCTCTAACATTACCAAACTGAGAATTAGAGGTTATTATAAGATCATCTTCTCCTATATCAAATCTAACCAGATTTGTATTACCATCTTTCGCTAAAAGTGAAGCTCTTTCAATACAGCTGAGTAAATCAGACCTATTGGCCGTTATTTTTAAGCTGTACTCCTCTGGAATAATTGAGCTATATTTTATAAATTCACCGGATAATAAAATTGATACTATCTTTGTGTTTTCAATATTGAATAATATATGATTCTTTGTAAAGGAAATATTTACATTTTTATCTCCTTCTTCCATTATTTTAGAAACCTCATTCAGAGTCTTTCCGGGAATAACAACCCTTATTTCATCATCATTATCAATAGCAGATTTTTTAAGAGCTAATCTGTATCCATCTAATGCAACCATATTTAAAGTATTACTTTTTATTTCAAAGAGCACACCGGTAAGTATTGGTCTTGTTTCTTCCTGTGCTATGGCAAATATAGTTCCTCTTATCATATTTTTTAATATTTCCTGATTTATATTTAAAGAAAGCTCTTCATTTACGAAAGGAAGTTCCGGATATTCATCAGAATTCATATAAACTATATTAAACTTTGATTTGTTGCAGATTATCTCTAAAGTATTGTTTTCTGTAGTTTTAAAATAAATATCTGAGTTAGGCAGCCTTCTTACTATTTCACCAAACAGTCTTGAATCTAATACTAAACTTCCTCCCTCTTCTACTAAAGCATTAAATTTTGTCTCTATACTGATATCTCTGTCTGAACCTATCAGTGTTATTTCTCCATCAATAGCTTTTAAGTATAAACCTTGAAGTATGGTCATAGTAGACTTTCCAGTTACACCTTTCTGAGCTGTATTAATGGCTTCTATTATTTCGCTTTTATTACAGTTAAATTTCATATATTATCCTCCTTTATTAACATACAAATTTTTATATAGATAAGTAATAATATTTTATAGTAATAGCAGTAGGGCCTGTTGATTTGTGTATAAGTAAGGTAAAGCTATAAAAAGCAGCATTTTGAGCTAAAAATAATTGTGGATAAGATATTAATGAATTTTAGCCGTTATCCACAGAAAAATATCAAATTTTTTAAATTTAGACAAATCCACAATGTATAATGAAGTTTTTATTAACAGCTGTGCATTATTTTTGATTTAATCTCTTAGTTACTTCATTTACAGCGTTTTGCAGGTTTTCATCTGACTTCAGTGCTGTTGATATCTTATCGCAGGCATGAATTACTGTAGTATGATCTCTTCCTCCAAATTCTTCACCTATTTTAGGAAGAGAGTTATCAGTAAGCTTTCGGCTTAAATACATAGCAACCTGTCTGGGAAAAGCTACATTTCTTGTTTTTCTTGCTGACTTTAAATCCTCAACCCTAAGATTATAATAACTGGATACCACATCCTGAATCAGCGGGATATTTATTGACTGTGGCTGTTTACTGGAAACTATATCCCGAAGAGCTTCAGAAGCTAGATCTACTGATATTTCTCTATTAGTTAAAGAAGAATAAGCAACTATCCGAATGAGTGCTCCCTCTAATTCTCTTATATTTGATTTTATCTTAGTAGCTATATAAACCATTACTTCATTTGGTATATTAAGTGCTTCAACGTCTGCCTTTTTATTTAGTATAGCAATTCTTGTTTCAAAGTCCGGAACCTGAATATCTGCAATGAGTCCCCACTCAAATCTGGATCTTAACCTGTCTTCTAATGTAGGAATTTCCTTAGGAGGTCTGTCGCTGGATAGAATAATCTGCTTATTTGATTCATAAAGTTCATTGAAAGTATGAAAGAATTCCTCCTGAGTTCTTTCTTTTCCTGCAATAAACTGAATATCATCGATAAGAAGAATATCTACACTTCTGAATTTATTACGAAAAGCTTCATTTTTATCATCCTTTATAGAATTTATAAGTTCATTTGTAAATTTTTCTGATGAAACATAAACTATTTTAGCATTTGGATTATTTTGAAGCACATAATGACCTATTGCATGCATTAGATGAGTTTTACCAAGCCCAACTCCTCCATATATGAATAAAGGATTATATGCCTTAGCCGGAGACTCTGCAACTGCAAGAGATGCTGCATGAGCAAATCTGTTGCTGTTTCCTACTACAAATGATTCAAAGGTATATTTCGGGTTTAAGTTGTGGGAGTTTACTTCAATCTCCTTTTCTCTTTCCGGTTTATCAGCTTGATTTTTTAAAGCTTTCTCTTCTGCATTGTTTATTACAAATTTAATATCAAAATCTTTAGAAGATACATCCTTAAGCGTATTAATAAGTAAGGATTTATATCTGGATTCTAAAATATCCTTCGTAAACTCATTTGGAACCTTAAGTACAACTATATTATTATCTATACTCATAGGCGTCAGGCTCTTTATCCAAGTATTATAGCTTACGTTTGTAAGTTCGCCTTTAATTGTGTTTAAAGTTTTATCCCATAGATTAAGTAAAAAACTGTCCATTGTACTCCTCCAAAAATATTCTTATCAACAGTTTTATGCACAAATTTAAATTTTCTATAAAATATAAAATCTGTGTATAAAATTATACACATATAAACAAAATATATTAATAGAAATTAGATTAAAAACTTGTCCACAAGTGTAAAATCTTGTTTATCAACAGCAATAATGTCTAAAATTTAAGATAAAATAAATAAAAAGACAATTTATACACAGATTCATCCACAACCTGTGTATAGAATAGAATTTTTTAAATTATAAACAACTCTTTTTTAATAATAACAAAACTAAGGTAGCTATTCAATGATTTATCCACAAAAAATAAATTAATTATAAAATTATCAACAGGCTGCTGCTATTGACAAGGTACTAGGTCAAATATATAATATAGTGGTGAATGTACTAGAACATTTGATAGTAAGGTATTTGCTATATATGATTCCGATGAAGGGGGTGTATGAGTATGTGGATGACATATCAGCCAAAAAAGAAACAGAGAAAAAGAGAACACGGCTTTAGAAAAAGAATGAAAACATCTTCTGGTAGAAATGTACTGCAGAGAAGAAGGCGTAAAGGAAGAAAAAAATTGACAGCATAAGGCCGCTTGTAGTGGCCTTTTTCTGCAATTGCAGATAAAGGAGAAGCGCCAAGAATGAAGTTTCAAAGTTTAAAAAAGAATTTCCAATTTAGGAAAGTTTACAGGAGCGGGAAATCTTATTCTAATCAGCTTTTAGTTTTATACATTTTTAAAAACAGAGAAGGCATTAATAATATTGGCATTTCGGTGAGTAAAAAGGTTGGCAAAAGTGTAACAAGAAGCAGAGTTAAAAGGCTGATAAAGGAAAGCTATAGAAAGAATATGATTTATGTGAAACAGGGATATAATTTGGTTTTCATTGCCAGAGTCAGTTCAAATGGAAAAGGATATAAAGAGATAGATTCATCCTTAGTAAACCTTTTAAGAAAATCGGGTTTGTTAATAAATGAAGAAAATAATAATTAAATTTATAGTATTTTATCAGAGATGGATATCTCCCAATAAGAAATACTTTTATAATGTATTTGGTATCAAAAATCCAGGGTGCAGATACTATCCCACCTGCTCCCAGTATGCTGTGGAGGCCATAAGTAAGTATGGAGTTATAAAGGGTGGTTTTATGGCTATATGGAGAATTCTAAGATGTAATCCATTTAGCAAGGGAGGATACGATCCTGTTAAATAATTTGGAGGTTAGGATTTGAGTAAACTAGTTGCTTATTTAGCACAATTTTTCAACTACATCAAAGATTTTATAGCTGGTGCTGTACCTAACGATGGTTTAGCATATTTTTTAGCTATTCTTATATTTACCGGTTTAGTAAGGCTTATACTGCTTCCTCTTAACATGAAGCAGATGAGAAGTCAGTCTAAGATGAATGAGATTCAGCCAGAGCTTAAGAAGATTCAGGTAAAATATAAAAATGATCCGCAAAAGCTTCAGGCAGAAACCATGATATTATATAAGGAAAAAGGCGTAAGCCCATTTGCCAGCTGCCTTCCGCTGATCATTCAGATGCCTCTTCTATTTGCTCTTTTCTATGTATTTAGAGATTTAAAGGGTATAGAAGGAGTTAAATTTTTGTGGGTTACACTGTCAAAACCGGATCCAATATTTATTCTGCCAATAATATCCGGCATAACTACATATATTCAATCAGCTATGATGGCACCAAAGGCAGAAGAGGGAAAACCAAATCAGATGGCAACCATGAATATAGGGATGTCAATATTTATAGTAGTTATCAGTTTGAAATTTAGTTCACTGCTGATTTTATACTGGATAATAAACAACACATTCCAGATATTACAAAATTATTATATGAAAGTTTCTGACAGAAAGAAAAAAGAAACAGTATAGTATGGGAAGGGGTGCTTTAATTGAAGTCAATAGAAATAACTGGCAGAACAGTAGAAGAAGCCATTAGTAATGCACTCAAAGAATTAAAACTAGATAGAGAAAAAGTAGGTATAGAAGTTATAGAAGAGGGAAGCAGGGGCCTTTTTAAGCTGCTGGGAGCAAAGCCTGCAAGGGTTAAAGCTACTGTTAAAAGAGATTATTTATGCGAAGCTAAAACATTCTTAAGAGACATTTTAGATAAAATGGATTTAAAATGTGAAATAACAGTAAAAGAAGAAAATGAATTAGTTAAAATTAACCTTGATGGACCGAATATGGGTATTTTAATAGGTCACAGAGGTGAAACATTAGATGCTGTTCAGTATTTAGTAAGCTTAGTAGTAAATAAAGATCATGACGAAGAATACAAAAGAGTTATAATAGATACAGAAAATTATAGATTAAAAAGAGAAGAAACTCTAAAGAGACTTGCCAGCAGACTTGCCTTTAAAGTAAAATCTACTGGAAGGTATGTAAAACTGGAGCCAATGAACCCTTACGAGAGAAGAATAATTCATTCTGCTCTTCAGAACAATGAATATATTACCACATACAGTGAAGGTGAAGAGCCCTTTAGACGAGTTGTTATTGATTTGAAGAAAGCCTAAGGGCTTTCTTTTAATTTTAGGAAGTGAGTGAGAAAATGAAGGAATTTGATACTATTTGTGCTATTTCTACTTCCCTGGGGGTGGGTGGAATATCCATAATAAGAATATCAGGCCCAAAAGCTGTAAGTATTATAAAAAAGATATTTAAAGATAAAGATGGAAAAGTAGTAAATCAGTTTAAAAGTTATTCTATAAAATATGGATATATATATAAATTAAATTCGGATGAAGTGTTAGATGAAGTCCTTGTAAGTTTTATGAAGGGACCTAAAAGCTATACAGGAGAAGATGTAATAGAAATAAACACCCACGGAGGAGCCTTCATTACAAACAGAATTTTGGAAGAATCGGTACTGGCAGGTGCAAGGCTGGCTGAAAGAGGAGAATTTACTAAAAGGGCATTTTTAAACGGAAGAATAGACCTTGCTCAAAGTGAAGCTGTAAATGATATAATAAACGCAGAGACAGATTCATCTGCTAAGGCTGCCATATATCAGTCTAAAGGAATAATATCAAATAAAATTAAAAGCCTTAGAGAAAAAATACTTCTTCTTACTGCAAATATTGAAGCAACAGTAGATTACCCTGAGGAAGATTTAGAAGAGGTAACAGCTTATGATGGAATAAAAAAGATTACAGAATTAAGCTTAGAAATTAATAAACTAATTGAATCCTTTAAAGAGGGAAAAATAATAAGAGACGGATTAGATGTAGTTATTATAGGTAAACCTAATGTAGGAAAGTCTTCCTTATTAAACTCTCTTCTACAGGAAAACAGAGCCATAGTCACTGAGATTCCGGGAACTACAAGAGATATAATAGAAGAGCATATAAATTTAGACGGAATTTTAATAAAACTGACAGATACAGCGGGAATAAGAGATACAGAAGATGTAATAGAAAAAATAGGAGTAGAAAGGTCAAAAGAGAGAATAATTGAAGCAGATCTTATTATACTTGTTTTTGACAGAAGCAGTCAGCTTTCCAAAGAAGATTTAGAAATAATAGAAAGCGTAAAAGATAAAAACTTTGTTGTTTTATTAAATAAGAGTGATTTAAATGAAGATAAAATAAATATTGAAAATATACCAGAGCTTAAGGATAAAAAAATAATCAACATATCTGCTAAATTCGGAGAAGGAATAGGAACATTAAAAGAAGAAATAAAGAATATGTTCTTCTCTAATAATTTGGAGGTTTCAGCTGAGGGAATCACAAACCTGAGACATATTGAGGCATTGATCAGGGCAGAAGAATCTCTAAATGCTGCTGTTGATACATTAAAGAATGTCAGTGCTGTTGATTTAGCATCAATAGATCTAAAGAATGCATATATAAGCTTGGGAGAAATTACAGGAGAGAGTACTTCAGAAGATATAATAAATAAGATATTTGAAAACTTTTGTTTAGGAAAGTAGGGTTAAGATGAGATATTTTGGTGAAAGCTTTGATACTATTGTTATAGGAGCAGGTCATGCTGGCTGTGAAGCAGCACTGGCATCAGCCAGGCTTGGACTTAAAACACTTATATGTACTATTAATTTAGACAGCGTAGCTATGATGCCTTGTAATCCAAACGTGGGAGGTACAGCTAAAGGTCATTTGGTACGGGAAATTGATGCCTTAGGCGGACAAATGGGTATAAACATTGATAAGACATATATTCAAAGCAAAATGTTAAATACCTCAAAGGGTCCTGCAGTTCACTCACTAAGAGCTCAGGCAGATAAAAGAAGATACCATGAGGAAATGAAAAAGGTTCTTGAAAATGAAGATAAGATTACATTAAAACAGGCTGAAATAGTTGAAATATTAACTGAAAATGGAGTCGTTTCCGGTGCAGTATCAAGAACAGGAGCCCAGTATAAGGCAAAAGCAGTTATTCTTGCAACTGGAACATATCTTAAAGGAAAAATAATAATTGGAGATATATCTTATGAAGGAGGACCAAACGGTTTATTTCCGGCTAGAGAATTATCCAAAAGTCTCATTTCATTAGGGGTAAAATTAAGAAGATTTAAAACAGGAACACCAGCCAGAGTAAATGGAAGAACTATTGATTATTCTAAGATGGAAGCTCAGTTTGGTGATGAAAAAATAGTGCCTTTTTCTTTTATGAGTGAAAATATTGAAAGGCAGCAGATTAAATGCTATTTAGCCTATACAAATAATGATACTCATACAGTAATAAAAGACAATATTCATAGATCTCCATTATATAATGGATCAATAGAGGGTATAGGACCTAGATACTGCCCATCAATTGAAGATAAGGTAGTAAGATTTCCTGATAAGGAAAAGCATCAGATATTTATTGAGCCGGAAGGGGAGACCACTGAGGAAATGTATGTAGGCGGCATGAGCAGCTCTCTTCCTGAAGATGTTCAGATAAAAATGCTTAGGACCATAAAGGGAATGGAAAAAGTTGAAATTATGAGAACCGCCTATGCTATAGAATATGACTGCATTGATCCCACAGACTTAAAGCTGACACTGGAATTCAAAAGTATATCAGGACTATTTGGTGCAGGCCAGTTTAATGGAAGCTCAGGCTATGAAGAAGCTGCATCCCAGGGCTTAATGGCAGGAATTAATGCAGCACTTAAAGTAAAGGGAAAATCTCCTCTTATTTTAAAAAGATCAGAGGCATATATCGGTGTTTTAATTGATGATTTAATTACAAAGGGAACAAATGAGCCCTATAGAATGATGACATCCAGATCAGAATATAGACTAATATTAAGGCAGGACAATGCTGATATCAGGTTAACTGATATAGGAAGAGAGATAGGATTAGTTTCTGAAGAAAGATATGAGAAGTTTAAAAGAAGAAGAGAAAGCATTGAAAATGAGATAGAAAGAATTAAAAAGCTTCAGATAACAAACAGCAGAGAAGTTAATGATTTTCTTGAAAAATTAGGATCCTCCAGCATGAAAAAACCCATATCACTATATGAGCTTATTAAGAGACCGGAACTTGATTATTTTAAAGTAAATGAACTGGATAAAGAAAGACCGGATCTCCCCTATGACATTCAGGAAGAAGTAAATACCGTTTCAAAATATGAAGGGTATATAGAAAAGCAAATGGAACAGGTTGCTCAATTCAAAAAAAATGAAGAAAAGCTGATTCCTGTGGACATAGATTTTTATGATATAAAGGGACTAAGGAAAGAAGCAATGGAAAAGCTTAAAAGAATAAATCCTAAGAGTATAGGTCAGGCATCTCGAATATCCGGGGTATCTCCGGCAGACATAACAGTTCTTCTGATTTATTTAGAGCAAAGACGCAGAAATAGATAGGAGGACATTATGGAGTATTACAATTTACTAGAGCAGGCTGCCAGCAGGGTTGGAGCAGAATTCGATGAAGATAAATATAATAAGTTTATGCTTTATATGGATTTATTAAAGGAATGGAATAATAAAATTAACCTGACAAGAATAACAGAAGATGATGAAATAATAAAAAAGCATTTTATAGATTCAATTAACTTGCTGCAGTTTAAAGAAATATATAATGCAAAAACCATGATTGATATAGGATCTGGTGCCGGTTTTCCCGGAGTTCCTATTAAAATAATGCTGCCGGATTTAGAGGTAACTCTGCTTGATTCTTTAAATAAAAGGTTAATTTTCCTGGATGAAGTAATAAGTAAATTAAAGCTTAAAAGGATTAATACTATTCATAAAAGAGCAGAAGAAGGCAGCAGGGATAAAAATTTTAGGGAAGCGTATGATATTGCAGTATCAAGAGCAGTTGCCAACCTTTCTGCATTATCTGAATATTGTCTTCCATACGTAAAAACGGGGGGATACTTTATTGCGCTTAAAGGACCCAAAGTTGAAGAAGAAATAGAAGAGGGGAAAGCTGCCGTTAATCTACTAGGTGGAATTATATATAAGATTGAGGAAGTTATAATTGAAGAAACTGATTTAAAACATAATCTTGTAATAATAAGAAAAGAGAAGAATACAAGTAGTATTTATCCAAGAAAAGCAAAAAATGTAATAAAAAATCCAATAAAGTAAGAAAAAGTAAAAATAAGGGTAATAATTTTATTTTTTAAAAGAAGGAAATTAAATATAGATGTAGAAAATTATATAATTAGAAAATGAAATAATATTAAATTGTACAAAATACTAATTTAGGAAACTCAGTCTAATAAAGGAAGGTTGCAAATGGAGAAAAGTATAAAGTATATTTCTACAGATCTGATAAGCTCAAATGTATATCAGCCAAGAAAGAATTTTAATGAAGACAGTATTGAAGAATTAGCTGAATCAATAAAGACATATGGTATTATTCAACCTGTATCTGTAAGAAAATTAGGAAACAGATATGAATTAGTAGCTGGTGAAAGAAGATTAAGAGCTGCAAAATCTGCAGGTATAAAAGAAATACCAGCAATAATAATTGATATAACTGATAAAGATTCAGCTGCCATGGCACTTCTTGAAAATATACAGAGAGAAGACCTTAATTTTTTAGAAGAGGCTGAGGCATACCAGAATTTAATAGCAGAGCATGGGTATACTCAAGAAGAATTATCTAAGATAATAGGTAAAAAGCAATCTACTATTGCAAATAAGATTAGAATACTAAAGCTGGATGAAGGTATTAGAAAATCTCTTATAGATAATCAATTAACCGAAAGACATGGACGAGCACTTCTCAAGTTACCGAGTGAGGTCAGTCAGAAAAAAATATTAAACATTATAATTAAAAGTGGTTATAATGTGGCAAGAAGTGAAGAACTGGTAGAAAAAGAATTATTGAAATATGAGCAAAAGGGAAATAAAAAGGAGAAGAAGATAAAGAGCAAGATATCTCCAAGAATATATATTAATACTATTAAACAGGTATTTGATAAATTCGGAGTAGATGCAAAATATAAATCAAAAGAGATGGATGACTGCATTCAAGTAACCATATTAATACCAAAAGAGTAATATTGTTTCACGTGAAACAAATCTATTTCAAAAATAGATTTGTTTTTTTGAAATATTTACTTTAAAAATTATCATTTACATAATATAATAATATAAGACGGAAGAGGTGAGATGTTTGAATGTAATTACTATATTTAATCAAAAAGGTGGAGTTGGAAAAACAACTACCAATATTAATTTGGGAAGTTTCCTGGCAAATGAAGGTTATAAGGTATTAACTATAGATGTTGATCCTCAGGGTAATACAACCAGCGGACTAGGTATTGATAAAACTAAGCTGAAAGGTTCTGTGTATGATATTATTACATCTGATATGACGATGAAAGATATAATAATTCAAAGCGAGTTAATTAGTAATTTTTATATCGCTCCATCTAATATGGAACTGGCAGGTGCTGAAGTTGAGTTGATTACCAGACCAAATAGAGAATCAATATTAAAAAATAAAATTCAGGAAATCAAAGAAGATTATGATTTTATTTTTATAGATTGTCCTCCATCACTGGGATTTTTAACTATTAATGCTTTATGTGCTGCAGATTCTGTTCTTATACCAATTCAATGTGAGTTCTATGCATTAGAAGGAGTTGGACAACTTGTTAATACACTGTCTCTTGTAAGAAAGTCATTAAACAAAAACCTGCAGGTGGAAGGCATTATAATGAGTATGTACGACAGTAGGACAAGATTATCAACAGAAGTAGTTGATGAGGTTAAGAAGTATTTTAAAGACAAGGTATATAAAACAATGATTCCAAGAAATATTAGATTGGCTGAGGCACCGAGTTTTGGCCTTCCAATAATGCTGTATGATGAGAAATGTCGTGGCTCTGAAGCCTACTTTGAACTTGCTAAAGAATTTTTAGCAAGGCAGGAGGCTAAGCCTAATGAATAAAAAGCATGGATTAGGAAGGGGTTTAAGCTCATTAATCCCAGAGGGAAATGAAGAAGATAATTCTATTCAAAAAATAAGCTTAAATAAAATAAAACCTAACAGTCAGCAGCCAAGAAAGATATTTAACCAGGATAAAATAATTGAATTAGCTTCATCAATCAAGGAACATGGCATAATTCAGCCATTAGTTCTAAAGAAAGAAGAAGAAAATTATATAATTATTGCTGGAGAAAGAAGATGGAGAGCTGCTAAATATCTTAATTTGCAAGAAGTTCCTGCAGTAATAATGGATATAAGTGATGAGGAGCTTCTTCAGGTTTCTCTTATTGAAAATATACAGAGAGAAGATTTAAACCCAATTGAAGAAGCATTAGCATATGATAAATTAATAAACCAGTTTAATCTGACTCAGGAAGAGCTTTCAGAAAAAGTAGGAAAATCCAGACCAAGCATAGCAAATTCACTTAGATTGTTAAATCTGGACAGCAGAATAAGAGATTTTATAATTCAAGGTCTGTTGTCAGAAGGTCATGGAAGAGCTATTTTAGGATTAAAGGATAAAAATAATCAGTATATTGTATCAAAAAAAGTAATAAATAATAAACTAAGTGTCAGAGATACAGAAAAATTAGTAAAGAATTTTGAAATAGAAAAAGAAGTTAATGTAAAAGAAGTTAATCCATTTATTAATGATATTAAATCAAAGTTAGAAGGTTATTTTGGTACTAAGGTATCATTAAATTCGAATAAGGATAAAGGAAAAATTGAAATAGAATACTATTCATCAGAAGACTTAGAAAGAATACTAAATTTACTTAATTTATAATGTTTCACGTGAAACAAGGGGGATAATATGAACATTTTAGAGATATTAAATCAAAATTCTATTTATATAATATTAAGTTTAGCTGGAATCAGTTTAATATTAATAATTCTAGTTACTATTTTATTTTCTTCTATTAATGGACTTAAAGCTAAGTATAAAAAAATGATGCGAGGTATTAATGGCAACAATCTGGAAGAGGTCATAACAGAGTATTATAAGAAATTTGATAATATAAGTAATCAATTTGTAAAATTAAATGGCAGTTTTTCACAAATAGATAAAAGAATTAGTTCCTGTATTCAAAAAACGTCAATAAAAAGATATAAAGCATTTGAAAACGTAGGAAGTGATTTAAGTTTTTCATTAGCACTTTTAGATGAGAAAAATAACGGACTAATCCTAACAGGCATATATGGAAGAGAAGAAAGCACAACTTATGCTAAGCCTGTAGACAGCGGCATTTCCAGATATGAGTTATCAGTAGAAGAGAAAGAAGTTTTAGAAGAAGCAATTAATAAAAAAATCTGCTAACGCAGGGATACAGTGAACCGTAGGCTCAGGGGGCGTAAGCAACGTGCCTGAGTACCTTCCCTGCACCTATCTTTTATATATAGAGATTAAAAAATACAATACATAAAGTAAAAAAGCCTTATAAGGCTTTTTTTGTTTGCTGACATTCTGATATGCTTAGGTAAATTCCCTCTGAAATAAAACTTGACAGTCTAAATACATTGTACAGTCTGGTGTTTTGAAGTGTTAAAAAATCCAAGCTATCGGAATAATTTACTATTCCAGTTATGCTGTAATCCCCAATAATAGGAATACTTTTGTTTAAAGCAGATCCAGGCTTAACAGGTTTATCCTGCAGATATACCTTTCCCATATTGGATTTAGTGCCTAAAGATGCATCAATTGCAATGGTTAAGGCATTTTTGTATAATAAAAAATTTCTGTTTACTATTTCATGAATGTTAACAGCGTGAACAGGGTTTTCTAAGGATCCAAAAAAAAGTATATTATTGAAGTTAAGATATTTAAATCTTTCTCCTGCAATAGGTCCCATAGAATCACCAGTACATCTGTCCGTACCTATAAAATAAAATATTACTATATGATCATTAGCTAAACTAGAACTTATTATACTGTGAAGATCCTGTTTGAAGTTAAAAATTGAATTTGGATTATTTATATTATATTCATAAAACATAAAAGCCCTCCCTTATGATTATGTCCATAAGAAAGGGCTTCTATACAAGAGAAAATTATGGGATTTATTAATTAGAGTATATTTTGCTGCTTTAGTATATTATAAAACACAACTAAGAATATGCAGAAAAACATACCTGATATGCCATAGGCTTCAAGTCCTACAAATAAAGCAATCAGTACCTGAATAGGGGGTATACCTAATGTAGACGAAACTATTTTAGGTTCGATTATATTTCTGACTATTGTAACAATAAGGTACATACAAATTATAAATATGCTTTTAAATATATTTCCTGTAATAAAATATATTATAGCCAGCGGTATATACATAGTTCCGATGCCTAAAATAGGTAAAATATCAAAAAATGCTGCTATAAAACTTAAAATAACTGTGTATTTAATATGTATTATTGAAAAACCAATTAGTGTTTCAACAAATGTAACTGATATAATCAATGCATAGGAAGCTAAATACCGAGAAAGCATTCTTTTGCTTTCATTAACAATATTTTTAAATTTATCAAAATTCTCACTATTTCTCAGCTCACTATTTTTACTGTCTTTATCAGTCAGCTCATTCATAAAGAAATATGTAGATAATATAGAAAATATTATAACGAGAAAGATGTAAGGGATAAATGAAACTGTTGAAAGGAGAAGTTTAACAATTCCTGTTGTAATCTGTACTGTACTCTTTGACAAATTACTTAAACTGCTAACAATATTATCTCTTATCGAATTTAAAATACTCTCATCCATATTCATAAAATAATTTTGAATTTTATTAAAAAAATCATATATACTGGTTTGATTAAGAGTTATATACGTTTGAATATTTTTTCCCAGTGATATAAGTTCCTGAGCTATTATAACTGTAAGCCATACTAATAATGCCAGTATTATAGTATAAAAAATCAGTGTAACAATGAGAGAAGCAATTGTATTTTTTATGTTAAACTTTCTAATAATATACATTGTTGGTCTGTATAAAATTAATGAAAAGATAATTGCTAAAACAAAGGGGAGGGTATATTTTAATGTTTTGAAAAATACTATAAAAACCAGGCTGTATACTATAAAAAATATAATCAGCTTATCTAATTTATTTTTGTAATCTTCCGTTTTAATCACATCCTTTTAATATTTTATTTAGTGTACTTACCGTATAATTTATATCACTTAAATCATTAAAGTATCCTATGCTGAATCTGACAGTACCTGATGGGAAA
>JBAXYJ010000028.1:0-17773 GCA_041670885.1 Clostridiaceae bacterium
AAATAATTTATAAAAACTATTGACTGAATATACAGAATAATATAGAATGATATACAATATATTAAAGTCAGTGATCAGGAAGAGTAGATATGGAAATTTAGTTAAAGAGAGTCTGGGATGGTGAGAACCAGGTACTGTAGTCTGTATTGAATGGGCCTGTGAGACGATGTGCGAATTAGCAGTAGCATTATCCGGGAGTCTGCCGTTACAAAGACAGAGTATCGAAGCATCTGTACTCGGTAAAGATAAATTTGTATTTAGGTGGCATAGTGATTTAACATCCGGTCCTAACAGGGCTGGGTGTTTTTTATTTATCTTAATGTTCCTTAAGGAATGCTAAGGGAGTAAATTGCATAATTCAAAAATAAACTTTTTCAGCTTAAAAAAACGCCGATAATTCGTTATTTTTAAACTGAAAAATCAGCTAAAATGTTATTATGCAATTTCCTTAAGTAAATGACTATGAAAAGCTTAAGCAAATATATATATGGGTGGCAAAAACCACTTCGTCCCATAGGATGAAGTGGTTTTTTTATACAAATAAAAAGGGGGCACGTTTATGATAACTTTAACAAAAGATCAATTTAATGAATTGAAAGAATCCGGAAAGGTTTTTCCTGTAATCTTTGAAGAATATGCGGATGAATTAACACCAATAATTATTTTTTACAATCTTGATGGGAAAAACAGATGCCTTTTAGAAAGTGCATTAGCAGTTAAAGACAGCGGAAGATATTCTTTTATGGCAGAGAATCCTTATCTTCAGGTTAAAAGCTATGGGAATGGTATAACAATCATTGATGAAGATGGCAGTAAAACAGAAAAGCAGGGAGATGTCCTTGATACTGTCCGGGACTTATTGAATGCAGAATATAAATATGAAAACATGAAGCTGCCTTTTACCGGGGGCGCTGTAGGGTATATAGGCTATGACATGATCAGGCGGTATGAAGTACTTCCAGATAATAATAAGGATGAAATAAATACTCCCGAAAGCTATCTCTTATTTTATAAAATATTAATTTGTTATGATCATTATAATTCTAAGCTATATATTACTTATAATGTACTTCCCGGGGATAACCTTGAGTATGAAGAAATTGAGAAGCTGTTAAAATCAACCTATGACAAAATTAAAGTCAGAAAGGAAATTAGTAACATTAACAGCTGTGGATCGTCAGGTAAGATAAAGTCTAATCTGACCATAGAGGAGTATTGCGATATTGTAAACAAAGCAAAGGGCTATATAAAAAGAGGGGATATATTTCAGGTGGTTTTATCTCAAAGATTTAGTATTGAAACAGAGGAGACTTCCTTTCAGATATATAGAAGATTAAGATCTAAAAATCCATCTCCATATCTCTTTTATATAGAGTTTGATGATTTTGAAGTGGTAGGTTCCTCACCGGAAAGACTGGTTAGCGTTTTTGACAGGAAAGTAACAACTAATCCAATAGCCGGTACAAGACCAAGAGGAAAAAACAGCGAAGAAGATAAGCTTCTGGCTGAAGAATTATTGGCAGATGAGAAGGAAAGGGCAGAACATGTAATGCTTGTGGACCTGGGGAGAAATGACATAGGCAGAATAAGTGAATTTGGTACAGTTAAGGTAGAAACATTTATGGAAGTAGAGCTATATTCCCATGTAATGCATTTGGTTTCAAAAGTTACAGGAATGCTTAAAGAAGGACTAAGCTGTTATGATGCTCTTAAAGCATGCCTGCCTGCCGGAACAGTTTCAGGGGCGCCCAAGATCAGGGCAATGGAAATTATAGATGAACTGGAAAACCTGAGACGGGGAGTATATGCAGGGGCATTGGGGTACTTCTCCTATACAGGGGATATGGATTTATGCATTGCAATAAGGACCGTTGTATTTAAAAATAAAACTGCATACCTTCAGGCAGGAGCAGGAATAGTATATGATTCAGATCCCGCTTTGGAATATCAGGAGACAATAAATAAGGCAAAAGCTCTAAGGGTGGTGATTTAATGTTTCTTTTAATTGATAATTATGATTCCTTTACTTTCAATTTATATCAGATGCTTGGAGTAATATGCAAAGATATTAAAGTAGTTAGAAATGATGCTGTTACTATAGAGGATATTTCTAAAATGGATCTGGATGGTATAATTATTTCTCCCGGGCCCGGAAGACCGGAAGACGCCGGAATTTGTATTGATGTTATAAAAAACTTTGCCGGAAAGGTTCCTCTGCTTGGAATATGCCTGGGACATCAGGCAATTGGCTGCACTTTTGGCGGAAAGGTAATAGGAGCAGAAAAGATAATGCATGGAAAGACCTCTAAAGTTTTAATTGAAGAAAGTGACATATTTAAAGATATGCCGGGAAGCTTTAATGTAATGAGGTATCATTCTTTAGTTATTGAAAACAGCGGTATCCCCCGGGAATTAAAGGTTATAGCTGAAACTTGTGACCACGTAATTATGGGAGTGAAGCATAAGGATTTTAAATTATACGGACTTCAATTTCATCCGGAATCTATTCTTACACAGTACGGAGATAAAATATTAAAAAATTTTGTAGAGGTGATATGTAATGTTAAGTGAAGCTATTAAAAAAATTGCTGTAAAAGAGAATTTAACAACTCAGCAAGCGGAAAATGCAATGAATGCAATTATGAGTGGTGAGTGTCCGCCTTCTCAGATAGGAGCTTTTCTGATAGGTCTTAGGATTAAAGGTGAAAGTATTGAAGAAATAACAGGCTGTGCTAAATCTATGAAGCAAAATGCAAAATGTTTTAGCTTGGATTTTAAAGAAGGTGCCAAAGAGAAAACTCTTGTAATAGATACCTGTGGCACTGGCGGAGATGGAGCCAATACTTTTAATATATCTACTGCAGTGTCAATAATAGCAGCAGCTGCCGGGGTTAAGGTTGCCAAGCACGGAAACAGGGCAGTTTCAAGTAAAAGCGGCAGTGCAGATGTGCTTTCAGAGTTAGGCTTTGACATTAATATGGAAACTGAGGTTTCAGAGCAGTGCCTTAAGAATACGGGAATGACTTTCCTTTTTGCCCAAAAATATCATCCGGCTATGAAATATGCGGGACCTATAAGAAGAGAACTGGGAACCAGAACTATCTTCAATATTTTAGGACCGCTGACAAATCCGGCAGATATAAAAGGACAAGTACTTGGAGTATTTGACAGAGATCTTACTCATCCACTCTCTGAAGTACTTTTAAGACTTGGAAGAGAAAGAGCCTTGGTAGTACATGGAAATGATGGATTAGATGAGATAACTGTAACTTCTGATACCACTGTATCGGAGGTTAAAGATGGCAAAGTTACGGATTATACAATTAATCCTATTGATTTCGGCATACCGCTTTCTTGCATGGAGGAAATAAAAGGAGGGGATGCTAAGGAGAATGCAGCTATTATTTTAAGTATATTAAAGGGTGAAAAAGGACCGAAACGTAATATAACAGTAATGAATGCAGCAGCAGCTTTGTATGTGGGAAAAGCAGCAGACAGCCTTAAAGACGGGGTGAAATTAGCAGAGGAACTTATTGACAGCGGAAAAGTTTATGAAAAACTGCAGGAAATAATAAATTTTAGTAAAGGAAGGCAGTAATGATTTTAGATGAAATTGTTGAAGTAAAGAAAAAACAAATTGAAACAGAAAAATCAGAAAAATCCCTGGAATCTTTAAAAAATAGTCTTAAGCCAAGGGAAATCAGGGATTTTCAGGCTGCCCTAAGTGGCAGCAATATGTCAATAATAGCAGAAATAAAAAAAGCATCCCCTTCAAAGGGGGTTATAATAGAAAATTTTGACCATAAAAGTATTGCTAAGATATATGATGAAATCAATATAGATGCTATATCAGTATTAACAGAAAAACATTTTTTTAAAGGAAAGGATGAATATATAAAGGATGTTAGGGAAATTACTAACAAGCCCCTGCTTCGTAAGGATTTTATAGTGGATATATATCAAATATATCAGGCCCTTCAAATTGGAGCAGATGCGGTGCTTCTGATAGCAGCAATACTGCCCGGAAAACTTAAAAGCTTTTATGAACAGGCAGCAAGTCTGGGGCTCCATGTACTTATTGAGGTACATAATGAAAAGGAACTTGAGGAAGCCCTAAAAAGCGGCGGAAAGATAATTGGAATAAATAACAGGGATCTTAAAACTTTTAATGTGAGCTTAAAGCAAACGGAAAGGTTAATGAAATATATCCCTGATGATAAAATTATAGTTTCTGAAAGCGGAATCAGATCTGATGAAGATATTGATTATTTAAAAAATTTAGGAGTGAACGCCGTTTTGGTTGGTGAAACTTTTATGAGAGCAATTGAAGACAGAGATAGGCTTACACAGTTTGTAAGAGCTTGTAAAACTGGTATCAGAGCATGACAAAGGTTAAAATTTGCGGTTTAACAAGATACCAGGATATAAAGTATGTGAATGAGCTAAAGCCTGAGTATATTGGCTTTGTATTTGCTAAAAGTAAAAGGCAGGTTACCTTGGTGCAGGCTTTGGAGCTTAGAAAAAATTTGAATAAAGAGACTAAAACTGTGGGCGTTTTTGTTAATGAAAGTATCAAAACCGTTAAGGAAATAGCTTTTGCTGTAAAGCTTGATGTACTTCAATTTCACGGTAATGAGGATAGGGAGTACATCAATAACTTTAATGATTTTGAAGTTTGGAAGGCACTGCCCGTAAAAAATAAAAATGATCTGGCTCAATTGGACAAGTTCCAGAATATCAGGCTGCTCATTGATTCCAAGGTTGAAGGAGCTCAGGGCGGAAGCGGGAAAACCTTTGACTGGAATATATTAAAGGATTCAAATTTAAAACATAAGATAATTCTGGCAGGGGGATTAAACTGTGAAAATATAGCAAAGGCTATAGGAATAATTCAGCCTTATGCAGTTGATGTATCCAGCGGAGTTGAAATTAATGGCATTAAAGATTATCAAAAAATGAAAGAATTTATTGAAAAAGCGAGGGAAGCTTAATGAAGGGAAGATTTGGACAATTCGGGGGACAATATATACCGGAAACAGTCATGAATGCAGTTATGGAATTAGAGGTTGAATTTGATAAAGCAATGAAGGATGAAAGCTTTTTAGAGGAGTACCATTATTATTTAAAAGAATACAGCGGAAGAGAAACACCTCTGTATTATGCAAGAGCCTTATCAGAAAAATACGGAGGAGCTAAGATATACCTTAAAAGAGAAGATTTAAACCATACAGGAGCTCATAAAATAAATAATGTTTTAGGCCAAGTTTTGCTGGCAAGAAGAATGGGTAAAAAAAGAATAATAGCAGAAACAGGAGCAGGACAGCATGGTGTTGCCACTGCCACTGTGGCTGCAATGTTCCAGATGGAATGCGAAATATTCATGGGGGAAGAGGATATAAGAAGACAATCACTAAATGTCTTCAAAATGAAAATATTAGGAGCAAAGGTCACTGCCATAACCAGCGGAACAGGTACTTTAAAGGATGCAGTGAGCGGTGCCTTCAGGGACTGGGTTGCAAATATAGATAATACCTTCTATGTTATAGGTTCTGTTATGGGACCACATCCATATCCAACCATGGTTAGAGATTTCCAGAGGGTAATAGGAGATGAAGCAAGAAAGCAGATTCAGGAAAAGGAAGGAAGGCTTCCGGACTATATTATAGCCTGTGTTGGAGGCGGCAGTAATGCCATGGGAATATTCTATCCATTTATAGAGGACAAAGAAGTTAAACTTGTGGGGGTAGAGGCTGCAGGACTAGGTTTGGATACTGATCAGCATGCGGCGACAATTACCAAAGGCTCCCTGGGAGTAATTCATGGAATGAAAACTTATGTACTTCAGGATGAGGATGGACAAATAATGCCTGTATATTCCATATCTGCAGGACTTGATTATCCGGGTATAGGACCAGAACATGCTTATTTAAAAGACTGTGGAAGAGCAGAATATACAGCAATTACAGATAAAGAAGCATTGGATGCCTTTAAGGAGCTTTCATTAATGGAGGGAATCATACCAGCGATAGAAAGCGCCCATGCCGTTGCATATGCATTAATATTAGCGACCACGTTAAGTAAGGATAAGATAATTATAGTTAACCTTTCAGGCAGAGGTGATAAGGATATTAATACAGTAGCTGAAGAGATGGGGGTAAAGCTGGCATGAACAGAATTGATGTGAAATTCGATGAATTAAAAGAAAAGAATGAAAAAGCACTGATTACATTTATAACAGCAGGAGATCCGAACAGAGATACAACTGTTCATTTAGTTTTAGCTATGGAAAAAGCCGGTGCAGATATAGTTGAGATAGGAATACCTTATTCTGATCCTGTGGCAGATGGCATAGTCATACAGGAATCATCCATAAGAGCACTGAAAAACGGAATAAAGATCAGCAACATAATGGATATAGTGAAAGATATCAGGAAACAATCCTCAATTCCTCTTCTATATTTAGTTTATTATAACTGCATATTTAAATTTGGTATAGAAAGATTTATGGAAGAATGTAATGCAGCAGGCATTGATGGACTTATAATACCGGACCTGCCCCTGGAAGAAAGAGGTGAAATTGCTGAATTGGCTTTTAGAAATAATGTTTATATTGTTCCTATGGTAGCACCTACTTCTGAGGAAAGGGTAAAAAGTATACTGCACAATGGCAGAGGTTTTGTATACTGTGTTTCAACAAATGGAGTTACAGGAACCAGAGATAAAATAGCTACAGATTTAGAAAGCTATATGAATTTAGTAAAGAGGTACAGCAAAATTCCAAGAGCAATTGGCTTTGGTGTATCCAGCAGCGTTATGGCTGAAGAATTTTCAAAATACTGTGAAGGTGTAATAGTGGGAAGTGCTATTATTAAGCTTATAGCTGCAGCAAAAGATAAAAAAGAAGCTGTAAGTAAGGTATCAGGTTTTGTTAGAGAGCTGAAAAGAGCAATGCTGTAAAATTCGCCCCAGGGGCGGAGGGCATATTTTTCGCCCCTGGGGTACTTTTTTTAAAAAATTTGAATGGATTTTAATAGATAAGTCGTTTTTATTGTAGAAAGGAGGTAAAGCATTGAGTAATCAAAACGTTACAAAGGAGGAAGTATCAGCTGCAGTTGATAAATATGCTGATATGGTCAGGCGTATTTGTTTCCTGTATCTTAGGAATCATGCCGATGTTGAAGATGTTTTTCAGGAAGTTTTTCTTAAGTATTTCTTAAATATTAACTCAATCAATGATGAGGAACACTTAAAAGCCTGGTTATGTCGAGTAACCTTCAATAAATGTAAAGATTTAAGTAAAAGCTTTTGGCGTAAAAAGGTAGTTAGTATAGAAAATTTGGAGATTCCCTATGAAGGCATGAAAGAACCAGATGAGATTGTAAAGGCTGTATTCCAGCTGCCTCCGGAATATAAAGAAGTTATTTATTTGCATTATTATGAAGATTTAACAATACCTCAGATTGCAGAAATTATACAAAAAAATACAAATACAGTTTACACACATCTTAGGCGCGCCAAAGAAATATTAAAGAAAAAGAGGAGGGATTTTGACTGTTGAAAGACTTTATAGATTTTATGAATCAGGTTAAAGCTGAAAAGGAATTAAAAGAAAATACAATAAATTGTGTAGAAACTAATATTAATAATAATTTAAATAAAAAGTCTAATGAAAAAATTAAAAAGGAGAAGTTTAAAATGAAAAAGTTTTTAACTGCTGCTTCCACAGTTGCTGCCTGTGCTGTTTTTGCATTAATAGGGAATTTTTATTACAATACTCCTGTAGAATACCTTAGTGTTGATATAAACCCCAGTGTGGAAATGGGTATAAATGCATTTAATAAGGTAGTTTGTATAGAAGGAATAAATAATGATGGTAAAGCCTTGTTAAAAGATAAAAAATTATTAAAGATGACTGTGGAAGATACTGTTGAAGCTTTAGTAAAAGAGGCAGAAAAAGAAGGCTTCATTGCTGATGACGGATCAACGGTAATAGCAGTTACTGCTGTATCGGATAATGAGGAAAAGGCAGTTCAGCTTAAGGAAAAGGCTTATAACAGAATTCAGCAGGAAATCAAAGCTGGAAAGGTAAAAGCTATAGCCTACGGCGATTACTCAAACCTTGAATTAAGAACAGAAGCCCAAAAGGTTAATATGTCAGCAGGTAAATATAAATTAGTATCAGCACTAAAGACACTGGATCCGAATATTGATATAGAACAATTCAGGTATACAAAAATTACTGATATTATTTCCGAAGTCAATGATTTATTAACATCGGATACATCAGGAAAGGTCCAGACAAAGGAGTTTGAAAGGGTTGCTTCAATGGTTAGGACTGCTGCACAAAATATAAATAATATAACGCAGACTCAGGTCGGAACCCAGACTCAGACACAGACTCAGGCCGGAACACAGACTCAGACGAAGACCCAGGCCGGAACCCAGACTCAGACACAGACTCAGGCCGGAACCCAGACTCAGACGCAGACCCAGGCCGGAACCCAGACTCAGACGAAGACCCAGGCCGGAACCCAGACTCAGACGCAGACTCAGGCCGGAGCCCAGACTCAGACACAGACCCAGGCCGGAACGCAGACTCAGACACAGACCCAGGCTGGAACTCAGACTCAGAATCAAACACAAACCGAACAAACCGAAACTCAGACTCAGCAGGATGATACCAGCCAATCAACATCACAGCAGAGCCAGGTGAAGGCTGGACAGAATTAAGAAAAGACCATACCCCGGGGGCGGAGATTAGTGGATTATTCCATCATTTTCTGCCCCTGGGGCGTTTTATTTATTTTGGTATAACATTTAAACAAAAAGATACGATAATTAAAGTATAATCATAAAAGGCCTGAAATTTTAATTAAGCTGCAAGATTTTCATTACTGAAACGGCGGAAGGGAAATTACTCTAATGGATATAAACTATAAAAAACAGACAATTTTAGTTGTAGATGATTCCAGACTCAATCTGACATACCTCTCCAACTTATTAATAAATCAATACAATGTAAAAACAGCAGCTAATGGTGAGGAAGCTCTTAGAATTATATTTTCTGAAAATTCTCCTGATCTGGTCCTTCTTGATGTGGTTATGCCCGGAATGGATGGATATGAGGTCTGCAGGAGAATAAAAGCAGAAGATAGTACTAAAAATATCCCGGTAATTTTTATAACAGGAAAACAAAATGAAGAGGATGAAATATATGGATTTAAAATAGGCGCAGTAGATTACATTACAAAACACTTAAGTCCCGTTATTGTAAATGTCAGAATCAACACCCATATGGAATTGATAAGGTACAGAAATTATTTAGAATCTATTTCATACCTGGACGGTTTAACAAATATACCAAACAGACGAAGATTCAATGAGCATTCAGAGCTTTTATGGAATATTGCAGAAAGAGAAAGAAAAGTAATTTCAGTAATTATGATTGATATTGATTATTTTAAAGCGCAGCGTTGATACCAGAACAGAAGTATTAATTCAAAAAGCCATGGCTAACCTGATGAAGGGAAGAACCAGCTTTGTTATTTGCCCACAGGCTGTCAACAATTCGTGATGCGGAACTTATTTTAGTTATGAACAAGGGAAGCATTATTGAAATGGGTAATCACAAGGAACTGCTGAGCCAGGGCGGATTCTATGCTGATCTTTACAATAGTCAGTTTACCGGAGCAAACCTGGAAGAGGAAGGTGCATAAAGAACGAAAGAGAAATAAAATACACCCGGACCAGGTTAATATTTCCTGTAAGGAAACAACTCAATAGATAAAAACAAAAAAGAGGACTATCCCATAATAGGGACAGTCCTTTCTTAATTATGAAGCTTTTTTATATACTTCATGGTGAGCACCACCGGTTTTTGGCAGATATATTGATAATGCAGCGAAGTAGTTGTTATTTTTGTCAGTTTTAAATGAAACATAGCCTTCACTGTCTGCTATAACCTTTGTAACTATTCCGTAAGTCTTATTATCTTCAGAGTATCTGCAGATGGCAACTTCCTGATCTGCCCAGTCTTTGCTGATATATAACTTCACTGCTGCCATTCCGGGAAGTGATCCCTTAAATTTAAATGTAAAAGGACCTATGCTTTCGCCCTTAAGCGGTTTTATATTTAGTGCTGGCAAGGACCACGTATGACTGGAACGGGGCCCCGGCAGGCTATCTGGAAACCGTAGAAGAAGCGGTAAAAAATACAAAAATGCTGGCTGATAAATATAAAGAAGATGATATGGTAACAGTTATTCCGGCACCTCACAGCCTTCATGCAGCTTCAATTGAAATGATAAAAGCTGGGCATAAATTAGCAAAAGAACTTGGAACTTGTTTTCATATTCATGTAGCTGAGGAGCCCTTTGAAGTTGAGCAGGTAAAAAAAGAATATGATGGACTTACTCCAATAGAACTTTTAGATAAAATCCGGAGTGAAAATAGAACTTGGAAGTGACGGAGCATGCAGTAACAATAGAATCAGTATATTTGAGGAAATGAGAATGACTGCGCTTCTTCAAAAGGCTAAAACTTTAGATGCTATGTGTATAAATTATAAAGATGCATTTAAGATGGGGACAGAAGATGGAAGCAGGCTGTTGCAGCTTCCTGTTGGAAAAATAGAAAAAGGATATAAGGCTGATTTTGTTGGAATTAACATGATGGATATGTCTATGCAGCATATTTCAAAAAGCAGGGAACAAATCCTGCCAAACATTGTTTATTCAATGCAACCAAATGCAATAGAAAAAGTAGTTGTAAACGGAAGACTTACAGTAAATAAAGACAGGTTGACTACAGTCTCGGAAAATGAAATAGTTAAAAAGGTTAAAAGGATTATTTAACAAATATGGTATAATAATATATATGTAAGGGAAGAATACATTTTTTAGTTTTTCATGCTTCTAATTATTAATTAATAAAAAGAAAGGAGTGATATTAATGGACAAGCTTAATAAAGAAAAAGAATTTAAGATCGAAGAGCTTACAAAAGTAGATTTTGATGAACTTGAACAGGTTGAAGATATTGTTACTGGTGCTACATCAGGAATATTAAATTGCTGTTTCATTCGACTAAAGATACTATCATTAATTTTTAGTCCAGGAAAATTAAAAAAAGTCATAGAAAATAAAAGCAATTCATTAATATTAGTGTTTATATATTTCATTATTTCTATTATGTTTTTATTGATATCTTTTTTTCCCATTATAAAATTTTCCATAACCGTTATCAGAAGCAAAAGTATCTTAGAAGGAATAGCTGTTTTAGCTTTTTTTATCATATTAAGTTTATACTCATTTATTATAGCTAGAAAAAAATTATACAAAGGGAGAATAATAAATAAACATGAAGATGCTTATATTAAAAAGATTTAAAAACAAAAAAGAAAGAACTAGATGTATTACTATTGTAGTTACACTATCTCTCTTGGTTGCTATAATTATTTCCTGCAGTATTTTATATAATAATGCCTCAAGCTCAATGATTAACAATTTTAATAAAGATAATGGAAAATCTGATATTATAATCTATGGAAATTCAGATAAAATAGATAATTCAGAAAAACTGGTTAAAAACAATATTAATGACAGCTGCTTAATTTCTATTAGTAATAGTTATATTTTCAGCAAAAAGAATGAGAAAAAAATTCCGGTATTAATAGGATCTGCAAATTTAAAATTAATTAATGATTTTTATAATATTGATATAAAACAATCTGATAGTATTAAACCAAATACTTGCATAATATCTGAAAAACTATCAACAGAATTAAATATTAATGCTGGAAATGATTTAATTATTTCAGGTAATGATAACAAAAAAATCAATTTTAAAGTTTTAAAAATATCTGATTTTTCAAATATTTTAGGTTCCAATAATGAATTTATTCTTATATCAGGCAACAATCAACTTAATTTAATTTCTAATTTAAAAGCAGCATTATTTTATTGTGGTCATAATGAAAAAAATGTAAACTTAGTAAAAACTGAATTAAATAAACAAGATGTAAATATTTCTGTACCTTTTGATAACATAAAAAGCATATTTAATGAGCTTAATAATCTTATGTTTTCTATTCAGATATTTATTTTTATAGTGGTTATTATTAGTGTTGCTCTTGTTTTTATTACTTATAATACAACTGCATTAGAGAGAATGAAATACTGGGGATTACTTCGTACCATCGGTCTTAAAAAAAATTATATGATAAAAATGATGGTACTAGAAATGCTGATTTTAGGAGCGATAGGCTTAGTAATAGGTATATTTACTGGGATTCTAGCTGGAAACGGGTTAAGTATTTTATCAGGTATTAAAATTTATTCAATATACCCAATTGCTTTTTATTGTATTTTAAGTGCAATTATAGCAATGGTAATTCCAACTTTGTCAGCGCTTATAATAAGTAGAAAAATAATAAATTTATTACCTCTTGAAATGCTTTTTCAAATAAAAGAGAAAAAAGCTGCATTTAGAAACCAACGTTTTATATTAAGCAGGGCAATTATTGGTTTGCTTATTTTAATTTATTGTCTTATTATAGCTATATTTTTTAACAGACGGATTTCAATTGTATTTAACGCTTTTCAGATGCTAATGTGTTTATTTTCAATATTTTTGTTATCGATTCCCATAACAATATTTATAATTAAATTTTTGAAAAAATGTAAAAGCTCACTACTAAATATATCATTAACCAATATTTTAAGTGATATTAATAAATGCAAAAGTATTATGATTACAACAATACTTATTATAGTATTAATTAATATGACTATTGGTTTTATAATAACTTTTCAAAATGAAGCTGTAAATATGGCAGATCAGCAGATTAAATATGATTATCTGATAACATTTAATAATGAAAAGAAAAATATTGACAAGCTTCATGAAATAAGTAATTCAAATAATATGAATATATTATCATTAGCTTACTTAAACATAGGAAAAGTAAGGGGATCCTCTGTATATATTTATCAATCTGGTATATCAAACTTGAAAAAAACCTATAACAATAAATTATTCTCTAATAACCTATCAAATGATTCTATAGTAGTTTCAAAAATTCTGGCAGATGAGAAAAATTTAAAAGCTGGGGATAGCATTGAGATCTCTGTGGAAAATGAAATTAAAACTTTAAAAGTAACTACAATACTGGATTCTTATGATTTTAATGGGTTGGCAGTTTTTGTTCCTAATGAAACATTTAAGAATAAAAACTTTTCAAAAGTTTATGTTTATGGTAAATATAATAATCAAAATGTAAGTGATGATTTAAAAAAGGAGGCTGTTAATAGCTCATTTACCTTTCTTTCTTTAAATGATATAAAAAATAAATGGAAAAGCTCAATAGTAAATGGAATAAAACCAGTAAAATATTTATTAATAGTTATTTCTATTGCAGCACTGCTATTGATCTGTAATAATGCAGCAGTTATTGTAAAAGAAAAAAGACAAGATTTTATACTGCTAAGGTCCATTGGAATGAGACGGAATGAATCCTTTTGGTGCTTGTTATTTGAATTTATTTTTATACAAACTATTGCTGTAATTTTAGGTATTATATACAGCTTACTGATTAATCAGTATTTTTGTAATATACAAAATCTAATGTCTTCCCAACAGGTCATTAAAACAATTCCTATAGTTTTATTTAGTATAACAGGCTTATTAGTAATAATTCTTACAACAATTTTTGAAGCTCTTACTATAATTAGAAATACAAAATCTGAACTGATATTACAGGAAAATGATTAAGATAAGGAGTTTAATTTTATGATAAAAGTAGAAAATATTAAAAAAGTATATGATAACGGTTATATTAAGACTAACGCTTTAAATGATATAAATATTAATATACCCAAAGGCAGTTTTACAGCAATTGTTGGTGAATCCGGCAGCGGCAAAAGTACATTACTGCATATAATTGGAGGGTTATTAAGCCCTACAAGCGGATCTGTTTATATAGAAAATACTGAAATAACCCATTTGAAAGATAATTTATTAAGCGATTTAAGATGTAAAAAAATTGGGTTCATATTCCAAAAGTTTAACTTACTTCCTAATATGACTGTTATGGAAAATATTACAATACCAATTATTATAAATAAAAGGAATCCAGATGATTATTTAGATCAAATAAATGAGCTTGTTGATATGGTAGGATTGTCTAAACTTATGAATAAACCAGCTATTGAACTATCCGGCGGACAGCAGCAACGCGTTGCAATAGTACGTGCTATCATAAATAATCCTGACGTAATTTTAGCTGATGAGCCTACTGGAAATCTTGATTCTAAAAATTCATCTGCAATACTTGAACTATTAAATAAGTTAAATAAGCTTAAGAAAAAAACTATTATTATGGTTACTCATAGTGAAGCTATGCTTAAACATTGTGATTTTATAATACGTTTAAAGGATAGTCGGGTTGTAGAATGAAAACATCTGATATGGATTTATTATTAAAAAGAAAAAACCACCCAAACTGTAGAATTAAGGCATTATCAGATCTTTTATATCTAAATGGTATTGAGATATCACCGGATATATTATTTATTCTTTGCCTTACATATGCCATACATATTATATTTATTAAAAAAATAAATTAACATATCCATTCTTATCTTGTTTTGATGAATATTTAGAAACTCAATTTTTAGAGGATAATAGTATAAGCTATAAAATTGTAAAAGGCAGGACCTTAAATAACCTTATTAAAAATAATATTCCAATATTTTATTTGTGTGATGCAGAATCAATTATCCATAAATCAAAAAATAAAGCTAAATTTCAAATAGGTGTATGTTCCGGTGTAGTAATATTAGAAAAAAAATTTCCAAATAAAATTATTATAAATCAAAGGCAAAAGGACGAATTTGCCATAATTAAATCTTTAGTACTATCTAGTGCCCATAAAAAAATTGTATATCCCAGCTCTCCTGAAGAATTAGCTTTTTACCTTGATATAGACAACAAAGATATTCCAAAAATAAAAGATTCAATAACTGATCCAAAATTTATAAATAATAAATTAAAACGTATATCAGCAGAGTTTTTTAGTCAAAACCATAATGCTTATTTAACAAATACAAAGATGAAACATTATAAGGGTTCTTATTCCTTTGAATTACTTAAGGAGTATCTTAGAAGCCTGGAATCAATTGATAGTTTAGATAATATAGATATTGATCAAAGAAATAAAATATTTACTTTGGAGCTATCTGTACTTAGAAAATCCATAATTTCAGGTACTAAAAGTCTTCATAGATGTGAGTTTTCTAATGCTTTACATTCATTAGGCGAATATGAAAGTAATAATTCTCTATTTAAAGCAGCTGAGTTATTTAACCAGTCAGGAATCCTTTGGAGAAATTTATCACGTAATATATTTCATAGTAAAAAAGTAAATGATAAGCCTGAATTTATATCTGAACTCAGCAGTATGATTGATAAAATACAGGAAATAGAAATTGAAGGGTTTAACTATCTGAGTGGTTTATAGAAAATTTTGGGATCCCCGGGGGCAATGTCATCAAGCTAAAAATGAAATAATTTACAATTAAGGTTCAAGATATTAGACGAAATCGCCCCAGGGGCGGAGGACATTGGTAATATTAATTTCCGCCCCTGGGGCGAACCATTCTGATTCCAAAACATATCAATAAAAATCCAACGATTATATTCAGGATTTGTATAATATTTGCTGGGAAAAACATATTGGCAAAGCTTCCTATCAAAGCAATTAATGTTAAAAAGAACAATGTAGATAATAGTGCTCCAAATCCAAATGAGTAAATATCCTGTCTTTTTATCTTTTCTTCTGCCAGTTTAGCTGAAAATATACCTGCCCAGAAAATTATTGTAAGAGGATTTGAAGCAGTAATAATGACTGCACGAATAAATACATTACTTGAATTTGTGATATTAAGTAAACTTAAGCTTGGAAGAAAATTAATATCAAATTGACTTAGGATTGTACTGAGCCCGAAAATAAACAAGATAGCAGCACCAAATATTTTCAAGAATACTCTTATGTTCTTTTTGTCAATTATTGAAGCTATACCCAAAGTGGCAACGGTAATATAAAATCCATCCACTAAAGTAACGCCCAAAACTCCTATTTCTCCAATATAAAATCCATATAGTGATGTTAATTGAAATATAAAAATGCATACAGGTCCAATTGCAAATTGGAGCAGCATACCAAATTTAAAACCATTTAAAAGCATCTTATCGCCTCTCAAATATTAATATTTTCTTTCAATGTAGACAAAGTTATCATAGTATTTGATTTAACTACCCCTTTAATTTTTTTCATTATGTTTGATACAAAATACTCCAGGGACCGGGTATCTTCTACTAGTACTTTTAACAGGTCATCATATTCCCCGGCAACATGATGACACTCTAATACAGAATCGTATTGAACTATATATTTTCTGAATTCCTCTATATTTTCTGTTTTATCAATATTAACAAAAATAAATGCTAAAAGCTTATAGTTAATTTTATCTCTGTTAACTTTAATGGTGAATTTTTCAATTATATCTGCTTCCTCCATTTTTCTTATCCTTTCTGCTACTGCAGGAATTGAAAGATGTACTCTTCTGCTGATTTCTGAAGTACTTAGCCTGCTGTTTTCCTTTAAAACATTAATAATTTGAAAATCAATCTTATCCACAACATTTTACCTGCCTTTTACCTTATTTAATTAATGTTATTTTACAAATAAACTTAATATAAGTAAATGATTTTTAAAACAACGTTTAAATATTAAGTAATTTTAATTTAAACTTATAGGATTTAAGGTTACTTTCTTTAAAATAATATTATCAGGTCAGTAAATAATCAACTTTTTTTAAAGTATGGCGAAAACCGAAGGTATATATAGAAAATTAGTTAAAATAGATTTGTTAGTGGTAAAATTAATATAAAAGACTACAAACAGGTAAATGAAATTTAATGATGAAAATCAAAATGGCAATACCAAAATAATTAAATAGGGTGGTGTTATAATGCAGAAAGCAGTTGAAATTATAAGCAGAGGTTTAACCTTAAGAGGGATGCTTCATATTCCGGAAGGAATATCAGGAAAAGTTCCCATGGTTTCTGTTTTTCACGGGTTTACCGGAAATAAAATGGAGCCGCATTTTATATTTGTGAAGCTGTCCAGAATGCTGGAAAAAAGAGGCATTGCAAGTGTAAGATTTGACTTTGGAGGAAGCGGAGAGAGTGATGGAGATTTTATAGACATGACTATTTCCAAAGAGCTGGAAGATGCAAAGAACATACTTGAGTATGTAAAAACTTTAGATTTTGTTGATGTTAACAGAATTGGAATTGTAGGTTTAAGTATGGGAGGGGCTGTTGCCAGTATGCTGGCCGGGGATTGCAAAGATGATATAGAAGCACTTTGTCTTTGGGCTCCTGCCGGGAATATGGGCGATTTGGTAATGGGTACTGTAGAGAAACAGAATATGGAGAAAGTTAAAAAATCCGGGTATTATGATGTAGGAGGATTACTTTTAGGCACAGAGTTTATTGATGACGTACTTAGCCTTAATATTTATGAGAGAGCTGCAGCTTTTGATAAAAATGTGCTGCTTCTTCACGGAGATAAGGATGTTACAGTACCAATAATTGCATCAGAAAAATATCTGGAGAAATATGAAACTAAAGCCGTACTTCATGTTATTGAAGGAGCAGATCATACTTTTAATAATAAGAGCTGGGAAGATGAGGTTTTAGATTATACATTGG
>JBAXYJ010000029.1:0-17752 GCA_041670885.1 Clostridiaceae bacterium
AAAGGGAACAAATAGTATAAGCATAATTCCCTGATTAACCATTAGAAGAAAATCAAAAATCCCATGTAAAATAAGAGGTACTGTAAGTGATTTCCTATAATAAAATTTGCATAGCCTGTCATCTGTACAAAATTTGGCCAAAGATAAATAATAACCCATTGTAATGGCAAAAAGCATATGGGCAGGTACTGACAGTACACCTCTTGAAATTCCTACGTATGGATTTGCTCCGAATCTGAAAACAACATATAATATATTTTCTGCTGTAGCAAATCCTAAGGAAGCAAAAACTGCGTATATTATACCGTCCAGCTTTTCATCAAAAGCAGAATTTTTAAATGCAAACTTCATAACTACACTTCTTTTTATGAGTTCCTCCGTAAGTCCTGCTACGATGAAAGCTGTAAAAATTGTTGCCAATATTCCGGCAAAGGGGTTTAAAAACATCAGAATTTCCTCAAATATAGCAGCTGGAATTACAGATAAGCATCCAAACAGGAAGATTTTAATTAATAAAGGAACAGGTTCTCTGTCATATCTGTCCGTCAAATAAGCCCCTAAAGCCAAAGCAATTCCCGGGAAAATGGCTATAATTAATAACCTTAAATACATAGTAAACACCCCATATGATTAATTTGTAAGCTGATTATATTATTGAAATCCTAAATTGTATTAATTATAGTATACACAAATTATGTTTAAAATAATTATTTAAAATTAAAAATACGCCCTATATGTAAATGTTATTTTAAATAAAGGGCGTATTTATTAAATATAGCTTAGCTATTTTTTATTTTTATTTTCCTTTTCATATTTTCTCATTTCTTTTCCGGCCTTCTGGCATAGTACAATTGCTCCAACTATAAATATACCTACAAAGATAGAGATGACTATTTCCTGAGTCCCCATAAATTCACCTCCTTACCTTAAATTATATCAAAAGGTAAGAGTTGGATTTATACTTGCTCCCATTAAAACTAGATAATAGAAATTGGAAAATAAATAATCTCCTGTTATATAAAAAAAATTTAAAATAACAAAACAAACTGATTTGAAAAACAAAAATAGTAATCCAAATTTTAAAATGAGAGGTGATTTTATAAAATGGTTTTACTTTATTTGTATTTGGAAGGATAAAGCTGTCATCATAACTACAGCTGATAATAGCATGTCCTCCAAAAGGACGAGCCTTTATTTTAACTTCATAATATTTAATAAAAAAAATATTAAATATAAAAATAACTATTAAAAGCTTCATGATTATATTAAAGTAAAGCTTGCTTATTTTCATACCACACCTCAAAATCTTTTCTTATATAATATTATACCATAAGACATTTCATAAAAACAAAATAATAGGCTCTGATCATTGCCAAAGCCCATTATATGGTGCCAGAGCTCCTAAATAATAAGAACTCTGGCTTAAGAAAAATAATACGTCAAGATAAATCTACCAATACTGATAATCCTTATCCATGAGGTATCACTCTCCTTAGTCATTATTATTAACACATTTCAAATTAATATTCACAAATTCTAAAATAAAATAATTACCTTGATCTTACACTTCATTACTAACATATTTATCTATAGCCTTAGCCACTTCTTTTGAAACCTTAACAGCTGCTACAACTGTTTTTGCACCGGTTACTACATCACCGGAAGCAAATACTCCCTTCCTGGTGGTCCTTCCGCTGCCATCAGTTGAAACTAAGCCTTTATTATCGATTTTGATTCCGGTAGTTGAAGAAACTATAATGTCTCTTGGGCCTTGACTTACAGATATTATAACAGAATCTGAAGGAAATAAATTTTCTGTTCCAGGGATAGAATCAAGTCTAATTTCTCCATTTTCCTGAATTACACGCTCTGTTTTTACATATATGACTCCTTCGTCTGTAATTTCTATTGGAGATTTATACAGCTCAAACTTAACTCCGTCTATTTCAGCATATTTTATTTCATGCTTATCTGCAGTAATATCTTCATATCCGCTTCTGTACATTATATAAACGTTCCTGACTCCATGCCGCAGTGCTGTCCTTGCGGTGTCCATGGCTACATTGCCGGCTCCTATTATAGTAAGGGAATTACCAAGATCATAAACATCCGGATTTTTTAGATAATCTATTGCATAATGCACATTCCCAAGGCTCTCACCTTTAATTCTAAGTGTATTTGGCTTCCATACACCGGTTCCTATAAAAATTGCTTTATAACCGTCTCTAAACAGATCGTCTATTGTAAGAACAGGTCCAATTAGAGTATTGAATCTTATCTTAATGCTCATTTCCTTCATCTTGTCTTTTATCCTGTCTAAAATTGCCTTTGGGAGCCTAAATTCCGGTATGCCATACCTCATTACTCCTCCAAGTTTATCATGAGCTTCAAAAACAGTTATATCATATCCCATTGAGGATAAGATAAATGCAATGGTAATACCGGCAGGACCGGATCCTATTATTGCAACCTTTTTATTTTTATCAATCACTGCATTAGATTTTATAAAATTAAGATAATAGTCAGATATGTAATTTTCTATGGAGCTGATGGGAACAGATTCTCCCTTAATGCCTAGAACACATGAACCTTCACACTGCTTTTCGTGAGGACATACAAGAGAACATACAAGAGATAGGGGGTTATTATTAAACAACATTTCGCCGGCGTCTTGTATATCTCCATTTAAAAACATAGATATCATTTCTTTAATTGAGGTGTTTATTGGACAGCCCTTGATGCATCCGGGATTTTTGCATTGCAGACATCTTTTTGCTTCTGATATTAAATTCTTATTCATTTGTATCACCTGCTCTTTATAATAAGTAAATATATCATAGAAAAGCCTTACTATCAAGAATAGATATATTAATAACAATAATGGATAAAATGTAAAAGGGTAGTCAGCAGCTATCTGTAAATATATCCCAGGAAATAAATTGTTAAATTTTCATATATAATCGTTTACATTGAAGAACTTGCATTTTCAGGTGTTGACAAGGGTAAAGTATTCTGGTATCATACCAATAAATGAATAATAAAACTGCTTATCCAGAGAGGTGGAGGGAATGGCCCTATGAAACCCGGCAACCAAGTACTCATTCGTACTATGGTGCTAATTCCAGCAGCGTAAGCTGAAAGATAAGGAGACTACGTGATTTAATTGATATTAAACTCGAGGTTTCCTCGGGTTTTATTTTTTTACTCTATTGGAATTTATAATATTATTAACTTTTTAGATAAATAAGAATATTATCATGAAAATAACTAGCAGTAGAGTAAAAAAAGATGGGTGCAGGGAAGGTACTTCCCGCTGGTTTAAGGAGGGTGCTCAGTGCGGAGCACGTCGAAGGGAACCTAAGGTTCCCTAGCGAAATCTGCGTTAGCAGATTGTTTTATTCATTTAGGGAAAAGCATGCTGACCCAATATCAAGCTTTGCTTCCTTATAGAATAATATAGGAGGATTCAAATTGATAAAGGTAACAAAATTAGAAAAATATTTTTCAAAGGAACATATTCTAAAGTCAATAGATCTGCAGATCAATGAAGGTGAAATATTTGGCTTAGTAGGTTCCAGTGGTGCAGGTAAATCTACACTTCTCAGATGTTTAAACGGTCTGGAAGCTTATGACAGCGGAAGCATAGAAATAATGGGCAAGGAAGTTAAAAATCTTAAAAATAAAGAGCTTAGGGAATTTAGAAAAGATCTGGGCATGATATTTCAGAACTTCAGCCTTTTAGAGAGAAAAAATGTATATGAAAATATTGCACTGCCTCTTCAGGTATGGGGTTATAAGAAAGACCAAATAAAGATGCGGGTTGAAAAGCTTCTTAAGATTGTCCATCTGGAAGACAAGGTATTCTCAAGACCAAAGGAGCTAAGCGGCGGACAGAAGCAGAGGGTTGCAATTGCAAGAGCTTTAGCCTTGGAACCCAGGGTTCTTTTATGTGATGAAGCTACTTCTGCCCTGGATCCAAACACAACTAAATCAATCCTCACACTGCTTAGAGAAATCAATGAAAATCTAGGAATAACAATAGTTATTGTGACTCACCAGATGGAGGTTGTAAAAGATGTCTGCAGCCGGGCTGCTGTACTAGATAATGGACAGGTAGCAGCATCAGGAAAGGTAGAGGACATTTTCTTAAGGCAGCCAAAATCACTTAAAAAACTATTATCGGAAGAAGAAATTCTTCCAAAAGAGGGGGTTAATATAAAATTATTTTTTCCAAAGGACTATTCCGGGGATAGTATTATAACATCAATGGCCAGAGAGCTTGATATGAATTTTTCAATTGTTTGGGGGAAACTTGAAAAATTCAGAGATGATATACTGGGAAGCCTGGTAATAAACATCAAAGATGAAGAAAAAGAAAAGGTATGTAATTATCTTAGTAAGAAGGACATTGGCTGGGAGGTGGTAATAGATGGGTAAATTTATGGAAGCTTGGAATAATTATCTGCTTCAAGGAATAATTGATACATCGTATATGGTGGGACTTTCAACATTGTTTGCAGTAGCAATCGGATTTATTTTAGCAATTATTCTTATTATTACTGATAAAAATGGCTTAAGACCAAATAAATTAATATACAGGATATTGGATTTTATAATAAATGTACTTAGATCTTTCCCATTTATAATATTAATACTTGCTCTTCTGCCTGTTACCAGATTCATAGTTGGAAAAAGCATAGGAAATACTGCAGCTATTGTTCCTCTCACCATAGGTACCGCTCCATTTGTTGCCAGAGTTATTGAAAGCTCATTAAAAGAGGTGGACAAAGGGATAATCGAAGCTGCAAAATCCTTTGGGGCAAGGGACATGCAGATCCTTTTTCAAGTAATGATTAAGGAATCCATACCATCAATAATAAGAGGAATTACTTTAGTTATTATATCAGTAATTGGCTATAGCGCTATGGCGGGGGCAATAGGAGCTAAAGGTTTAGGCTACGTAGCTATATCAATTGGATATCAGAGGTTTGATGACCAGTTAATATTATACACGGTAATTATCTTAGTGATATTAGTTCAGCTGATTCAGCTGATTGGAGACACTTTATATAAAAAATTAAAATAGAAAATTTGGAGGGAAATTATAATGAAAAAAATTATATCAATATTAACAGCAATATTCGTTCTGGCAGCGGTGCTTACAGGCTGCGGTGCCAAGAAAAGTTCAGACAATAAAAGCACAGAAGGTGACAAGGTTATAAAAATTGGAGCAACTTCGAATCCACATGCAATAATTCTGGAAAAGATTAAACCAGTGCTTGAAAAAGAAGGATATAAACTTGAGATAACTGTATTTGATGACTATGCTCTTTTAAATCCATCTTTAGTTAATGGAGAAATTGATGCAAACTTCTTCCAGCACGTTCCATACATGGAAGAGTATAATAAAAGCAAAAATGCTGATTTAGTAGCAGTTCAAAAGGTTCATATCGAGCCAATGGGTATATATTCAAAGACACTTAAAAAGGTTACTGACATTAAAGCAGGATCAGAAATAACAATTCCAGCTGACCCATCAAATGGTTCAAGAGCATTAAAGCTTCTTGCAAAAGCAGGATTAATCACAGTTCCGGACAAGGAAGTTTTAAAGGTTCAGGATATTACAGGAAATCCAAAGAACTTAAAGATAACAGAGGTTGATGCTAAGCAGCTTCCAAATACCCTTCAGGATGTAGCTCTTTCAGTAATCAACTCAAACTATGCATTAGAAGCAAAATTAAACCCATTAAAGGATTCATTGTTCACAGAAAGCGGAGATTCACCTTATGCCAATGTAATAGCAGTTAAGAAGGGACACGAGAGCGACGAGAAGATAAAAGCTTTAGTCAAAGCAATAACAACACCGGAAGTAAAGAAGTTCATCTTAGATGAGTTCAAAGGGGCGGTTGTCCCGGCTTTCTAATATATTTAGGTAAACATTACAAAGGCCATAGAAGATATATCTTCTATGGCCTTTGTTTTTTAAATGACTTCCATTTTATTTCCAGACAGCAGCTGACTTATGGTTTTAGGAATTACTCTCCCAAATATTCCATGTATGTCATCTTCTTGTCTATTATTCCGTCTTTAGTTATTTCAATTATTCTGTTTGCTATGGTGTCTATGAACTGATGGTCATGGGATGAAAAAAGCACATTGCTTTTAAAGTCTATCAGACCGTTATTTACAGCAGTTATTGACTCCAGGTCCAGATGGTTTGTTGGTTCGTCCAGCATTAAAACGTTGGCACTAGACAGCATCATCCTAGACAGCATACACCTAACTCTCTCTCCTCCAGATAAAACCTTAGCTTCCTTAAGTGCCTCTTCTCCTGAAAATAACATTCTTCCAAGGAATCCTCTAAGATAGCTTTCTGATTTTTCTTCTGAAAACTGTCTCATCCAGTCTACTAAGGACAAATCGCAGTCATTGAAAAACTCAGAGTTGTCTGATGGAAAATATGCCTTAGTTATGGTAACTCCCCATTTAATTTCTCCGCTGTCAGGTTCCATTTCTCCGCTTAAAATCTTAAACAGAACTGTCTTTGCCGCACTGTTTTCTCCTACAAAGGCAATTTTATCTTCCTTGTTTACTATGAAGCTGATATTATTTAAAATTAATTCTCCGTCTATGGTTTTACAAAGACCGTCAACCCTTAAAATGTCATTTCCAACTTCTCTTTCAGGTTTAAAACCAACAAATGGGTACTTCCTGCTGGAGGGCTGAATTTCATCTAAGGAAATCTTATCAAGCAGTTTCTTTCTTGATGTTGCCTGTTTTGATTTTGAAGCATTGGCACTAAACCTAGCAATAAATGCCTGCAGATCTTTAATCTTATCCTCTTTTTTCTTATTCTGATCCTTCATAAGGGAAAGAGCCAATTGGCTTGACTCATACCAAAAATCATAGTTTCCTGTATATAGTTTAATTTTTCCAAAATCCACGTCTGTCATATGGGTACAAACGTTATTTAAAAAGTGTCTGTCATGGGATACTACAATGACTGTTCCTTCAAAGTTTATCAAAAACTCCTCCAGCCAGCTGATTGATTTCAAGTCAAGATGGTTTGTAGGCTCGTCCAGGATAAGTATCCCCGGTTTTCCAAACAGAGCTTGAGCAAGAAGAACTTTTACTTTTTCAGGTCCGGTTAAGTCTGCCATCATCTTTCCCTGAAGATCATTTCCGATTCCTAATCCCTGAAGCAGTGTTTGGGCTTCAGATTCAGCTTCCCAGCCGTTAAGATCTGCAAATTCTCCCTCCAGTTCTGAGGCTTTTATTCCATCCTCGTCGCTAAAATCAGGTTTAGCATATAGCTCATCTTTTTCCTTCATTATTTCATATATCCTGATGTTTCCCATAATTACAGTTTCTAAAACATTAAACTCATCGTATTTAAAATGATCCTGCTCTAAAACTGACATTCTAGCACCAGAAGCTATAGATACGTCTCCCGTGTTTGGGTCTAATTCTCCTGATAAAATTCTTAAAAATGTACTTTTCCCGGCACCATTGGCTCCAATGACTCCGTAGCAATTGCCGGGGATGAATTTTATATTAACGTCTTTAAATAATTGTCTTCCCCCAAATCTGAGGCTTACATTAGTTACTGTTATCACGCAATTCCCTACTTTCAATAAAATTTATGCATACTGCGAGATTATATCATATTTATAAGAAATTTTCACTAATTATAAAATTTTTTTTATTGACCAAATGAATTCTTAAGGGTATAATCCATGGTTACAGACTAGATTATATAAAATAGTCTATTATTTTACAATATAAGAGGTATGAAATGGGAAATGTAAGTTTTGACAGCTTTAAGATAAATTCAAATATATTAGAAGCCATAGAAAAATTAGGCTTTAAAAATCCCTCAGAGGTGCAGGAAAAGGTAATTCCGTTAATCCTGTCTGGTAAGGATGTTATAGTAAAATCAGAAACAGGCAGCGGCAAAACAGCATCCTATGGCATTCCAATATGCCAGAGGGTTGTAATTGAAGAGAAAAGCCCTCAGGCCTTAGTCCTTACCCCTACCAGGGAGCTGGCAATACAGGTTAAAGAGGATATAGGAAGTATCGGCAGGTTTGATAAAATAAGGTGTGAAGCCATATATGGAAAGCAGCCAATGTCTCTTCAAATAAGAGAGCTAAAACAGAGAATCCACGTTATTGCGGGCACCCCGGGAAGGCTACAGGATCATATAGACAGGGGAACTATTGATCTTAGCAAAATTAAATATCTTGTAATCGATGAGGCTGACAAGATGTTTAATATGGGCTTCATAGATCAGGTGGAGGGCATACTTAAGAAGCTTCCAAGCAACCAGATAACTGCGCTTTTTTCAGCGACTATGGATTATGAAATAGAAACTCTTACTGAAAAATACATGATTAAACCTGTGAAGGTGGATATCAGTGATGAAAATTTAACTGTAGATAAGATAGACCAGCATTATTACAGGGCTTCTTTAAATGAAAAATTTAGTCTTTTGCTAAACGTTTTATATTCTGAAAACCCTGACAGCATGATTTTATTTTGCAATACTAAAGAGGCAGTTGATAACCTTACATCTAAACTAAAAGATTTAGGCTACCCTTGCAGAAGTATTCACGGCGGTATGGAACAAAAAGACAGGATATCCACAATGAAAGATTTTAAAAGGGGAGAGTTCCCTATTTTAGCTGCAACAGATGTGGCTGCCAGAGGAATTGATATTGAGGATATTTCTCATATAATAAATTATGATGTTCCCATGGAAAAGGAAAGCTATGTACATAGAATAGGAAGAACCGGAAGAGCCGGAAGGGGCGGTACTGCAATATCTCTTGTTTTCCCCTGGGAAATTAAATTTTTACAGCAGATTGAGGAATATATAGGCCTAAAGATAGAAGAAAAGGCTGCACCTGACTTAGAAGAGACTGAAAAGGGTAAGACTATATTTGAAAATAAGATGAAGTCTAAGCCAAAGCTTAAAGAAGACAAGAGTGAAAACTTAAATTCTGAAATTACTAAATTATATATAAATTCCGGAAAGAAGAAAAAGCTGAGACCCGGAGATATTGTTGGAGCTATAACCGGCATTGATGGTATTGAAGCTGAGAATATCGGTATAATTGATATTCTTGATTATATTTCCTATGTGGAAATATTAAATGGAAAAGGGGAGCTTGTTTTAAAAGAGCTGCAGCATACTCCTATAAAGGGAAAGATTGTTAAGGTTCAGAGAGCTAAGGAATAATTATTCACCTATTATGGGTGGTCACAGTCTTATCAGCATTTTTATATTTCTTTAAATAAAAAATCCAGCCCATGAGCTGGATTGTATTTATATTATCTGAATGCTTTGATAACTTCCTTCATAAAATTATACAAATTCATTATATATAGCTCTTGTTGCTTTTTCAAAATCAGCATTCTCAACTCCTACGATAATGTTAATTTCGCTGGAACCTTGATTTATCATTCTTATGTTAATATTATTGTCTCCAAGAGCTTTAAATATTTTTGCTGATACTCCTTTTCTGCTTATCATTCCTTTCCCAACAGTAGCAATAAGAGCCATATCCTCATATACAACAAGAGAATCAGGCTTTAGCTGGTCTTCGATTTCATCTAATATGTTATCCAGTTTATCCTTTAGCTCAGACTTTGCTATTACGATAGATACAGTATCTATTCCACAGGGCATGTTTTCAAAGGAAACACCATTTGCTTCCACAATGGAAAGAAGTTTCCTGCAAAAGCCCAGTTCCTGATTCATCATGGTTTTTTCTATAGCAATTACAGTAAAGTCTTTCTTTCCTGCAATTCCTGTAATTGCAGACGGATTTTCCTCAAGTGGGTTATTTACGATAAATGTCCCACAGTGGTCAGGCTGGTTTGTATTCTTTATGTTTATCGGAATCTCTGCTCTTCTTACCGGAAATACTGATTCTTCGTGAAGGACGGTAGCTCCCATATAGGAAAGCTCTCTCAGCTCTCTATATGTAATTTCTTTTATATTTTTTGGGTTTTTAACAATTCTTGGGTCAGCCATTAGAAAGCCTGAAACGTCTGTCCAGTTTTCGTAAAGAGCAGCTTCAACTCCGCAGGAAATAATAGCACCGGTAATATCGGAGCCCCCTCTGGAAAATGTCTTTATCTCGCCAGTATACGATTTTCCGTAAAACCCTGGGATGACTGCATTTTCTAAAGGACCCAGCTTCTCATTTATTAATTCATAGGTTTTCTTATCATCTAATCTGCCTCTTTTATTAAAAAGGATTATATCCGCTGCATCAATAAAGTTGAAATTTAAATACTTGGCCAGAATAAGGCCGTTTAAATATTCACCCCGGCTGGCAGTATAATCAGAGGCCGCTCCTGCTGCAATTTTATGCTGCACTTCATTAAGATAAGGAGAAATATCAAAATCCAGCTTCAAGTCAGATATTATTTCTTTATATCGGCTGCTTATTATCTTAAATACATCCTCAAATGGTATTTTCTGCTGTACATGGCTTTGGCACAGATAAAGAAGGTCTGTTATTTTATAATCCTTGACAAATCTTTTTCCCGGTGCTGATGGAACTACAAATTTTCTTTTATTATCTGACATTATTATATTTTTGACTTTTTTGAACTGATTGCTGTCAGACAGTGAACTTCCTCCAAATTTTGCTACAACTATTTCACTCACGTTAAAACCCCTCATTTGTGTATTTTTATTCAAAAAATAAATTATTAATACTATATCAGAAATGCAATTTGTTTTCAATAAAAATTCATATTCAAGTAACGTTTACATTCATATTTATTTTATAACCAAAAATAAAACGATAACTGTTTTATTTAAAATATGTTAAAATTAATTAGAACATAAAACCATAAATACCAAATGAGGGGATTTAATAATTTGAAAATTTAAATCTTCAGCTTAAGCTGAAAAGCAATTATGCAATTTCCTTAAATAATAAAGAAAGGTGATAACAATGCTGATAGAAAAAAGTAATCTGTCAAAAAACTGCTTACATGATAAGGTAATACTTGTAACAGGAGGGGGAGGAGGAATTGGATTAGAAACTGTAAAGGCATTAGCATATCTTAATGCTAAAGTTATTATTGCAGAAATAAATAAAGAAAAAGGGATATATGCTGAAGAAAGCATAAATAAAGAATTAAATTCAAATCTGGTTCATTTTATTCATACTGATATAAGTGACGCAAAGCAAATAGACAGATTATATACCTATATTAAAACTAATTTTAAGCATTTAGACGTTATTTTAAATAATGCGGTAATAACACCCTTAGGTGAAGTTGAAAAAGTCAGTATTGATGATTGGGATAAAAGTTATTCTGTTAATTTACGAGGCCCCATACTTTTAATTAAGAAATTTTTACCTGACATGAAAAAAAGAAATTCCGGCACTATTGTATTTGTTCCTTCCTCCGGAGCAGCTCCATATATGGGGGCTTATGAAATTTTTAAAACTTCACAGGTTGAGCTATGTAATACTCTGGCAGGAGAACTTGAAAATACAAGTATCATAACTTATTCCATCGGGCCGGGTCTTGTGAAGACAGATACAGCAAAAAAAGCAATAGAAACAGTTTCAAAGTTAATGAATATAACAATGGATGAGTTTTATAAAATGAATGAAAACCATATTATAGATGAAGAAACTGCAGGTACAGGTTTTGCTGTTTCTATAGCTCTTGCTGCCAGATATAACGGACTGGAAATAGGATCCATTCAGGCTCTCATTGATGGAGGGTTATTTAAAGAAGAGGAAAAAAAGGAAGTATCAATGGAGTTAACGCCAAATATGCAAAAGGAATTGAAGTTAATATTGATGAATATTATTAAAACTTATGAGGAACAGTATAAGGGCTGGATGGAAAGAAACATTTTTGAAAGACAGTGGGTTTTGCGGGATTTCAAAAAAACAATGGGCAGATCAGCAGATGAGGTTTTAAACTCTCTGGAATATTTAGAAAAATCAGCTGAAATTAATGATATTAACCAGGTTTTAAATAACAAAAATATATTTATTGATTTGAAAAAATACTATGAAAGGCAATATAAATTGCTGCTGAGCTACGAGAAAAATTCTGAAAAGCTTAAAGAAAGCTGGGAGTATATTAATTCCTGGATATTTGATATAGATTCAATTTTAAATATTTTAAGTGATAATATAAATTAAGGAGATATACATGAAAACAGGAAATATAAAAGCTATATTGTTTGACTCAGGAAGAACTCTGAATATTCCAAGGACAGGCTATTGGTTTATAACACCTGAATTTTTTAATATTGTCCACAAAGACAAGCTCCCTGAAAATCAGGAAATATTAGAAAATGCTATGGCTGAAGCCGTAAGTTTTATAGATAAAATTAAGTATGTAAAAACAGAAAAAGAAGAATATCTGATGTTCAAGGAGTTTTACAAAATTTTTCTTATCAAGGCAGGTTATCCCGAAATAAGCGATAATATTATAGATGCTTTGGCAAAAGATAATGTATATAATGATGATAAATTTTTATTTTTTGATGATGTAGAGCCTTCATTGAAATTACTTAATGAGAAATATAAACTGGGAGTAGTGTCAGACACCTGGCCCTCTTTAGAAAGAGTTTTTATTAATAAAGGGCTTATGAAATACTTTTCCGTATTTATAATGTCCTCAATATATGGATCATGTAAATCAGAAAAACTGCTGTTTAAGATTGCACTGGAAAAATTAAATATAAAGCCATCTCAAGCTGTATTTATTGATGATAGTGAGAGTAATTTAATAGCAGCTGAGAAGTTTGGCCTTATTCCCATACTGATAGACAGATATGAAACAGAGGACTTAGTAAGCAGATTTCCAATCATAAAATCCTTAGCAGAATTGAGCAAAGTATTAAACTTATAACATATGTAATTTGATTGACAAATCTATAAACAATGCTTTAATATAAATATATAACAAATTGCTAATATACTTATTGAAATTCAGGAGGAATAATTATGATGGATAATGTTAAAAATATAGCGGAGCTCTTAAAGGTTTTATCTAATGAAAACAGGTTAATGATTGTCTGCTTCCTGCTTGAAAAAGCGATGACTGTAAGCGAACTTCACAAAAGAATAGATAATATAACCCAGTCAGCATTGTCCCAGCATTTAGCAATGCTAAAGGCCTATAAAGTTCTGGATTCAAATAAGAGCGGGCTGTCCATAACTTATTCAATTAAAGATGACAGAATAAGAAATGTAATAAAGGTTTTAAAAGAAAATTACTGCAGTTCATAATTTGTATAAGATATGTAAATTAGTAAAAGCTAATGCATATCTTTTTTTATAAGGAAATTGCATAATTTATAAATTAATTTTTTCAATAAAAAACGCTCTAAATTCGTTATTTTTAATTGAAAAATCAGCCAAAATGTTATTATGCAATTTCCTTAAGAAAAAATTAAAAATAAGGTTGACAAAATTAATCGAATATCATAATATAAGTATATAAGAAATAACTAATATACTAAAGCTTTTAGGAGGTAAAAGATGTTTTCGATATTTGGGAAAAATAATTATACTTCAATAAGTGTTAATGACCTGGACGACAAATTAGGAAAGATAAATTTGATTGATGTAAGAGAAGGCTATGAATATAAAAATGGTCATTTGTCAACAGCTAAAAATATACCAATGGGTACACTTCTGTCTGAGCCTGAAAAATATCTGAACAAATCAAAGGAGTATCATATAATCTGCCAGTCAGGCTCTAGAAGCGGAAGAACCTGCAGGCTTTTATCATCACAAGGATATAAGGTTGTTAATATTTCAGGGGGAACAGGATCCTATACAAAACCTTTAAAAAGATAAATAAAATTTAGGAGGTAATATTATGGCAAAAGTAATAAATAATAAGGAATTTGAAAGTGAAGTTTTAAAAAGTACGGATGTAGTATTAATTGATTTCTTCGCAGAATGGTGTGGACCATGTAAAATGCTGGCACCGGCGGTAGAGGATATAAGCAATGAAATGGCAGGTAAGGCTAAAGTATTTAAAATTGATGTTGATAAAGAAGGTAGTATAGCTCAGAAATATGGTATTATGAGTGTTCCAACAGTTTTGATATTTCAAAACGGTAAACCGGTAGATAAAATGGTTGGTTTTCAGCCAAAGGATATATTAAAAAGCAAGCTGGAGAAATATATAAAATAAATTTTGATATATCCCTGGAGGTTTAGAATGGAAAATATAAATTTATTTTTGGTGTTTTTAGAAGGAATGTTATCTCTATTTTCACCCTGTATACTTCCTGTAATCCCAATATATTTAGGAATGCTTTCCAGCAGCAGCATAGACAGCCTGAAAAATGGGGGAGACAGATTTAAAAGCAGTAAGCTGCTGCTTAATACTGTTTTGTTCGTACTGGGAATATCAACCACATTTTTTATATTAGGTTCTTCAGCAAGCCTGTTAAATTATTTTTTAACATCCTATAAAAATACAATCCTCATAATAGGCGGAGTATTGATTATTTTCATGGGAATTTTCTATATGGATTATATTAATATTCCATTCCTTCAGAAAGAAAAGAAAATTAATTTAGAAATAAAAGAAATGAAACCATATACTTCCTATATCCTAGGATTTGCTTTTAGCTTTGGATGGACGCCCTGCATTGGGCCCATGCTTTCTTCTATATTAATTATGGCTTCTGCTTCAAAAAGCATTTTAACAGGAAGCATTTTAATTTTAATATATACCCTGGGATTTACGGTGCCATTTATTATAATTGCAGCATTTTATAATAAATTATTTAAATATCTGGATAAGCTGAAATTACATTTGGATTTAATTAAAAAAATTGGAGGCATTTTTCTTATCGTATCTGGTTTAGTAATGATTTTAAGCAATGCTAATGTAGTAAGCAGCATAAAGAAAGCTGTTTCATACCCAATAAAAAGCATTCAGAATGAGAATAAAGATCCATCAGAGGAAACTAAAACCAAGGCCCCGGATTTTACTTTAAAAGACCAGTACGGAAATACACATAAATTAAGTGATTATAAAGGGAAAATTGTATTTTTAAACTTTTGGGCTACCTGGTGTCCGCCCTGCAGAGGTGAGCTGCCTCACATAGAAAGTATTTCTACAGAATACAGCAGCGATAAAGTAATAATACTAGGAATAACCGCTCCTGATTTAGGCAGTGAAGGGTCAGTTAGCGATATAAAGAATTTCCTGAGTGAAAATGGATACACCTTTCAGGCAGCATTTGACAGTACAGGAGATGTAATGGACCAGTATAGCATAAGTGCCTTTCCCACAACCTTTGTGATTAATAAAGAAGGGTATATATATAAAAAGGTAGTAGGAGCAATGGATAAGGAAAAAATGAAATTACTGATAGATAATGCTGACTGAAAATTTAATATAAAAAAATCCTCTTTATATTTAAAACAGAGGATTTTTTATTTCTTATTAAAAGTTTGAAAACAGCGGTGATATAAATAAAATTACAGATAAAGTTATAATAAATATTACAGTAAACCAGGATATAATATTTTGAGTTTTATTATTAATATATTTACCCATTATATTTTTATCATTAATTAAAATAATCATAAAGGTTAGTATAACAGGTGACAAAATGCCTGCTATTCTCTGTGTTACAAGTATAATCTTAATAAGAGATATTCCCGGAATAAGTATAAATACTGCACCTAATATAATTATGCCTGTATATATTCCGAAAAAAGCAGGGGCATCTTTGTAGTTATTATCAACACCGCTTTCCCATCCAAAAGCTTCACATACTGCATAGGCTGTGGAAAGAGGAATAACTGCTGCTGCAAGAACTGAAGCCCCGAAGAGACCTGCTCCGAAAAGTATAAAAGCTGACTGGCCGGCTATCGGCCTTAGAGCCTGTGCTGCCTGCTCTGCACTGTTTATTGTTATACCGGTATTATAAAGTGTTGCAGCAGTGCAGACAATAATAAAGAATGATACTGCATCCCCCCAAAAAGCGCCAAGATAAACATCAAGTTTTTCATATTTGTAATCAGATATACTTAGTTTTTTATCAACAATTGATGACTGCAGATAAAACTGCATGTAAGGAGTAATTGTAGTTCCAATCATTCCTATAAAAGTTAAAAGAAAACCGGTATTTAATTCAATTGTAGGCGTAACCATTGCTTTAAATACAATTCCCCAATCAGGCTTAATGATAAATGCAGATATAATATAGGAAAAAAATAAAAAAGTAAATAGTAAAAAGATTTTCTCTACCTTTTTATAAGAGCCCTTAGTTACAAGAAACCAAATCATTATAGAAACAGCAGGTATAGATATATATTTACTGATGTTAAAAAGTTCTAAACTTGCAGCAATGCCGGCAAAATCACCTAAAACAACTCCAATATTTGCAATTAACAGGATAGTCATTGCAAATAAAGTCAATTTTACACCGAATTTTTCTCTGATTAAATCAGATAATCCCTTTCCGGTAACTACTGCCATTCTTGCATTCATCTCTTGAATAACTGCCAGACTAAAAGTAATTAAAAGGAGACCCCACAACATTTTATATCCATAAGAAGCACCAACGGATGCATATGTTGTGATTCCGCCGGCATCATTTCCGGCATTTACAGTAATTAATCCGGGACCAATGATGGTAATAATAAAAAGAATCTTTTTTAATCTGTTTGGTAATGTTTTTTTCATAGTGCAACCTTCTTTAATCCTGAATACTCATGAATAATATCATTTAATGATACTATGCCAATGAGACTGTTATTTTCATCCAGAACAGGAAGGGAAACCAGATTATATTTACCCAATATTTTAAGTGCATCTTCTATGGTATCAGAGTCCCTGGTACTCTTTGGCTGGGCTGTAATTATATTATAGAGTTTGGTGTCATCATTTGAAGTGATAAGTAAAAATAGAGGAATAACACCTAAAAGGTTATTTTTATCATTAATTACATATACATAATAACTCTCTTCTTCCTCAGAAATATTCATCTGAATCCAGGTCAGAGCATCCTTCACAGTTATGTCTGGTAAAAATGTAATAAAATCTTTTGACATAATGCTTCCTATGGTCTCTTCTTTATATTCCATAAGCTCCCTGATTTCGCCCTGGCTTTCAGTATTCATTTGAGAAAGAAGTAACTGTGCTCTGTCTTCTTCTATTTCTTCAAAAATATCTGCAACTTCATCAGAGGGCATTATTTTAAGGATATCACAGGCCTTCTTATCAGACATGGATTTTATTAAATTTACCTGAACGTCAGTTTGAATTTCTTCTAAAACTTCTGCTGCTTTTTCATTATTTAAGCTGTTAAAAAGAATATCTCTATTTGTATTATCCAGATCCTCAATTATGTCTGCAATATCTGCTGCGTGAAGAGTCTCAATTTTATTTGCAGGAAAGTGAAGCTTTAGATTATCAATTCCATTAGATAAAGGCTGCACATTATCCCAAATAATCAGCTTGTTTCTTAATTGAAATTTTAAGGCACCTGTCAGCATAATAAACGGATATTCTATACCTAGCCGTCTAAGCAGTCCTCTTGTTCCTATATCAACAGCAAGAAGCTGCCACTTGTTTGAAATGCTGCCAAGCCTTACATCATTTACACGCTCTACCTTTTTACCATTAATATCTACTATTTGTTTATCTAAAAAATTTTTAGCTAAATAAATATCCCTTTCACTAGGCTGCTTGATTGAAATGTTTTCACTATTTATTTTAATAT
>JBAXYJ010000030.1:0-17736 GCA_041670885.1 Clostridiaceae bacterium
AATAATTTATCAAATAAATAATTTTAAAGAAGAAAGAAAAAACCAAGTTTCTCTTAAGGATGTTTTAAAAGATAAAATATTTGAAGACCTCAGCGTAAAAAGTTATGATAACAGGACAAGAGCATTTATAAAAATACAGGACGGCTGTAATAATTTCTGCTCATACTGTCTTATACCTTATGCAAGAGGAGCATCAGTAAGCAAGCCTCTTACCAGCATAATAGAGGAGGTTAAGGATTTATCAAAAAACGGATTTAAAGAAATCATATTATCAGGTATTGATGTTTCATCCTATGGAAAAGACTTAGAAGAGGACATAACACTAGTCAGGGTATTTGAAGAGATAGATAAAATAGATGGAATTGAGAGAATAAGAATAGGCTCAATAGGACCTGAATTTTTTACAGATGAAAATATAAAGAGACTTAAGGCTTTAAAAAAACTTTGCCCTCATTTTCATATATCCCTTCAAAGCGGCTGCAATGAGACTCTTAAGAGGATGAACAGGCACTACACAGCTGAAGAATACAGTGAGGCTGTTAATAAATTAAGAGAAAATTTCTCTGGCATTTCAATAACAACTGATATTATAGCAGGATTCCCAGGCGAAACTGAAGAAGAGTTTAATAAAACCTATTCCTTTCTCCAAAATATTATGCTTACAAAGACCCATGTTTTTAAATATTCAATAAGAGAAGGAACAAGAGCTGCTAAGCTTCCTGATATGGTATCGGCCTCCGAGAAGGAAGAAAGAAGCAAAAAACTAATAGAGCTCAGTGGCAAGCTGGAAAATGAATTTATAAATAAAAATTTAGGATTATCTTATGATGTTTTATATGAGAAAAGATTAGATGATGGTATATACGATGGCTATACCCCCAACTATATAAGGGTTATTTCAGGTTCCGCTGCTGATATTGAAGATAAAATATTGAAGACAAAATTAGAAGAAAATATTAATTTAGCAGCCAGAGGAAAAATAGAAGGAATTTAATATTAATAATTGAATATAATATGGGAGGTGATATTATGGAGGATTGTATATTCTGCAAAATAATAAACGGAGATATTCCATCAGAGAAGGTTTATGAAGATGATAAGATATACTGTTTTAAAGATATAAATCCGGTAACTCCAGTCCATGTTCTTATAGTTCCTAAAAAACATATTCCAAGCCTTAATGAAACTATGGATGAAGATAAAGAAATACTAGGTTATATACTCTTTAAAGCTAAAGATATTGCAAAAATTCTAAAAATAGAGGATAATGGATACAGGATAGTTACAAACTGCGGTGAGAATGCAGGACAGTCTGTATTTCATATTCATTTTCATTTGTTAGGTGGGAAAACTTTATTGTGGCCATAACGATGAAAATCTTGACAGGCCTTGAAAAGTTATTGTATAATTACTTGTGTGCTAATTTGTCCTAAGGCTGCATTTAATTTTTAAAATTAAATTGAGCTAGCGGAGGGAGGGATATTGTGTCAGAAATTAGAGTTGGTGAAAATGAATCATTAGAAAACGCACTTAAAAGATTTAAAAGAAAATGTGCCAGATCTGGTGTTATGTCTGAGATAAGAAAAAGAGAACACTATGAAAAACCAAGTGTAAAAAGAAAGAAAAAATCAGAAGCTGCTAGAAAAAGAAAGTTCAAATAGAACTTTAGACTGCAGGAGGACTTATTAGTCTATTAGTCCAATGGTTTCCTTCCTTTGCAGTTACAAATAACTTATAGCCAGCAGCCAAAAGGGTATAGCATTTGTTGAATTAAAAAGGCTTTAATAGGCCTTTTTTTATTGCATAAAAATACTTTCCTGTAATTTTATTATTTTTCGGTTATTATTGAATATTTCAATTCATAAATTAAATAGTAGTAATAAAATGGAGCATTTATGGGAATAAGGCTGATTAAAGCAGCAGAAAGATTATCTAAAAGTCTTGATATTCCTGAAGATGTAGTTATTAATATACCTAAAATAACTATTGTAGGAAATAATGAAATTTCCATAGAAAATCATCAGGGAGTAAGGTATTTTCAGCAGGATGTAATAAAAATAAATTCAAAAATAGGAGAAATTATTTTAGAGGGAGATAAAATTAACATAATATATATGAGTAAAACCACCATTGTATTAAATGGGAACTTTACGGGGATTAGCTATAAATGAATAGAAAATTTAATAATGGTATTGTAATTATTGAAATAATTTCCTCTAAAATTGAAGGATTTATAAATATTCTCTGGAATAATGATATTCTCCTTAAAAATATTAAAAAGAAAAATATTAATTCTGTTGAAGCAGAAATATATTTAAAGGATTATGAAAAATTTTATAATCTCAGCAAAAGGTATGGGGTAAAAATAAAGATAAACAGCAGGAGGGGAAGAAGTTTTGTATTATACAGATGGAGAAAGAGATGGGGACTTATATTTGGGGGTATATTATTTTTTGCTATCCTATATTATTTATCAACATTTATATGGACGATAAACATTACATCAGGGAAATATATAACTCCTTTTGAAATAAGAAGAGATTTAAAAAGACTTAGTATAAAAGAAGGTATAAGTGTAAAAAATGTTGATGTATACGCACTGGAAAGAAAAATGATGGAGGATAACAGCAATATAAGCTGGATAAAAATAAGAAAGGAAGCAGGCTCACTGGTAGTTGTTGTACAAGAAAGGCAGGAGCCCCCGGAAATAAAAAATGAAACCTCCTCCTGTATCCTTGCTGCATCCAGGGATGCAGAAATTTTAAGTGTTTATACCATATCAGGAAAAGCAATAGTCAAAAAGGGAGACATAGTTAAAAAAGGTCAAACTTTAGTTTTAAATAAACAGGGCAAGGAAGGGGAAGAATACGAAATAAGGGCAGAAGGGGAGGTTTACGGGAAAACCTTCTACGAAAAAAGTGAAAGTGTGCCGCTGATTGAATTCAGAAGAGAGAGGACAGGGAGAAAGGTAAAAAAATATTATATTGATTTATTCGGCAAAAGGATATACTTTAAAAATAGTGAGAAAATCTACAAAGATTATGATAAAATAGAAGATAGGAAATTTATATTCGGAAGTGAAACATACTGGGAAGTCGTGAATAAACCATATTATGTAAGCCCTGATAATGCAGCTTCGAAAACAGTTGAAAAGCTTTTCTCTGAAATCGAATTAAATTTTGATAAATCTGTAAAGGTACTTGATAAAAGGGTCTACAAAAATATATTGAAAGATAGAGTTCAGGTCAGCTTAATCGTAGTTGCAGAAGAAGACATTGCTGTTAAACAAATGCCTATAGAGGAAGAGGTAGAGGAGAAAAAATAATGATTTTTAACAGGATAAAGGAAAAGAATAGATTTCTTATGTTAGTTGTATTTATTTCATCTTTTATAATCACCTGTGCTGTAGTTGTTACATCCTTCAGTTTTAAAAGGTATGATTTGAAAGAAGGAGATATCGCTAAAATAAATATAAAAGCACAAAGGGAAATAATAGATGAGGCCAGCACCTCTGCAGCTGTTAAAAAGGCTGTTGATGCTGTGCCTCTTCAATATAATAAAAACTATGAGGTTAAGTCTCAGGTTTTAAGTCAGGTGAATGCTTTTTTTAAAAGTGTGCTTGGTGCATATGATTTAAATATTTCCAGCGGCGATAAAGCTAAAAAAGTTAATTCAGAAGGACAGATTATTATTTCTCAGGATATTTTAACCGGTATATTTAAAATGAGTAAGGATAATATAGTAAAACTTCAAAATAATTTAGTTCAAGATTTGTATACCTTATATGATGAAAATATTGAAAATAAAAATGAAGAAGTGAAAAAAGCAAAAGATACTCTTATAGCTAAAATAAATGGGTATAAAATCAGCTCTGAAGGTAAGGAAATAGGATATTCACTTATTGATAAGGTAGTACTGCCGAATTTCTTTTATGATGAGGAAAAAACAAATGAGCTTAGGCAGACTGCAAAAAATAATGTAAAATCTGTAACCATAAAAAAAGATCAGATAATTGTTAAAGAGGGAGAACCTGTATCCAAAGGAGAAATAAGCATTTTAAACAGCTTAGGCCTATTAAAGAGCAACAATAAATTCAATTTTAGTACATATATGGTGTCATCTATTTTAGTCCTAATAATAATATTTTTGGAAGGATATTATTTATTTAAATTTCAAAGGGAAGTATTTAATGACTGGAAAAAGCTTTCATTAATTTCAACTCTTAATATAACAGCACTTATTTTGGCAAGGACAATCACAATAATATCACCATTTTTAATTCCAGCAGCATTTGCACCTATGCTTCTTACTCTTTTACTTGATTATAGGATGTCAATAGTTATAAGCTGCCTTAATGCTGTTTTAATAGCAGCAGTTGTAGGCTTTAACATAGAGGTCGCAATAATATCGCTTCTGGCATCTCTTTTGGGAGCTTTGGCATTAAAAAAGATGCAGGAGAGAAATGATATTATTTATTCTTCATTATTTATTGGAGTAATAATAGCACTGGTTACATTAACTGATGGTTTCCTGCTCAGCAATAATATGATTGATATATTCAAGAGGACAGGCTACGCTTTAATAGGAAGTATATTATCAGCAGTTCTAACTATCGGCTTTTTACCGCTGTTTGAAAATATGTTTGATGTTGTTACTACGATAAAGCTTTTAGAGCTTTCAAACCCAAACAGTCCACTGCTTAAAAAACTATTAATGGAAGCACCCGGTACCTATCATCATTCTGTACTTGTAGCAAATTTAGCAGAAGTTGCCACAGAAAGCATCGGAGGAAATCAGGTGCTGGCCAGGGTTGCCTCATATTATCATGATATAGGTAAGGTTAAAAGGCCTTATTTCTTTAATGAAAATCAAATGGGAAATGATAATCCCCATAATAAAATAACACCAAACTTAAGCACACTTATAATAACAAGCCATGTAAAGGATGGAATTGAGCTGGCAAAAGAGTTCAAGCTTCCACAGGTAATTCAGGATATCATAGAGCAGCACCATGGAACTACACTGGTAAAATATTTTTATTTAACAATGAAAAATAAAGCAGAAAAGCCTGAGGAAATTAAGGAAGAGGATTTCAGATACGGAGGACCAATTCCTTTTACAAAGGAAGCTGGTGTGATTATGCTGGCAGACTCAGTTGAGGCTGCAGTAAGATCAATTTCTGATCCTACTAAGGGTAAAATTGAAGAAATGGTTAATAATATAATTAAAGACAGGTTAAATGATGGGCAGCTTAATAACTGTGATATAACACTAAAGGATTTAAATAAGATAAGAGAGGCTTTTTATAAGGTTCTCAGCGGTGTATACCATCAAAGAATAGAGTATCCGGAAGACAAGTGGAAGAGAAAGGAAGAAAGTAATGATACTAATAAGCAATGAGCAGGACAAAATATCCTATGAAAAGGATTTAGAAGATATCTTAGAAAAGATAATAAATTTCACACTGGAGGAGCAGCAGGTAAAAATACCCTGTGAGATAAGCTTAACCTTTGTAGACAATGATGGAATAATGGAGCTTAATAAAAATTACAGAGGGATAGAAGAAGAAACGGATGTGCTTTCATTTCCAATGCTGGAGTATCCAAAAGGTGAATATTATAAAGATGTTTACAGTGATAATACATTTAAAGACGAGTTTAAGGATGGAGATGACTTGGTCCTTGGGGATATTGTAATATCACTGCAAAAGGCAGAGTATCAGTCTAAAGAGTATAATCATCCATTTATAAGGGAAGTTTGTTATCTTACAGTTCATTCTATGCTTCACCTTTTAGGCTATGATCATATGGAAGATGAAATGAAAAAAGTCATGAGAGAGGAAGAGGAGAAAATACTCTCTGCCTTTAATTTAAGAAGGTGAGAATATGAAAATAAAAAAGATGGTAGACAGCTTTAATTATGCTATTGAAGGCATAATTCATGCAGTAAGAACACAGAGAAACATGAGGATTCATATGATAACTGCTCTTTTTATTTTGACTCTGTGCTTTTTTTATGATCTTAAAAAAGTAGAACTGCTGATTATCACTATAACAATCACAATGGTTATAACTGCAGAGCTTATTAATACTGCAATAGAGGCTGCAATTGACGCTACCACAAATTTTTATCACCCTCTTGCAAAAATTGCAAAAAATGTAGCAGCAGGAGCAGTGCTGGTAACAGCAGTAAATGCAGTTTTTGTAGGCTTTATAATATTTTGGGATAAGCTTGTTCCATTTACTTATACTACTATAAATAAGGTTAAAAGTACTAATACCTATGCTATATTTATAATTTTAGTGATAGTTTCTATTTTAACATTAGTAGTAAAGGCTATATTTGGGGAAGGAACTCCGCTAAAGGGAGGGTTCCCCAGCGGACACTCTGCTATTGCCTTTGCCATAGCTACCATTATAGCTCTTCTTTCAGAGAACCCTCCGGTTGTAATACTAAGTTACATTTTAGCAGTAATAGTTGCTCAGAGCAGGGTGGATTCAGATATTCATTCTGTATTTGAAGTAGTTGCCGGAGGTATTTTTGGTACACTTATCAGCATCCTGCTTATAAAAATATTTATCTAAGGAATTTGCATAATAACCTTTGGCTGTTTTCTGGATAAAATAACGAATGTTCACCGTTTTTTAACCAGAAAAACAAATTAAAGTTATGCAAATTCAACTTCTAAGTAATTTGCATAATAACATTTTGGCTATTAATAAAAATTAGTGTTATAATTTATATACTATTTATATTGTGGTATAAAAGGGGTAATAATATGAGTAATGAAGATTTGATTCTTGAGGCTGTCAGCGCTAGAAAAATGGCCTATGCACCCTATTCGAATTTTAAAGTAGGAGCTGCTTTATTAACTGAAAATGATAAATTGTATACCGGATGCAACATAGAAAATGCTTCCTTTGGAGCTACTAACTGTGCTGAGAGGACAGCCATATTTAAAGCTGTTTCTGAAGGAGAAAGAAATATAAAGAAAATAGCAATAGTTGGAGATTTTACTAATTTTACCGCGCCCTGTGGTATATGCAGGCAGGTTATAAGTGAATTTTCTGATGAAGATACAGAAGTTATAATGGCAAAAAATGAAAAAGATTATATAGTTAAAAAAGCAAATGAAGTACTTCCTTTCGCTTTTACTAAAAAGGATCTAAAATAAGGAGGATTTATGTACAAATCAGGATTTGTATCTATAATAGGAAGGCCAAACGTTGGTAAATCAACTTTGATGAATACTCTGCTGGGAGAGAAGCTTTCAATTGTATCACCAAGACCTCAGACTACCAGAAATAATATTCAGACAATACTTACAGGGGAAGACTACCAGATAGTATTTGTAGATACTCCCGGAATTCATAAGCCTAAACATAAATTAGGCGAATATATGGTAAATGTAGCGGAAAATTCTATAAATGAGGTTGATCTAATCCTATATATAGTAACTCCATCTGAAGAAATAAATAAAGGAGACCTTCATATATTAGAACAGCTAAAAAAGAGCAAGGTTCCTGTAATACTTCTTATAAATAAGGTGGACGAATGGGATAAACAAAAAGTTGCTAAGACACTGGAACTTTTCTCAAAAGAATTTCCGTTTAAGGAATATATTCCCATATCAGCTCTTAAAAATAAAAACCTGGAACAGCTTCTTTCTATTATGAAAGATAATCTAAGTGAAGGACCTCAGTTTTATCCTGAGGATATGATAACTGATCAGCAGGAAAGATTCATTGTATCAGAGATAATAAGAGAAAAGATTTTAAGACTTTTAAGAGAAGAGGTTCCTCACGGAACTGCAGTTGAAATATTACAGATGAAACAGCAGAAAAACGGATATAATATCGAAGCTACCATATACTGTGAAAAAGACTCCCATAAAGGCATATTAATAGGCAAAAACGGTTCTATGCTTCAAAAGATAAGAGAGCACTCAGAAGAGGATATTAAAAAATTCCTTCAGCAAAACATAACACTGAATCTCTGGGTTAAGGTAAAAAAGGACTGGAGAGACAACAGCTACGTTTTAAAAGATTTAGGTTACAAATAAGAGGTAAGATATGCCAGTAGTTAAGACAAGGGCAATAGTATTAAAGACTCAGGATATTAAGGAAAATGATAAATTAGTTTGGGCTTATACTGAGGATTTAGGCAAAATAACTCTTTACGTTAAGGGAGCAAAAAAAAGCAAAAGCAAGCTTTTTACAATAACTAATTCCTTCTCATACTCTGAGATAGTGATATTTAAGGGAAAGTCCTTTTATCATTTAAATGAAGGATTTTTGATAGATTCATTTAATGAGGTAATGGATGATTTAGATTCTCTTCTTACAGCTTCATACTTTTGTGAGCTTACAGATATAGCAGCTGTAGAGGAGGAAAAAAATGAAAATATATTTAAACTGATAGTTGCTTCCTTTTACCTTCTTAAAACCGGATCTATTGATCAGGATTTACTTGCAAGAGCCTATGAGCTTAAACTTCTTAACCTGACAGGCTATAACCTAAGCTTAGACAGATGTACCATCTGTAATGAAAAACTAGCTTCAGTACATTATTTTGATATACAAAATTTCGGTGGTATATGTAATAATTGTGTTGGGGAAAATAGTATTAAAATAAGTCCTTCTGCATATAGTTCACTGAAATTTATTAATAATTCTTCAATGGACAAAATTGGAAGATTGAAACTAAATCAAGAATCCAGAGAAGAGATAAAAAAGATAACCACATATATTATCATGGAAAGCTATGGCAAAATACCTAACAGCTTGAATATGTTTAAAAAATTAAAGGAGGAATAAAAATGGAGGAAATTACATTAGAGAAGATTGATTTAATAAGAGAAAGGACTAAAGCTTCCTATAGTGAAGCAAAAGAGGCTTTGATTCGTGCAGAAGGCAATGTAGTAGATGCTCTTATTTTCCTGGAGGATAACAAAGATAAGGGAAAGAAGGAATATGTTTCTAAAAATGAGTTCATAGACACACTAAAAAAGCTTATTAAAAAGGGTAATGTAAACAGGATAAGAATTAAAAAAGAGGAAAAAATACTGGTAGATATACCTGTAAATGCAGGTCTGGCTGCCGGAGCTGTGGCTCTTTTTAACCCAATAGTTCTTGCAGTTCTTGCAGTGGGAACAATTGGAGCTGTTTATACAAAGCTTACTATAGAGATAACAAAAGAGGATGGAACAGTTGAAGTAATTAACAAATATGTTGTAAACACTGTATCCACGGTTAAAGATAAGGTAAATGACATAAAAGAAGATGTTAAGGATAAATTCACTAAAGATAAAGAAGAAGAAAAAGATGATAATACTTATTCCTATAAAGTTAAATTTGATGATGATAATAAAGACAAATAGAGCCGCTAAAAACGGCTCTTCTATTTTTATTGATAAAACTGACTAAATTTAGGTATACTTTTTTATATATTTCATAAAAATGAAATAAAATATACAACATTGGTATAATTAGTGATATAATTAACAATGTTATATATTAACATTAGTTTATTCGGGTACAAAGTATCCATAACATACTACATAAATGGAGGGATTATTTAATGGGAAAAAAGTATGTATACCTTTTTAGTGAAGGAAATGCGTCCATGAGAAACCTATTAGGCGGGAAAGGTGCTAACTTGGCTGAAATGACTAACCTGGGGATACCAGTTCCTCAAGGCTTCACAGTAACAACAGAGGCTTGCACAAAGTACTATGAGGATGATAAAAAAATATCAAATGAAGTATTAAATCAAATTAATGCTGCCTTGGCAACAGTTGAAGAAATGTCTTCAAAGAAGCTGGGATGCACAAAAAAACCATTATTAGTATCAGTCAGGTCAGGAGCAAGAGCTTCTATGCCCGGCATGATGGATACAATATTAAACTTAGGATTAAATGATGAAACAGTAGTTTCTATAGCAAAGCTTACAGGTAATGAAAGATTTGCTTATGATTCTTATAGAAGATTCATCCAGATGTTCTCAGATGTTGTTATGGGAATTGAAAAGAGAAAGTTTGAAGCTATATTAGATAAAGTAAAAGAAGCTAAAGGCGCTAAATTCGACACAGATTTAACAACAGATGATTTAAAGAAAGTTGTTGAATTGTTTAAAGCTGCTTACAAAGAAAATAAGGGAGAAAGTTTTCCACAAGATCCAATGGTACAGTTAACTGAAGCTATAACTGCTGTATTTAGATCCTGGGATAATCCAAGAGCTAATGTGTACAGAAGGTTAAATGATATTCCGGGAGACTGGGGAACTGCTGTAAACGTGCAGTGCATGGTATTTGGAAATATGGGAAATACATCAGGAACTGGTGTTGCTTTTACAAGAAACCCGGCTACAGGAGAAAAACTTATATTTGGTGAATACTTAATAAACGCTCAGGGTGAAGATGTTGTTGCTGGGATAAGAACACCCCAGCCGATAACAAAGCTGGAGCAGGATTTACCAGAATGCTATAAGCAGTTTATGGATATAGCTCATAAATTAGAGAACCACTATAGAGATATGCAGGATATGGAGTTTACAATAGAGCAGGGCAAACTTTATTTTCTGCAGACAAGAAATGGAAAGAGAACAGCACCAGCTGCACTTAAAATAGCTGTTAATTTAGTTGAAGAAGGATTATTAACAAAGGAAGAAGCACTTTTGAAGGTGGAGCCTAAGCAGTTAGATTCGTTATTACATCCATCCTTTATAAACAATGAATTAAAGAAGGCAGTAATAGTTGCTAAAGGACTCCCAGCATCACCGGGAGGTGCCTGCGGCAGGGTATACTTTACAGCAGAAGATGCTAAAAAAGCTCATGCAAATGGAGAAAAGGTTATTTTAGTCAGACTTGAAACATCTCCGGAAGATATCGAAGGAATGGTAGCTTCAGAAGGAATACTTACAGTCAGAGGTGGAATGACATCCCATGCTGCAGTTGTTGCAAGAGGAATGGGAACCTGCTGCGTTGCCGGCTGCGGAGATATAGTAGTAAACGAAGAAGAAAAAATATTTAAGGTAAAAGATTTTGTAGTTAAAGAAGGAGATTATATTTCTTTAGACGGATCTGCAGGTAATGTCTATATTGGAGCTATAAAAACAGAAGAACCTGAAATTACAGGATATTTCGGAACATTTATGGAGTGGGCGGATTCTGTCAGAGTTCTTAAAGTAAGAGCAAATGCAGATACTCCCAAAGATGCTAAGCAGGCAGTTAATTTTGGAGCTGAAGGTATTGGCCTTTGCAGAACAGAGCATATGTTCTTTGCAGAAGACAGAATAGCAGCGGTGAGAGAGATGATCTTATCTGAAACTATCGAGCAGAGAAAGAAAGCATTAGAGAAAATACTTCCAATGCAGAAAGAAGACTTTATTGGAATCTATGAGGCTATGGAGGAAAGACCTGTTACTATCAGATTCTTAGACCCACCACTGCATGAGTTCCTTCCAACAGCAGAAGAAGATATAAAGGCACTAGCTTCCCAGATGGGAGTAACTTATGAGAACTTAAAAGATAAGGCTTTATCACTTCATGAGTTTAACCCGATGATGGGACACAGAGGCTGCCGCCTGGCAGTATCCTTCCCGGAAATAGCAGAAATGCAGACACAGGCAGTTATAGAAGCAGCTCTGGAAGTAAGAAAGAAGAAAGGATATAATGTAGTTCCTGAAATAATGATACCGCTTGTTGGAGAAATAAAGGAATTAAAATATGTCAAGGATATTGTGGTTAAAACTGCAGATGAATTAATAGCAAGATCCGGAGAAAAGCTTAAGTACAAAGTTGGAACAATGATAGAGATTCCAAGAGCTGCAATCACAGCTGATGAAATCGCAAAGGAAGCAGAATTCTTCTCATTTGGAACAAATGACTTAACACAGATGACATTTGGATTCTCAAGAGACGATGCAGGTAAGTTCTTAGACGATTACTATGATAAGAAGATTTATGAATTTGATCCATTTGCTAAGCTTGACCAAAAAGGCGTCGGCAAACTTATAAAGATGGCTGCAGAGCTAGGAAAATCTACAAGACCAGATATACATCTTGGAATATGCGGAGAGCATGGCGGAGACCCATCATCAGTTGAATTCTGCCATAATGTAGGACTCGACTATGTATCCTGCTCACCATTTAGAGTTCCGGTTGCTAGACTTGCTGCAGCACAGGCTCAACTAAAAAATAAAAGATAATAATTACCGGGTTTATCCCGGTAATTTTATTTTAAATTTATTTTCTATATAATCTAAAAAATCATTAAGAAAATTAATCTGAAGGTCATCTCGTTCCACAGCATCATTAAGAAGCAGTGTAAAGCTTTCTTTATTGCATTTATCTCTGTTTTTATAGTAATCTCTGGATATCTTCCAATACTTTTGAGGAAATGATAAATATGAAATTGTATAGAGATAGTCATTTAAATTCAGACTATTTTCCTCAAGGTAAAGGTTGATGGATGAAATTGCTATTTCTAAACTCCACTTAGAATTATTTCTCTTTAGGATTCTTCTTAAAAAATATGATATATCATGAGAAACATAGTCCATTCTGCATTTGTCAAAATCAATAACAGAAACTATATCCCCCTTTATTAATATATTTTTATTTACATAGTCCATATGGCATAATGATTTGGTCAGCTTGCTGTGATCTATAAGAGAAGCTATTTCTACTGCTCTTTTTGAAAGAATGAAATTGTCGCTGAAATTATCTGCATATATTTTAGAAAATTTATCATTATACTTTTCACTTTTATTATATATTGATAAAAGGTCATTAAAATGTTTATTATATGATGTGTATATATTTCCATATCCTTCTCTTAAAGTGCTTCCATGAATAGGAGTGAAATTTTTAGATATTCTATGCATTTTTCCCAGGTTGGTAGAACATTTTATAATATGCTCTAAATTGTCATAATCACATTTTTCTCCCTGCAGCCAGTCTGTCAGAACAAAAAGCATACCTCCCCAAAGAACATATCTTTTTTTATCTGCAGAGGGAAGAAATCTGGGAACATTTATTCCATTCCTGTATAGCCACTCTAATGCAGAATAGACAAATAAAAGGTCCTCTTTTGAAAAGTATACTTTTTTAAGACAGTAAGCTTTATCATAATAAATTACCTTGTATACTGCTCTTTGTTTTTCTGTGTTTTTAAACTTAATCTGTGAAACCTGTCCGCCTATAATATTAAATAAAGGGAGGACGTTTTTTTTAATATTTTCCTCCGAAAAAATCTCCTTAGAAGACATATGAGCACTCCTTAAACTATTGTTTTTAAGTAAAATCCTAGCTTTAATATAAGATATTATTTTAAACTATATAATATACATTTTTAAAAAAATAAAGGGTTTTCAACCTCTTTATAGAATTTTATATATAGGTGATATTATGGATATAAGAAAAAAATTGGAGGAAAATGAAAGAAAAATTTTAATCCCGGAAGCAGCCTTCTCAGACAGCAGCATTGGAAGGGAAAGAGAAGAGGAAAAAGATACGATTCGAACCTGCTATATGGTGGACAGAGACAGGATAATTCATTCTAAATCCTTCAGAAGACTAAAGCATAAAACGCAGGTATATATTAAAGCATTTGGGGATCATTATAGGACAAGGCTTACTCATACATTGGAGGTAAACCAGATAGGAAGGACAATAGGTGCATCTCTGTCACTTAATGTGGATTTAATTGAGGCTATCTCATTAGGGCATGACATTGGACATGTGGCATTTGCTCATAATGGGGAGCAAGTATTAGACAAGCTTCTTCCCGGAGGCTTTAGGCATAATGAAAACTCAGTAAGAGTTCTAAAAAAAATAGAAAAGCAGGGGAAAGGGCTGAACCTTACAGAAGAGGTATTAGACGGAATATTATGCCACAGCGGTTTTTCAGACAGAGAACAAAAAGCTAAAACTTTAGAGGGACAGGTCGTTAAGTTTAGTGATAAAATAGCTTATGTAAATCACGATATTGATGATTCAATCAGAGCTGGGATATTAAATGAAAAAGATCTGCCTGAAGAATGCATTGAAATTTTAGGAAAAACCCATTCAAAAAGAATTGATACATTGGTTAAAGACTGTATATACTCAACGATGGATAATCTGAATAAGGGTATTTTAGAGGTAAGACTAAGTACTGATATACAAAGTGCTTTGACAGGACTTAGAAATTTTATGTTTAAAAATATATACAATGGCGAAAAATTAAAAACAGAAAGAGACAAAGCTAAATTTATTTTAAATCAGGTATTTGATTATTATATTAAAAACCCGGACAAGATGCCTGAGCTTTATATAAGCATAGTAAAAGAAGAAGGCTTATATAGAGGAGTTTCAGATTATATAGCAGGTATGAGCGATGATTACTGCCTGCTTACCTTCAATGATATTTATGTGCCTAAATTTGTGATTTATTAGGGTAAATTTCATAATTACCGACCGCTGATGTATATAAAATAATGAAGCTTTAACATTTTTTATATGAAAATCTAATTAGTATTATTCAATTTACTAGATTTAAAAAAATTGGATATAATAAATTAGTATATTTAGTATATATTGAAGGAAAATAGAAATTTATAAAGAATATATATAAAAGTATATTTAATAAAGAAGGAATTACGAAATTTTTGTCGAATATACTTTAATCTGTGTAAAATTATTAGAATGGTGGTATAGTATTGAGATTATCTGAGGATCTTATAGAAAAAATTAAAACAGAAAATGATATTGTTGATGTAATATCCGAAGATGTCAGGTTAAAAAAGTCAGGCTCAAATTATTTTGGACTCTGTCCTTTTCATAAAGAAAAAACACCATCCTTTTCTGTGTCTCAGGAAAAACAGATATATAAATGTTTTGGCTGCGGAGAAACCGGCAATGTTATTACATATGTTATGAAACGAAGAAATCTGGAGTTTATTGAAGCCGTTAAGTTTTTAGCAGAAAGGGTAAATATAATAATTGATACAGAAGGATCTAAAAATACTGATAAGCTGGATAAATACTATAAAATAAATGTTGATGCAGCTAAGTATTTTTTTAAAGCATTAAGGAATAATAAAGATGCTTATAGTTATTTTACAAACAGAGGTATATTAGGGAAGACTATTAATAACTTTGGCTTGGGATATTCCTATGATAAGTGGACCGGACTTCTTGACTTTCTTAAAACAAAAGGGTATAAGGAACAGGAGATAGTATCAGCAGGGCTGGCTATTAAAAAGGAAAACAAGTTATATGACAGATTCAGAAACAGGGTCATGTTTCCTGTGTTTGACTATAGGGGCCGGGTAATAGGTTTTGGCGGCAGGGTACTGGATGATTCAAAGCCCAAATACTTAAATTCTCCTGAAACAGAAGTGTTTAAGAAGGGTACCAATTTATATGCCCTTAATTTTGCTGCTCCGCATATTAAGGACAGAAGGATAATAATAGTTGAAGGTTATATGGATGTTATAGCCCTTCATCAGTATGGTGTTAATAATGCAGTAGCGTCTCTGGGTACTGCACTGACTCATAATCAGGCTAAGCTTTTAAAAAGATATGCAGACAAGGTTATTATATCCTATGATGCAGATTTAGCAGGACAAAATGCTACACTTAGAGGACTTCAAATTCTTAGGGAGGTAGGATTTGATATTAAAGTTCTTAAGGTTCCCCAGGGAAAAGATCCGGATGAGTATATAAGAGCAAATGGGAAGGATGCATTTTTAAAACTTATAGATGCTGCGCTGTCTCTTATAGATTATAGACTGCTTCGGGCAAAAGAAGGCTTTAACCTAAATGCTACTGAGGATAAAATAAGATATGCCAAGAAAGTTACATCTATTTTAGTTGACATAGACCCGGTAGAAAAGGATATCTATATTAAAAAAATAGCTTCAGACATAAAGATATCTGAGCAGGCAATAATAGATATTATTAATAAAGAAAAAAATTTAAAAGAAGCAAAAAACGACGAAGTGAATATAGATAGTAAATTTGGACAAAAATTATATTTAGAGCCTGCCCACATAACAGCAGAAAGATCTCTTTTGAAACTTATGCTGGTTGATGATAAGGCATATAGCTATTTTACTGAAAACAATTTAAAAGCTATTTTAATAACTGAGCCTCACAGAAAAATTTATGATCTTATAACTGAGGCTAAGGATAAAGAAAATACTAATTCATATATAGAATCCAGATGTGATGACATCGAAAGCTCAAAAGAATGGGTTCAGATTTTGGAGCTTAATATAGTTTATGAGGAGAATGAAATTGAAGGGTTAATTACAGATTACATAAGAAGAATAAAAAAATATAAATTAGAGGAGTCGAAAAAAAGTATTATGAATGAAATAACCAATCTACTCTTAGAAGGCAAAAGCTACGAGGCACAGATGCTTACAAAAGAACTTGAACAAATAAGAAAGGAACTTATGAGTATATAAGAAGGGAGGTATCATTATGAAAGAAAAGAAAGAAAACAGTGAAAATCTAATTAAAATGCAGGCAGTCAAAAAACTGATAGATAAAGGTAAAGAAAATAATGTTATTACAAACAGTGAGCTTCTAAGTGAACTTGAAGCTGTTGATTTGACACCGGATGAAATAGAAAAGGTATATGAGACATTAGAACACCTTAACATTGAAGTTATAGACGATATGCATGAAGAAGAAGCAGAACAGGAAATAGATCTTTCAGTGCCTGAAGGAATTTCAATAGATGATCCTGTAAGAATGTATTTAAAAGAAATTGGCAAGGTACCTCTTCTTCACCCTGAAGAAGAAATAGATTTGGCTAAAAAGATTGAGGCTGGTGACAACGTAGCAAAACAGAAGCTGGCAGAGGCAAATCTTAGACTTGTTGTTTCCATAGCAAAAAGATACGTAGGAAGAGGTATGCTTTTCCTTGATTTGATACAGGAAGGAAATCTGGGCCTTATTAAAGCAGTAGAAAAGTTTGACTATAGAAAGGGTTATAAGTTCAGTACTTATGCAACCTGGTGGATTAGACAGGCAATAACAAGGGCAATAGCAGACCAGGCAAGGACAATCAGGATACCGGTTCATATGGTAGAAACTATAAATAAACTAATAAGAGTATCCAGGCAGCTTCTTCAGGAACTGGGACGTGACCCTCTTCCGGAGGAAATATCAGAAAAGATGGAGATGCCGGTAGATAAGGTAAGAGAGATAATGAAAATTGCACAGGAGCCTGTATCTCTTGAAACTCCAATAGGAGAAGAGGAAGACAGCCACTTAGGAGACTTTATTCCAGACGATGATGCACCTGCTCCGGCAGAGGCTGCAGCCTTTACTATGCTTAAGGAGCAGCTTATAAATGTACTGGACACATTAACTCCCAGAGAAGAAAAGGTTCTTCGCCTTAGATTTGGATTAGATGACGGAAGAGCAAGAACACTGGAGGAAGTAGGCAAAGAATTCAATGTTACAAGAGAGAGAATAAGGCAGATAGAAGCTAAAGCTCTTAGAAAGCTAAGACACCCAAGCAGAAGTAAAAAACTTAAGGATTATTTAGATTAAGCACCAGAAGGGTGCTTTTTCATTCTGGGAGAAAATATGGATATAAGTAAAAGATTAATAGCAATAGCAGAAAAAGTCGATAAATGTAAAACTGTTTTAGACATTGGAACAGATCATGGGTATATTCCTATTTATCTGATTAAAAATAATATATGTAATAATGTAATAGCTTCTGATATAAATAA
>JBAXYJ010000031.1:0-17703 GCA_041670885.1 Clostridiaceae bacterium
CTAAAAGCTCAACTCCTTTTTGATCAACCAGCCTGGTAACCATAGCTATCATTGGTGTATTTTTATCCTGTGTAAGACCTAAGTCCTTTTGAAGGAGCAGCTTATTTTTAGCTTTTCTTTCAAAGTTTTCGCTGTTATAATTTACAGATATATTTTTATCATTTTCAGGATTATATGTATCAGTGTCTATTCCATTAACTATTCCTGTAGTTTTATAAGATACACTGGATATAAGTCCATCTAATCCTTCTCCGTAGAATGCTGTCTTTATTTCTTCAGCATAGGTGGGGCTCACTGTAGTTACCTTATCTGCGTAATTTATTCCGCCCTTCATATAAGATACTGCATCGTAATATTTCATTTTATCTTCTGAATAGAACTCATCAGAAAGATTTAGAAGTTCATCTAATACATCTCTGCCAAAGAGTCCCTGGTATCTTAGATTATGGACTGTAAGAACTGTCTTTATTCCCAGATCACTATGAAAAGATTTCAGCAAAAGAGGAATTATGGCAGTATGCCAATCGTTGCAGTGAATTATATCAGGTTTAAAGTCAATATTATAAACACTTTCTATTACAGCTTTAGAAAAAAATGAAAATTTTTCTCCATCATCATAGTCTCCATAAATATTGGGTCTGTTAAAATAATACATATTGTCAACGAAATAGAAAGGTATTCCGTCATACTCCTTATATTCTATTCCACAATATTGATTTCTCCAGCCTACCTGTACATTATAGTCACATAGCTTTGTTATTCCTTCCAGGTATTTAGATGGAATAGAACTATATTTAGGCATAATAACCCTGACATCCACTCCTGATTTTCTTAATGCTTTAGGCAGTGCATAGGCTACGTCGCCTAAACCCCCAACTTTAATAAATGGATATGCTTCCGCCGCTGCAAATAGTATTTTCATTTCTTCACTCCTATCTTCTATCGTATATCGGAACTTTTTCTATGACTAGTGGTATATCCTTATCACCCACTAAAGTTTTGCTTTCTTCTATTACAACGTTCTTATCTACTATGGTATTGAATATATGAGCATCCTCTTTAATAACACAGTTCTGCATTATTATTGAGTTTTTAATAACTGCTCCCTTGCCTATCTTAACTCTTCTGAATATTATACTGTCCTCAACATTTCCTTCTATTACTCCTCCATTTGCTACTAATGAATTTTTAACGTTAGAATCATCAGTATACTTAGTAGGAGCTTCATCCATTACTTTTGTCTTGATATAGCCATATTTAAAAAACAGTTCTTCATTAACTTCCGTGTTTAGCATATCCATATTTGCCCTGTAATACGACTTAGTTGAATTAATACATCTTAAATATCCATTAAATTCATAGGCATTAAATTTTAAGTTGAGAAAATTATTATTAAGTGCACTTTTTAGTGTTTGAAAATATCCTGTTTCTATACATTTATAAATATAATCTATTAATATTTCTTTTTTAAGAATAAACATTTCCATAGATATGTTCAGTTCCTTATGAACTCCGATATTTTTACCAACAGATAGAATATTACTATCATCATCAATATTCAGGCAGTCACATTCTAAGAATTCCTCTCTTCCTGTTTTTATTTTCTTATAAATAAGAGTTACATCTGCCTTACTTTTTTCGTGGAATTCAGCAGCTTCATAAAAATCAATATTGCATACCATATAAGAGCTGGATAAAATTACATACTTTTCCTTACTTCTATATAAATACTCCATATTATTTTTTAATATTTCTATATCATTTATATTATTGGAAAATGCAGAAAAATTAAAAACAAATAATCCACTTATTTTTCTGTCTAAATCCCAGGGCTTTCCTGAACCTAAATGGTCAATTAAAGATCTGGAGTTGCTTTGAGTAATTAATCCAATATTTTTAACACCGCTGTTAACTAAATTTGAAATAATAAAATCTATTATCCTGTACCTTCCTCCAAATGGTATGGAGGCTAAAGGTCTATTTTTTGTAAGTCCTTTAATATTATCTTCTCTTTCATTTAATGTTAATATGGACATATAATTTTTAAGCATACTCTCACCTACTTCTTTTTATTGTATTTTCATTTAATTTTTCACCATTAGCTATAAGTGTTATGTCTTCTTCATTTCCAACCAAGCTGTTTTCTCCGATAAGGGCATTTTCTCCCACTATAGCCTTTATAACCTTTGCACCGGATTTTATTCTTGTATTTCCCATAATAACTGAATCTAGAATTTCAGCTCCCGTCTCTACTATAACATCTGGAAACAGAACGGAATTATTTACTTTCCCGTTTATCCTGCAGCCCTCAACAATAAGAGAATTTTTAACAGAAGAATCATTTCCTAAATACTGAGGAGGTCTTGTAGGATTCACAGAGTATATTTTCCATTTTGTATCATGAATATTTAGTTTGTTATTTTCATCCAATAAGTCCATATTAGCTTCCCATAGGGAATTTATTGTACCTACATCTTTCCAGTATCCTTCAAAAGGATAGGCAAACATGCCAAAGCTATTATCTATCATTTTAGGAATAATATTCTTTCCAAAGTCATTTGATGAGCTTTTATCCTTTTCATCTTCTATAAGCATTTGCTTTAATTTTTTCCAGTTGAAAATATATATTCCCATAGATGCCAGATTTGATTTTGCATTTTTAGGTTTTTCTTGAAACTCTGTAATTTTAAGCTCAGCATCTGTGTTCATAATTCCAAATCTATTTGTTTCTTCATAAGGAACCTTAAGCACAGCTATGGTTGCATCTGCATTTTTTTCTTTATGAAAATTAAGCATAAGGGAATAGTCCATTTTATAAATGTGATCACCTGATAATATAAGAACATAATCCGGCTCATAATTGTCTACAAACCTTATATTCTGATAAATAGCATCAGCAGTTCCTTTATACCAGTCACCCCCTGTACTTTTCATATGAGGAGACAGAATGTCAACTCCGCCGTTATTTCTGTCTAAATCCCAGGGGGTGCCTATTCCTATATGATTATTTAATATAAGCGGCTGATATTGAGTCAGAACTCCCACAGTGTCAATTCCTGAATTTGAGCAATTACTTAAGGTAAAATCAATTATCCTGTACTTACCTCCAAAAGGTACTGCTGGTTTTGCAATTTCTTTTGTTAAAATTCCTAATCTTGAGCCTTGACCTCCTGCTAAAATCATTGCAATCATTTCTTTTTTTGGCATATTATCCCCACCTTTATAATTTATTGATTCTATATTTATATTCTATATAAATCTATTTTTTCCTTTATCAATATACAATTTTCCTGTTTTTAAAATGACAGGGTTTCAAATTCAAATCATGAAGTATTTCTTCTGCTGATGAAAAGTTATTTCCAATTAAATCTGAGCTGTGAGCATCGGAGCCTATAGTTACATAATTTCCCCCTAATTCTTTATATCTTTCAAATATCTGTTTCAGGCTGTTATAAGCTTCCTTTTCATTTAATCTTCTTGTATTTAGCTCTAAAATTATGTTATTTTCTAATAAGGAATCCAAAATTTCATCAATTAAATCTTTATACTCACTATACCTTATTTCTTTATCTTCAAATATCGAGTATCTGCAGATATAATCAATATGAGCCAGAGCATCAATATAAGGATTTTTATTAATGCTGTATAAAATAGTTTCAAGATACAGTCTATACAATTCTTCCCTTTTATAGGTTTTATATATATCCGGATAATATAAATCATAGCCGTCTACAAAATGGACCGCCCCCAGTATATAATCATAGGGTGCTCTTTCACATATTGCTCTGGCTTCCTCTTCAGTCTCTTTTGTTAAACCAATCTCAATCCCAAGAAGTAATCTGTCGTTTCTATATTTAATGTACTCCTTGTAAAACTCTGCCACATCAAAAACAAATCTGGGAGAAACATTTATATCCATATGATCAGTTATAACAACTCCGGATTTTTTAGGATTTTTAATTATATTTATAATGTTTTCCTTTGAATCTTCTGAAAATTTTGAATGAACGTGTGAATCGAACAAAATACCACCGCCTTATATATCGTTACAACTTTATTATAATTTATTTCACTGATTAAATAAAGTTTGAATAACTATAAATATTATGCTATAATTTCTTAAACTTTACGTCAAAAGGTGGGATTCCTTCATGAATTATAATAGACAGGATTATTTGAAGAATGTTAAAAGAGTAGTAATAAAGGTAGGTTCTTCAGGTATTACACATTCTAACGGCCTTATTAACTTTAACAAAATGGAGCATTTATGTCAGCAGATTGCAGATATTCATAACAGAGGTATAGAAATTATTTTTGTTTCATCAGGAGCTATCGGTGCCGGTATGGGAAAACTGATGTTTAAGGAAAGGCCAAGAACTATACCTGAAAAACAGGCGGCAGCTGCTGTAGGACAAGGAATTTTAATTCATCTTTATGAGAAAATGTTTTCAGAGTATGGAATAACTATTGCCCAAATACTCTTAACCAGGGAAGATATGGGAAGTAAAAATAGATATTTAAATGGAAGATTTGCTCTTTCTGCTTTAATAGAAAAAAATGTAATACCTATTATAAATGAAAATGATGCAATATCTGTTGAGGAAATAAAATTTGGAGATAATGATAACCTGTCTGCACTGGTAGCCTGCATGGTAGAAGCTGACCTTCTTATAATTTTATCAGATATTGATGGATTATATGATAAAAATCCTTCATTATTTACGGATGCATCTATTATAAATTTTGTGGATAAGATAGACAAAAGTATAGAAGAATTTGCAGGAGGAACCTTAAGTAATGTTGGAACCGGCGGTATGATTACAAAAATTAGAGCAGCCAGGGTATCAACCTCCTCCGGAATTCCTATGATTATCGCAAAAAGCGATGAACCCTATGTTCTTGATAAGATATTATCCTTTAATGATTTAGGTACATTTTTCAAGCCAAAAATTGTTCCACTTAAAAAGGAAAAAAGATGGATTGCTTTTGCTTCAAAAGCTAATGGGAGCATTCTAATAGATGATGGTGCTAAAAATGCCCTGACAGAACATCATAAAAGCCTTCTTCCATCAGGTATTTTAAATATATCCGGTAACTTTAGCCATAGAGATGTGGTTAATATTATAGATACGAAAAATAAAATCATAGCAAGAGGAATAACAAACTATTCCAGTTCAGATTTAGAAAAAATTAAAGGGATAAAAACCGGGGATATAGAAAAGGTTTTAGGAATAAAAAACTACAATGAGGTTATTCATTGTGATAATCTGGTAATAATCTAAAAATTTATATTTTTATATTTAGGAGGATTTATGGAAGAAATATTAAATATATTAAAGAGAACAAAATATGCTTCATCTATATTATCTGGAGAAAGTAAAGATAATAAAAATCTTGCTTTAAGGTCCATTGCTGATTTATTAGTTAAGGAAAAGGATAAAATTCTGTCTGCAAATATTTTAGATATAGAAAACGGACGGAAAAATAACATGAAAGACTCTTTGATTGACAGGCTTTATTTAGACAGCAGCAGGATTAAATCCATGGCAGGCAGCGTACTTAGTATAGCGGAAGATAATGATCCTATAGGAAATGTAGAAAAATCTTTTTATTCTAAAGCCGGGCTTTTAATAAGCAAGGTAACGATCCCAATTGGAACTATCGGAATAATATATGAAGCAAGACCAAATGTCACTGTAGATGCAGCTGCTCTCTGCATTAAATCTTCAAATTCTGTTATATTAAAAGGCGGAAAGGAAGCACTAAATTCCAACTTAGCTCTTGTAAACATAATAAGAGAGGCTATAGGAAAATATATACCGGAAGATTGCATAAACTATATATCAACCTCAGACAGGGAAGCTTTATCTTTTATACTATCTCAGAGAGATTATTTAGACCTTATTATACCAAGAGGCGGTGCAGGACTTATAAAATTTGTTGCTGGAAATTCAAAGGTTCCTGTAATTGAAACAGGAGTTGGAAACTGCCATATATATGTTGATGAATCAGCAGATCTTAATATGGCAGAAAACATAATAATAAATGCAAAAACTCAAAGGCCCGGAGTATGCAATGCCATGGAAACTCTTCTTGTTCATAAAAATATTGCAGATAAATTTCTTCCTTCTCTTGGAAAGAAATTAAGTGATAAAAATGTAGAAATAAGAGGATGTGAAAAAACTGTCAGTATATTAAAATATGCTAAGCTGGCAGATGAGGAGGATTATTATAAAGAATTCCTTGACTTAATATTAGCAGTTAAGGTAGTTGACTCAATAGAAGACGCCATAGCTCATATTCAAAAATATACTACAAATCATTCTGAAGCTATAATTACAAATGATTATAAAAATTCAAAGCTTTTCATCTCCAGCATTAATTCGTCTGCAGTTTATGTTAATGCTTCCACCAGGTTTACCGATGGAGGGGAGTTTGGATTTGGAGCTGAAATAGGCATAAGCACCCAAAAGCTTCACGCCAGAGGGCCTATGGGACTTAAAGAGCTTACCAGCTATAAATACGTTATACTTGGAAACGGAGAAATAAGGTAATTGCATAATTTAAGAATCTATTTTTTCAGGTTTAAAAAGCGTTGATGATTCGTTATTTTAAACCTGAAAAATCAGCCAAAATGTTATTATGCGATTTCCTTAAATAAGGTAGGAATTCCTACCTTTTTTCATAATATTTTTTAACATAGGGAGATGTCATAGCAGCAAGCAGGGCACCATAGCTTAAATTAAAGGATAAAATGTCCCCTACCTTATAAACGTTTTTGCATTTTGTAACATCTAAAATCAAATGATCTGAACTTGCTCCAATAATCTCTAAATAATTATCATCCGGTTTTAGTCCATTTATTAAAATATCCTGTCTTCCCACTGCCAGTATTGCTCTTTTCATTATTCCTTTATCCTTAAATACCGGCTTGTTTCCGAAAGCATCTATTCCCAGATGTCCCTTGGGGCTGGAGGGCTTCTCTTTTATCTCTATTATTTCTCCTTTTAACTTAAAAGCATCATTAAAACATCCCGGAATAATATTTCCATAAGAGGTCTCTCTTCCAAGCACTATGCCTTCACCAATTCTAAGCTGATTTATCCCTTTTGGGATAGTCTTATCTACCACCATATATAAGGAACTGGAATTACCTCCTGATATTATTGGAAGCTTAGTTTTGTATTTATCATCTATTGATTTTTTTATTTCTATAAGCCTTCCTAAATTTTCTTTATCCGGTATAACCCCTCCGTAGCAGGTAAGATTTGTCCCGATTCCGGAGAGTTTAATATTTTTTAAGTTTATAATCTTATCTACTACGTTTAAAACTTCGTTTTCCATTATTCCTTCTCTTAAATCACCTAAATCTATCATTAGAATAATTTTATGAATTTTACCCAATTTTTCAGATGCTTTATCTATGCTGATTATTGTATCTATCTCAGAATTTAAGCTATAATCAGAATATAAAACAACCTCTTCTATATCACTTTCCATTGGTATTCTAAGCAGCATTTTTTCACAGCTAAAACCGATTAATTTTTTTAAATTTGATATTCTGGAATCACCCATTATTTTTATTCCTGCATCTAAAAATTCTTTAACAATAGGCTTTCTTGCCAAAAATACCTTTGAAACACCTACAATATTAATGTTTTCTTCACTGCAAAGTTTATTTATTACCTTAGCATTATTCCCAATTTTTCTTAAATCAATTTCTAAACAAGGATAAAATTTTTTCATAAAATCACCTATATACCAAGACTTTTTTTAAGAAGTGATACTGCAGCTTCTTTATTTTCTCTATAAAGCACCCCTGCAGAAGCCATAATATAATCTTTATCTATTAATATCTTTACTCTATTTTTTGGAAGCATGGATAAATCATCTTTTTTGTAAATCAAACTCTCCAGAATCTGTTCTCCATTTCCAAGTTTTATGAGAGCTCCTCCTGTCCCAATAATATATTTTACCTTAGACAGATCTTTTCCATAGGCAGCATATTTATCAGAGCTTCCATAAAGCCTTTTAATATAACCCACATGCCTTTTTATGGCAATATTTGCAGCCTTTCCTGCCAATATTTTAGAGCATTTAAACTCATCTGCTGATACTGGAATTGGTTTTATATTATCTCTGATAAAATCAATTGAAGCTCCATCAATATCATTTTTTTCCAATAAACCTATTACATTTTCAGAGTTTATATATATTCCTAAATCACCCTCTACAGTTCTTTTAAAAACAGGTTCCGGCGTTACCAGAATATCTGTTATTTCTAAGCTTCCTTCTGTAGCAGAATGAATATCAGTTGTAGCTCCTCCCACATCTATAACTACTAAATCTCCAATTATGCCGTATAATGCTTTAGCACTTTCCATAACAGCTCCCGGTGTAGGAAGTATGGTCCCATTTACCATCTGGTGAATTTTAGCCATTCCCGGAGCTTTAGTAATATTTTTTTCAAATGCCTTTTGAATTATCCTTCTTGTAGGTTCTACATTAAGTTCATCTATCCTGGGATAAACATTATCTGTAATATATAGCTCTTCATCCTTAAAAATATATTCTATATCTTCATAGTTAGCTTTATTTCCGCAGTAAATAATAGGTATATTTAACTTTTCTTTGCTTATTAAATCTGCATTATAAAGAGCTGTATCCCTTTCACCATAATCTGTTCCCCCTGCAATAATTATAATGTTAGGAGATAACTTTTTAATATTTTCTATGTCAGATCTTTTAAGCCTTCCGGCTGTAATCATTTTAATATTACCGCCTGCTCCAAGGGCTGCCTCTTTTGCTGCTTTTACGGTCATATCCAGCTGCAGGCCGTGTACGGTCAGCTTAAGGCCGCCTGCTGCAGAGCTGGCAGACAGCATTTTATCATATATTAAGGGTTCTTTAAGGTTTTTTTCTATTTCATCTATAGCTAAACTAAGTCCAATTGTCACATCACCATCATTAACTGTAGTATAGGCCTTCCCCTGACCTATTATAGTTGAAATAAGTCCCCCTTTTTCCTCTGCAATATTGACAGCGGTAACTATTGTTGTAGTACTGCCTATCTCTGCTATAAGATAATCAACCTTCATAAAGAACCCTCCTTTAATTTAAAACTACTCCAGGTTTTCTCCAGTTAATTTTTTTACTATGAAGGAACCTACATCTGCTCCTTTTGACCCCCTGCCAAAACCTGCATCCATTCCGCAGCTTTTAGCAATTTCATCTGTAACCTGAGTTCCTCCTCCGATTAGTATTAATTTGTCTCTTACTCCTTTTTCTATGCAAAGATCGTTAATCTTTTTCATATTTTTCATATGAATATCATTATGACTGATTATTGTACTTGACAGAATAACCTGGGCTTTTGTTTCTATGGCTGCATCTATCATCTTTTCAACGGGAACTGATGTTCCTAAATATATACAATCAAACCCATACTTCTCAATACCGCCGTGCTTAATGTCAATTATTTCCCTGAGACCTACTGAGTGTTCATCTTCACCAACAGTTCCAGCAACAATTTTAATCGGATTTTCTTTTACATAATTTCTTATAGTTTCATCATCTAATATTTTTCTTCTTTTGGGAAGTGAAAGACTTTCCTTGTCAATAGAAAAATTAACCTTTCCCTTTATTTCTACTAGGGTTCCTTCACTTTCCTGCATTACCTGTTTGTGGATTACCTCTATATCAGTCAGGTTCATATTTTTCCCAATTTCCAAAGCTGCTGCTTCGCTGATCTGTTCATTTTCAGGAATAAATAGAGTGCAGGTAACATATCCGTCTTTTTCCCACTCTACCTCCGGAACTATTTTCCCGTCATCTTCTATTTTATTCATCCTGACATTAACATTATCTTCTTCATCCAGTTCATCAATATATTGTATTTTACTAGAGTCGCAAAAAGTGCAGCCATTAATAGCATCACAGGGTTTTTCATATTCCTTTGGAATATTATTATATCCAAAATGAGCACAAACCGGAGCAAAATAATCTTTTTCCCTCTTATATACAGTATCAGCTGCTACTCCCTTATCTATTTTTCTTGATATTCCATCTCCATTTCTTTCAGGATATTCACCGGAATCTACAAAAAAGCCATCAGAAACTGCATTGAAATATCCGCCGTTTTCTATTATTTCTTCTAAAAATAAAACAGCTCTTTCCTTTATTTCTCTTGCCTTAGTTCTTAAATATCCATCCTTTTTAAGCTCTACCATTTCCATAAGCCCATCCATGCCCACAAGGGCCTGCTTTGCCGTATTTATTGCGTGGACATTATTATAATGCCAGGGTACATTTCTTCCTTCATCCGGTGTTATTGTACTTTGGATGTCAGCTGAGGTCAGCTCTGATATTAAAAGATTTAAAGTATGTGTAACTGTTGCTTCTCTGGTGCAGGACTCCATGTATTTAGTATTCATCTGGGCTCTCATCTTGTAATCTTTAAAAATTTCTCTGAGAGCTACAGCATATGGCAGATCAAGTTTAAGACATGGTGCCGGCGGAGCTGTTGGAGGAACTGTTGAAAGTGCAATATTTGATTTTTTCATTCCAACAAGTTCTGAAAATTTACAGTTTATAGCATGCTGAACCATAAGTTCAGGCATAACCTTATAACCCTTCATAGCAGTCGCATTTGCATTATGGGCTCCATCTATCTGCAGCATATCAGAGAAGGCCATTATTTTTTTAGCAACAGCAGCATCAACAAAGGATCTTACCATATTAATATTTCTATATAATACGTTATATTGGGGATCCTGGTGGGCTCCGTTTACTCCTTCCTCTGCAAACATAACTGCAATATCAGGTCCTGCGATGCCGGAAACATAAGAATGAAAATTTATTTCTCTTCCTACTTCTTCTTCAATAAGGTCTAAAGCCTTTCTTGTCGCTCTTATCTGTTTTCTTGATATAGGTACTCCCCCTATTCCTTCCGGGGTTCCCTCAATTAATCCATCATAATGACTCTGCCCTGCTGTTCTTATTACCATAATATGATCAGCTCCATGGAAGGCTGCCATTCTCATTCTTCTAATATCATCTTCAAACCTTCCGGATGCAATCTCTGTTGTAATAACAGGCATCGGCTGAGGGTCAATATTATTGAAGCTTCTTGCAGCAGGAAGAGGCTCACTTTTTTTAAGAGGCTTTGACATTTCAGAATAATTAAATTCTCCAATTTTTCCATCAAATTTTTCTCTCCAATGCCAGCCTCTTCTTTTAGGGGTATAATCCTTTAAGTCTTTTAATATTTCATTAATATCTATTTTTTCATTATCCTTAAGCATTAATATCCCCCCTCATGAGTTTATTTACTTCCTTCCAGCCTGATCCATTTGCTAAATTTTTTCCTGCTTCCATGTAAGGAATATTTTTTAATTTTGCATACTTTAAAACTACGTTTCCCATTCCCTTTCCAATCAAGTTCCATTTTATGCCTTCACTAACTATTGCTTCTGATTCCATGGAATTAAAACCCATCCTTAAAAGTACAGACCTTTCAATAGAAGGTGAAGTATTATTATATGCCAGGTCTACTAAAGGCCTGACAATTTCTTCGGTAAGAGACCAAAATCTTATCTTAAGTTCTTCATCGCTTAAGTCTTTTAAATGTTCACGTCTGACTTTAAAATCATCTTCCCTCTTCATATAAACACCTACCTAACTACTATATTTAATTCCTGCAATATTCTTGAAATCTGCTCTTTATTCTGCTTTGTTTCTTCAGACAGAAAATCTAAATCGGTTTTTAATATTTCATTTCCAGATATTTTCATAGCAGCATTTTTTACATATGACTTTCTGTAATCATTCAAATCATGATTTTCTATATAAATTTTAGATGGATGATCCGGAATTACTATATTTTTGCCTGGAATTTCATCTTTAGGATCTCCAAGAGTTACATCAATTCCATTTTTCTTTGCAAATGTCAGCTGTGGAAGGATATGTTTTCCAGCTCCTGTATATTCTGTTTCCTGAACTACTACTATTTGGTCGTCTTCCATTTCCTGGGAAATAGCAAAAGCTGCTGCCAGAGACGTATTACCTGCCGGGCCTCTTTCCAATCCCTCAATTTGAGCTAATAATTCAGTAGTATAAAAGACTTCCCCCTGAGTTACCGTAACATATCTATCCAAATATCTGAGAGGTCTTGCAGCTGATCTTGGAACATCTGATCTGTCCGGATTTGTCATAAATGGGATACCAAATCCAGTATGTCCTGTAGTAAAGGATTTCTTGTTAAAATCATTATCTGATGCCATATGAAGTCCTTTTAAGTTAACGGAAGCTCCTATCAGCTTAGTATCTGATGCTCCTGCTTTAATAAGCCCTCTTCCTGTACCTGTTACATTTCCTCCTCCAGCATGGGTTACAACAACTGCATCAGGATTTTTACCAAATCTTTCTCTGCAGTTTATAGCAATTTCATATCCTAGGGATTCAACTCCTGAAACGCCATAGGTGGAATAAAGTGAAGCATTATAATAGCCTGTATCTTCTAGGACCTTAAGATAGGTATAAAAAAGTTCAGGTCCTACAGTAAGTCTTAAAACTTCAGCTCCAAATGCTTCACATTTTCTTCCTTTTTCAAGTATTTCAGGCTGTCCGATTTTTCTTGAATCATAGGCTTCCTGAACTATAATGCAGTGTAAACCCCTCATAGCAGCCTGGCTTGCTACTGCTGCCCCATAATTACCGGAGGTTGCAGAGGCAACCCCCTTATATCCTTTAGTTTTTGCATCATATACAGATAGTGTTGCTCTTCTATCTTTAAAACTGCCTGAAGGGTTCGCACTTTCATCTTTTATAAATATTCTTGCTGCCTTTCCGTTTTTTGATACTTTTCTTGCTAATTTTGTTATGTTTCTAAGTTCAAGAAGGGGTGTATCTCCAACTCCAGTATCACTTTGGATTCTTATAACATCACTTAAGGTATATCCTGTGTCCTTCATCATTTCTTCATAATCAAAGGATAGTTTTCCTTTTTCATATTTAGAATAATCTATACCAATAGATTTTTTCATTATTTCATTTTTTCTGGCCATAAGCTCTTCATACTTATTCATTAAATCACCCCTAATATATCTCTTGCCTGTTTACCTATGTTTTCTATTTCCTCAACATATTCACCAAAATCATGGGTGTATTTAGGCTTTTCCAAGGTGACTATTCCCTTAGCTGATCGTCCGGTAACTGTAATTATTTCAGCTTCTTCTCCTACTTTGCAGTCATTTTGGCAAAAGCCTCTTCTCCAAACCTTAAGCGGAACAGCCTTAGTATCCTCCGGCAGGTGGCTTGCACGCTCATTAGGGTATAAAACAATTTCCTCAACTTCAATATAAGTTCCTTTTTTTATCAACTATTTCACCCCGTTTTTATAGAAATTTTTCTGCGATACAAAGCTGTTTTCTATAGCATGAGGAAGAGGAAGCTCTGCCATCGTTGTAAGACCATATCTTGCAGCTATAACCTGCGGAATCATATTAACTGCAGCTGCAATTGTACCTATTCCTCCCGGTGTTTCAGGTTTTATTGTAAGGTGCATATCCGGGTCTCCCTCTATATCTATATAGTCTCCTGTATCTACACCTTCACACTCCGGATGTATCTGCTGAGGATGCTCTAAAGTTATAACTGCCTTACCGTCCTTCATTCCATATCCAATGTGACAGCAGCCTGCAACCATTCCCGGTTCTACCTTAACATATGGTGTTTCTCTATAAGTATTGGATATTATAGGCTCTCTGGTCTCTATTATTTCATCTATATCTATTCCAAGGACCTTGGAAATCATAGGAATTGATTCTCTAAAGCCAATATGGCCAACTATGCTTCCATCTTTAATCCCTTTTTCAAATTCTTCTTTTGTTGTTCCAACTCCCTGCGTCCTCATTACAGTTGCACCAAATGGAGATAAATCATTTATTCTTGATGCTTTAATATTTTTCACCTTTCTGCAGGCAGCGGACAATGTTATTATTAATGTATCCAAAACAAAACCCGGATTTACGCCTGTTCCCAGAACTGTAACTTTATTCTCCTTTGCTATCTTATCTATCTCTTTAGCTAGTTTTTCTTCATCATAATAAGGATAGGACATTTCTTCTGCTATGGTTATACAGTTCATTTTATTTTCAGCTATTAGTTTTATCTGAGGAAATACGCTTTTTACAAATGAATCAGTAGATAATAAAACTATGTCTGCTTTCACTTCTTTTATAACTTTTAAATAATCATTAGTAATTATTATTCCGGTTTTTTTATCACAGCCTATTACGTCACTAAGATCTTTACCGTTTTTGTTTTCTCTGTTTGCTATGGCAGCTTTTATTTCTATTCCTTCTTTATTAAGAAGCATTTTTGCCATTCCGCATCCCATAGCTCCCAGTCCCCATAAAATAACTTTTACTTTTTCCATAATAATACCTCCCTATTTTTCAAAATGAATTAACCTATTCATTAATTAAATATATAGCAATATTTGTGCCAATATTTTCTGTTTATTTTCATATAATTTCCTTTTACTATTTTGAATTTTCTTAATATTTACAATATTAAAACAAAATGGTGCAAAATATTTTGCACCATTTTGTTTTAACTTTATTTAATCAAGCTAGATAGTGCAAAATATTTTGCACTATGCTGCCGAAATTACGTTAATTTCATCTTGCTTATTTTATATTGAAGGGCTTGTCTTGAAATTTTAAGTTCTTTTGCTGCTTTTGTAACATTATTATCATTTTTTTCTAAAAAGCTTTTAATATAAACTCTCTCTATTTTTTTCAAATATTCAGATAAAGAACCTTCTTTATTATCAAAAGCAGGCAGCTTTATTTCCGGATTAATATTTTCAATGATTTTGCCTTCAAAATAGCTTATGCTTAATATATCTGTCCCCTCTGCCATATTCATAGCATTTTCAATACTGTTTTTTAATTCTCTTATATTGCCGGGCCAATCATATTTCATAAAAGATTCATATACCTGTAGGGAAATATCTTTTATGTTTTTGCCCAGAAGTCCATTATAGTATCTGATAAAATATGAAATTAACTCACTTATGTCTTCTTTTCTTTCTCTTAGAGGCGGGATATCAAGTCTTATTACACTTAATCTGTAATAAAAATCTTTTCTAAGCTTTCCTTCTTTTATTAATTTATCAGGCTCCTCATTTATAGTTGCAATTATTCTTACATCTATATCAATAGTTTTATTAGAGCCCACAGGTCTTATATATCCTTCCTGAAGAACTCTGAGAAGCTTAGATTGCAGGCTGGGATCCAGGGAGTTTACTTCATCTAGCAGCAGCGTTCCTCCATCAGCTTCTTCAAATATGCCTTTTTTATTCTCTGCTCCTGTAAAGCTGCCCTTTGTGGTTCCAAAGAGTATTCCCTCCAAAAGTGTAGCCGGAATAGCAGCACAGTTTACAGGAATAAATGGTTTGCCGCATCTGTGACCACTGTAATGGATGCTTTGGGCAAAAAGTTCCTTTCCGCAGCCTGTTTCACCGTATATTAGTACAGAGGAATTGGTCATGCTTGCCATTTTGCCCTTTTGGATAATTTTATTTATAGCATTTGAGCTTCCAATAATATCATTAAATACATAGTTTGGAGCGTTTTCTATATTTTTTTGAATTTTGCAAAGCTTTTCATTAAGTTCTTTTAATGTTGTTAAATCCTTAGATATCTCTATGGCCCCGTTCAATTCTCCAGCATCAAATATTGGTATTGTAGTATTGATTGTTGTTATATGCTTCCCAAAATGAGAGGAATACTGCTGAACTATATCAGACACTTTAGCCTTTGTTTTCATAGCTTTTACAAAGGTAGATTTGTCATCATTGATATCATTTATAAATTGGTTAAACCTTTTTCCAATGACCTGTTCCTTTTTAAGCCCTTCCATATTACTCATTTTATCATTGTAATACAAGGTTATACCATCTTTGTCAACTATTTGAATTCCTTCTTCTAAATTATCAATTAAGGCTTCTAATAATTGTTTTTCCTTCATTTTTTTCCTCTTAATATAATGGATACTTACTGCATAAAACTTTAACTCTTCTTTTTGCCTCAATTACTCCTTCTTCTCTCTTATCAATCAGAAGGTTAATAATGGAAGCTATTTCTTTCATATCAGTTCCATTCATTCCTCTTGTTGTTACAGCAGCTGTTCCAATTCTAACACCGCTAGTTACAAAGGGACTCAATTTTTCAAACGGAATAGTATTTTTATTTAAAGTTATATCCCCTTTATCAAGTAATGCTTCCGCCTCTTTACCTGTAATATTTTTATTTGTAAGATCAACCAACATTAAGTGATTATCGGTTCCTCCGCTGATTAATTTAAATCCGAAACCTTTAAGCTCATCTGCAAGAATTTTAGCATTGTCTATTACACTTTTTATATATACTTTAAATTCAGGATTTAAAGCTTCCTGAAAGCATATAGCTTTAGCTGCAATTACATGCATTAAAGGTCCTCCCTGCATACCGGGAAATATAGCTTTATCTACTGCTTTCCCATATTTTTCTTTGCAAAGTATGGCTCCGCCTCTTGGTCCTCTAAGCGTCTTATGAGTTGTCGTCGTAACAAAATCTGCATATGGAACTGGTGATGGATGGTACCCTGCAGCAACAATACCTGCTATATGTGCCATGTCAACTGTCATATAAGCTCCCACTTCATCACATATTTCTCTTAACCTTTTAAAATCTATTATCCTGGGATAAGCAGAAGCACCGGCTACTATCATCTTAGGTTTATTATTTACTGCAATTTCTCTTAAATTATCATAGTCTATGACCTGAGTTACCGGGTCTACACCATAGGATATAAAATTATATAATATACCGGAAAAATTAACCTTGCTTCCATGGGTTAAATGACCTCCATGAGTCAGGTCCATCCCCATCACTGTATCTCCAGGCTTTAAAACTGACATATATACTGCCATGTTAGCTTGAGAACCTGAATGAGGCTGAACATTAACATATTCTGCGTTAAACAGCTTTTTCATTCTTTCCCTGGCTAAGTTCTCCACTTGGTCAACAATGTGGCAGCCTCCATAATATCTTTTCCCGGGATATCCTTCAGCATACTTATTAGTCAGAATTGATCCCATAGCTTCCATGACATTTTTGCTGGCATAATTTTCTGAAGCTATTAATTCAATAGTGTCTCTTTGTCTTTGGTATTCTAATTGGATTAGGTTAATTACTTCTTCATCTTTTCCATAGTTTTCAAACATTTTACCACCTCTTATGTTTTTTATAAAAATTCATCCATTATCATTATAAAATTTAATTTTGCATATATCAACTATGTAAATTAAATTGGGCAAAATTATTATGTTCAGTAAAATTAGAATTATTCAATTTATTAATATAGTGTGATATAATACTTTAGTATTTAAGTAAATTGAATAATTACCTTTGGCTATTTTTCATGATAAAAATAGTGAATGTTCAACAATTTTTAATTATGAAAATTTTACTCATTTCATTTTTAAGGAGATTTTTATGAATATTTCATATATGGCTGTAGAAGCCGGAAAAATCATTTTAGAAAACGGCGGCGAAACATATAGGGTTGAAGAGACTATTAATTTAATCTGTCAGGCCTATAATATAAAAAATGCTGATTCCTATGTTACGCCTACCGGAATAATGTTTTCAGCAG
>JBAXYJ010000032.1:0-17512 GCA_041670885.1 Clostridiaceae bacterium
AATATTCTTTTAGGGAGCATTCCAATTAAGAATGAAGATGAAAAGTATAGAGTAAAGATTAATGTACTAAGGTTATTATATGAAAAATACGGTATTGAAGAAGAGGATTTTGCGTCCAGCGAGCTGGAGGTGGTTCCATCAGGAAAGGCGAGGGACTGTGGATTTGACAGGAGCATGATTTTAGCTTATGGCCATGATGACAGGGTATGTGCCTATACATCCTTTGCAGCTCACCTTAATATAGAAAACCCGGGGAAAACCTGTGTATGCCTGTTGGTAGATAAAGAAGAGATCGGAAGCGTTGGAGCTACTGGCATGTCCTCTATGTATTTTGAAAACTCCCTGGCTGAAGTGATGAGTTTATGTGGTGATTACAGTGATCTAAAGCTAAGAAGAACACTTCAAAATTCAAAAATGCTGTCCTCTGATGTTAGTGCTGCTTTTGATTCTAATTTTTACTCAGTAATGGATATTAGAAACTCAGCATTTCTTGGCATGGGAGTAGTATTTAATAAATATACCGGTGTAAAAGGAAAAGTAAGCTGCAATGATGCAAATCCTGAATTTATGGCAAAAATAAGGGCTATAATGGAAAAGCATAATGTTTACTGGCAGACCGGAGAACTTGGTAAGGTAGACCAGGGAGGCGGAGGAACAATAGCATATATCATGGCAAAGTATGGAATGAATGTTATTGACTGCGGAGTTCCGGTTCTAAGCATGCATTCACCTAATGAAGTAGTAAGCAAAGCAGATGTTTATGAAACTTATAAAGCATATTTAGCATTCCTTAAAGAGGCATAACACCAAAGCACCCCTTACTTAATATAATAAATAAGGGGTGCTTATCATGAAGTATAGGTTTGATTTAAATAGATTTAAAAATTATGGACTATGGGTATCAATAGCCGCTCTTATTCCAATTCTTTATGAAGCCTTTGGAGGAGTGGGTTTTCCGGAAAAATATAATCAGATAGTAAATGGAGTCCTTGGAATACTTGTACTTTTAGGTATATTAAATAATCCAACTAAAGACAGCAGAGGTTATTTTGACGATAAAAAATAGACGTAAGTCTATTTTTTTATTTCGCTTAGTATATTTTCAGCGAATTTATCTGCAATATTATAAATATCAGGATAATCGTAAATAGACATAGGATCATTTGCTGTTGCCGTGGCAAAGGCCTTAGGCGGAAGTGAAAAGCCTTTATTTATATTAAGAGACCCAATCAGCTGATTTGCCACAGAATCTGAACCTGAGTTTCCTGATACAATAACAGAAAAAAGACTTTTACTGTAAAATGGCATTTTATTATATAATACGGTAAGTCTGTTAATAAGAGCAGTCAGGTTTGCTGTTATGGAATCATTATAGTTTGGGCAAAGCCAGATTACTGCATCTGCCTTTTCAATCTTTGGAAGCACAGCTTCTACCATAATGCCTCCATAAAAGCAGCTATTGCTTTCTCCGAAATGTATGCATGCCTTATAGGAACAGCCCCGGCAGTCGTTTATCTTTCCATTTTCAATATTTATTTCATCAATAAAGCAGCCTTTTAAATTATTTCTTATAAGTTTGTAGAAATCATAGGTATTTGATCTCTTATGAAGCTTCGAATATAAAACAAGAATATTTGGACTTGAAATTTTTACCGGATTATAATCATAAAACCTTTTTCCAAGTTTTTCACATTGGAGAAGGCAAATATCTCTAAGAGACAGATTATAAGATTTTTGCCAGGTTTTAAAATTAAGAAGGCTTGAGGTTGCTTCAACTAAAGGATGACCTATGAACCTGCAGCCAAAACTGTTTAACAAAAATATAAAGTATTGACAGAACTTTTTAGTATAAAATTCAGTAGAGCTATTTATAATTAAAATCCCGGAGGTCCCATTAAAAGCATTATTATCATTTTCATATATTTTTTTTATAAGCTTTAACATATCAAAATCCATACCAAAATTATCTAGTTCAATCGGGAAAAAAAGCTTATTTTCTGAAATAGATTCTAATGAATCAAATTGCAGAGTATTAAATTTTAGTGAAATTTTAGTAATCATCTCTTCAGTCAGATCACTATATTTATCCTTAGCTCTTAAAATAAATAAATTTTCCATAATGCTCCTTACTTCAGGGAATATTATATTTTGGAAGATTTTAACTTAATAACAAATTTTATTTAATTAACTATTTTGAAAAACTTTTTATATATTTATGAGTTTCTATTATTTTATTAAATATTAAACTGTTATAATTTATCTTCTCAGTTTGAACTCCGGATTTAGTAATTTTATTTTTTATGCCGAAGAAAGCATTATCTATAAAAACATTGCTGTAATTATATTTTCCTCTTAGAGTATCAATTATTGAAATAGCTGCTGAGGATAGTGCCGGTGCTATATATGGCTTATATCCAAACTCTCTTACCTCCAGGTTGCAGTTTGTGGTTTTATCTGTAAGATAATCGGATAATTTTTCGTTGTAATTATCTATAGAATTCACAACTATAAGTCCCTTACCATGAGGTCCAAATACTCTTCCTTCCTTTAAGTAGTTTTCTCCTCCATAAAATGATGCTCTGCCGTTCATAACTCCCAGGCCATACCCTTTAATATTTTCGGCAGGAATGCCTAAATAGTCAAATTTCCCATTACAGTCCTGGTTAAACGCTTCAAATGCACTGTAGCAAAGCAAATCTACAGGGTCGGAAACCACGGCAAATAAACCGTTAAAGCCTTTCTCCCTGCCTTTTTCACAGTAGCTTTTAATTATCTTTGAGTTTTTTTCATACTGTGCCATCCTTACATCTTTTATGGTTGAATCTAAGGTTGGAATTCCTAACGTTACGCAGAATATAAACGCGTCACAGTTAAATATCTCATCTTTCTTCAGCTTGATTATTTCCGGATATGATGTATCATTTAATGATACAATTTGATTTCCTTCATAAAACCATCTATTTATTTTTTTTTCGTCTAAATCATATATACCTATCTTGTCTATTACATCTCCTCCAAGAAGCCTGAGCCCGGTAAGAAGGGTGCCGCCCACATCTCCAAGTCCGATAAGATTAACTTTCCATTTTTCGATTTTATTACCAGTTAAAGCTCTTTCCCAATTTGGGTAATTGGTATTTATAACAGATATATTTTCTTTCGAAATATTTTCATTTATAAATTCATCTTTTGATATTCTGTTATCTGTTAAAATATTTTCAATTTCCTCTTTATCTATAAGCAAATCATTATAGGATACGGCACTAAATTTTAATTTTGAGGGAAGGGGAAGCTTTGCCAGATAATATATAATCCCCTTGTAATCTTTGAAGTTAATAAATTTATCATAGGGAAAATCATACTCAGATATAAGTAAATTCTCCTTTAGCTTAAAATAATTCACCTTTCTACAATGTCCTCCATTCTTAAAAGATTTTCCAAATCATTTTTCAAATACACAGAAGGGCTTTGAGACAAGTCGTATTCAATATTCCTTCCTCTGTCTACGCATCTTGGAACCTTAAATACCTGACCTAAAGATGATAAATTTAAGTTTCTCTGATGGATAGTATGAAATTCCTCTTCTAAGGCTTCCAAAATTTCAATAGAATTTTCTATGCAGATTTTTGAAAGATTAAATATAACATTAGCAGGTACATTTCTGATATATACAGGTGATGCATATGGCATTATAAAGTTTATTGAGGGAAGAAGGTTTCGTTCAGGATAAACCCCTCTAAACATTGCATCTCCGCCAATAAAAGGGTAGAGAGTGTCTTCATTTATCCAAAACCTTAATCTTGGTATGAAGTAAACGCAGTCTACATCCCTTTTCTGAACATCCATCAAATCCTTTCCACGTCCTGACATTATTCCAACTATTATTTTTTTAACCTTAATATTTGCCTCTTTTAAAAGAGGGTCCAGTGCCTGAAGCCTATAGCCCTTATGAATAAGAGTATCTGCCAGAATTACCGGCCTGTTAAAGGACTTAATCATTTTAATCTGAGTTTCTAAATCAAGATAATGAGGAAACTGCCCTATTTTAAAGGATTTAATATCCTCAGCATATATTTTCTCAGTATGGAGCACCTTTGTTATGGTATTTGGAATAACATACCTGTCAAGTATATCTCCATAGGGTACACACATAGCAGCACCTAGTTTTTTAGATGCAGCTTCCTCAGTAGATACATTATTTTCACTGCAAAGCTTTCTTATCATTTGCTGGTGCAGCATATCAATATCTATGGAAAGCATAAGCTGACCGGGATAAAGCTTAACCAGAGCATCCTGCAGTTTCCTTCTTGTAGTATATATAACATCCTTTATCTGAGAACTGCTTCTAAATGGCTCCTTTAAAGCCTGTTCTATGTCAAGGTTAATGACACAGGGTGAACACATATTTACGCATAGTATAGGAAGCTCAGCGGTTTCAGATTTAAGTTTTATGAATCCCTGCTTTTCTAAAAGCTCTATGATCCCTATGCTGTAAAATTCTTTAAGAGCCGGGCTGAATATGGCGTATTCGTAATCCTTACCTATGGTAAAGGTGAGAGCTTCGGTTATTAAAATCTGTTCTAAAGTTTTATACTTAGAATTATCAGATACATATAAAGATTCAAGAAGTATTATTCTTCCCACACTTTTTTCTCTTATTATGGAAGCAATGTTATAATCTTTTAAATCCCTGCAGAGTTCACTGGATCTTACCCAATAAAAACAAGAAAAACCAATTATTTTATCATCAATGTTTCTAAGAAGCATTATTCTGCCTGAAGGCTTATTAAATAATTCTGTTAAGGATTCCTTTATTTTTTTCCTGTTAGTCCTGAAAATAGAAACTATTTCATTTATTATATCCTGATTTACCTTATCTACTATCTGGATCTGCAGATTCAATTTTGTAAGTACTGATTTTTCTTGAGGCTGCCTCTGATAAAAGCCGTTTTCATAAATATACTGTTCTGCCAGTGGATCAACTAAGGATGAAATATCCCGGCTTTCGTCAATGTATGTTCTAATCTTTGAGGAGCTTATTTCAGAAAACTTTGAGGATAGCTTCAGATATCGTATATCTCCTTTAATTATAGAAGATATTTTATCTATTTTTTTATTGCTTCTTTCAAATATTATATGGTTAAAATTATGTATAGATTTATCAGTAACTTCCTTTTTATAGCTGGAAGCATTTAAAACCACATCACTGCCTACAGCAATATAAAGGCTGGATTTTTTAAAATTACTCTGCAGCTTCTCAAGATCCTGTTCATTACCTAAGTTGGTTGGCATTGAGTCAGGATATATATAAACATCCAGTTCATCAGCTATAGACATATTTATTATATTGCGCCGCAGCAGAGTTGGAAGAGTCTGTTTTGACCAGGAGAATTCGTCCAATGCCAGGTATACCTGAAATCCATCTTCCTTAATCTTTTTTACTATTTCCTTATGACTTAAGGAGAATGGGTCAAAGGTTCCGGGAAAGAAGGCTATTTTTTCAGGAATTTTAATATTTATTTTCCCAATGAAAAATGAATAATCTGATATAAATCTGTAAATATGGTTAAGACCGGCAGAATTATTCAAAAATAGAAGCTCTTGGTTTTTATTATCTGTAATTAAAGTTAAAAGCTTTTTACCGATTATCTGGAAAAATATCTGTTTGGTTTCTAACGTAAGATTTCTGTTTCCAAAAATATATTTTCCTATGATAGTAAAGGAAGATTGTTTAACCTGGTAATTAAAATCAGCTAATCCGTTTAAAATTATACCCAAAAGCTTCTTTAACCTGTCATTGTAATTTTCATCCTTTTCCTTAAATAAGTTTCTGTAATTACTGTAGTCTTCTATAGCAAAGCCTATGCTTTTAAGGAGGAGGGATTTAATATTTGGAGTAGAACTCTTAATCTTCATTGCTAAATCATCTATAATCTCATCCAGTTCCTTTGGCTGAAGAAAAAGAATAACCTTTCCCAAGAAATTAGGTATATATTCAGTAAATCTCTGGCCTTCAATTTCTAAAGCACGGAGAAGCTCAACTGCTACTTCGTTTCTTTCAGGAAGGGACAGATAAGGCATAATACTTACAATAGAACTCCCTGCCTGATTTCTTACTCCCTCCATGTCGCTTACCTTAAGCAGATTACAGAAATGTATAGCAGTATGAAGAAGTGAACTGCTGCCAAAGGTTATTGAATAATAAGTTAAAAGATCTATCTGAGTTTTTTTTACTATCCAGCTTGTATCTGTTTTCAAATTTGACAGGAAAATATCAGAAAGTTCCTTGTCATCACCTTCAATAAACTTGTTAAGCTGACTTCCTCCATAAATATTAAGCGTAGTTCCTATTTTATAGTTTAGATATTTTTCCGACAGTGTTTTATCTTTCCAGGCAGCGGATAACAGGCAATTTTGAATATATTTACAGAAGAAATGATCATTAGGCAGTTTTTTAATAATATTGTAGCTTACATTCATAGCAGCCAGCCTTATTGAAATATTTCTTTTACTCAGCATTGATATAATAAAGTCATAAAGGACTTTTATTTCATTATTATCAGCAGGAAGTGGTATAGAATTAGCAATCTGCAGCAGGCATATCATCCTATCTGTCCCTTCAGCTCCATTAAAATATTCTAATATAACTTTTCTATAACCTGAAATCATAGATTCCTTAGCATTTCTAAAAAGAGAGGACACCATAATTGGAGCAGAATATAAAATCCAGCTTTTTTGTGAGGGTATTATTTTGTGAGAAGGATATATTAAAAGATCCATAAACTCTTTAAGAACTGAAAGAGAGTTTGTATCTTTCATATTTACAGTTACCTTGTCTGGAAGTTCTTTTCTGTAATCCTCATCAAAAGATGAAATAAGAGTGCCTAAAATTTCTGCAGAGTGCCTTCTTATATCATCCTCCGGGTGTATTAGATTGTCATAAAGAAAAGACATGGTCATTCTTTTCTGATTTTGGGTAAGATAAGTAGAGTATTCTTCAAATACCCTGATATATTCTCTTAAATTCTTCCAGCTTTCCTCGCTTCTTGCTTCTTCTAAGATCTCACCTAAGGAGTATTCATCTCTTAGCTGATACATCAGGCTTATGTTATGATTTATTGAAAGATACTTAAACTCATCAACAATCTGATTTCCCTGAAGCAGGGAAAAATTAACCTCTTTCTTGAAGGAAGCTGATATTTTACCATCTAATTCAGTGTTTACTCCAAGACTTAAAAGAAAGCCTTGAAAATCCTTCAGCTTTTCGAAAACTCTTTTATACCTTTTTTCTTTTTCAGCATTAACATTGTCTAATTTGTTTAGTATTATATTGAAAGAATCCTCTAAAGAAAAAATATTCATGCCTCCGTCGGTTTCTTTATTTTTAACTCTAAAATCACTGTATATTAAAATAAGAGATTCCAGCGGAAGATTTTCCAGCTCTAAATCCCAGGTGGAATGATTCAGTGCAATGTTTCCTATATATTTTATTCCATACCTGTTAAACCACTGCTCTGTATAGTAATAGTGCAGGTAGGGAACTCTTTTAAGCTCAGCTCCTTTGCAGCCGTATTTTCCGATATCGTGTCCTGCAGCTGCCCCGGATACTCTGCCTAAGTCAACTTCTATTCCAACAGCTTTAAGCTGCCTGGCTAAAAACATAGACAGATAGTGGACACCACATATATGCTCCAGGGTATTATAATTTAAAACCTGCTGGCTTAATCTCATCATTTCATAGGTATAATTTTTTTTGAAGGCTTTTACAAATTTTCTATATTCATCGCTGTTTTCAAGACTGTCTTCCTCTTCCTGGGATAAAAAATATAGAGGATATTTCGATAAAAAGCTTTTACTGCCATACTCTTTTTCATAGTCAAGTATTATTGAAAGAACTCTAAGGTATAACTCACATGAGGGTGTCAGTGAGTCAATAAAAACTATGGAGGAGGCTTCTTCAAAAGACTTATTTAAAGCATATTGATAAATATAGTCCAGCCAATCGTTAATTTTAGCAGGATAAGCTAATTTATCCATAATAGGCTGGCAAAGAGTGAGCACTGCCTTTGGAGAAAAATCCTGATTTTCTAAAATCTGATCCAGTCTAAGTTTATTATCATTATCTGAAAGAAAATCATCTATATAAATACTCTTGATATTCCATTTGTCCTGCCACCTTATACTTCCCAGCTTTCTCAGGAGTTTAGTATATATATTTTTATAGTTTTCCTTTAACATAATATTGCTGCCTCCTTTAAGCACTTGCTATTAAAATTATATACCTACCATTCATCTAATTAAAGACATTCTTGCATAAATAATAAAGGTTGTAGCACTTGTATTTACTATTCATTTTAAGCACATCCTGTTGAAAATCTCCATCATACGGAAAGATACATATATCTTCATTATTAAATATATCAATTATATATGTTTCATCCTTAAAGCTGATATAAAGCCTGTAAACAGGTTTCCCTTTAATTTCCCTGCTTTCTTTAAAATCACCTTCCCCTGCGGATTTTAAATATTTTATAACTATTCCTTCCTCTTCAGGGTTTAAAACTTTTGTTTTATAATATGTCATATAGAGAGCCTTAATTTCAAAATCTTTTTTTTCATTTACTTTTTTTAATAATTTTGAAGTATAGTAATAATTACAGTTTTTATTTTTTGCAGGAATTATACAGGATATTGCAATTGCTGAAAAAATGAATATAATAATAAATAAGAATGTTTTTTTCATAATACATCTCCAAATAAATTTACTTCAAAATAATTTATGAAAGCTAAAAAAAATTAATACATAAATATATATTTTGTTGACACTTTATTTTTTATTTGGTACTATATCAATATAAACTTATTAATTTGCCCCATAATTATATACATATATATAATTTTTGCATCATCATACTGATGATGTTTTTTTTTAATATATTAAGCTTAAATATAGATTTTATAATTATAAATGAAGGAATAAAAAAAGTAAATTGCATAATGCAGAATTAAAAGGAGGAAATCATGAATAAAAAGATTGGATTTATTGGCTCCGGGAATATGGCAGCAGCTATGATTGCGGGACTGATAAAAAAAGGTATTAATAGCAGCAGTATTATTGCCAGTAATCCAAGCCGTGAAAAGCTGGAGAAGCTAAATAAACTGTATAATATTAATATAACTGATAATAATATTGAGACAGCAGACTCTGATATAATATTCCTTTCTGTAAAACCGGATAAATATCCCTATGTTATTGATGAAATTAAGAATTTTATTAAGAATGACACTATAGTAGTATCGATAGCACCTTCTATTTCCTTATCATTTTTACAGGACAAATTAGGTAAAAATGTTAAGTTAGTCAGAGCCATGCCAAATACCCCTGCACTGGTTGGATTGGGTATAACTGCTATATGCCCAAACAGTTTATTAAATGAAGAGGATATTAAGTTTATTGAGTTTATATTCAGTTCCTTTGGAGAATATGAGTACATAAAAGAGCAGCTTTTCCCGGCAGTGGTTGGAATAGCAGGATCATCACCGGCTTATGTATATATGTTTATTGAAGCATTGGCAGATGGAGGAGTCTATGCAGGGCTCCCCAGGGATAAGGCTTTAAAGATGGCAGCAAGTGCTGTACAAGGTTCTGCTGCCATGGTGCTGAAAACTAATGAGCATCCGGGGCTTTTAAAGGATAAGGTTTGTTCCCCAGGGGGAACCACTATTGAGGCTGTAAGAGAGCTGGAAAAGAATAATTTCAGATACTCAGTTATGGAGGCTGTAATAAAAGCGTATGAAAAATCCACAAAAATGTCATAATAATGTCACATAGACTTCCTATAATATAGAAAAAGGAGGTAATAGTATGAGTGATATAAATAATTTTGATGAAGAAAAAAATGAAGAAACGATTAAGCCTGAAGAAAACCTTGATTCACCACAGTGCAGTAATATTGATACTGAAGAAAGCAGAATAGAAGGTGATGCCTTGGAGGACGAAAAGATATCAGAAGATTTATCAGATAACATCTCAGAAGAACCTTCTGAAACGGAAAAAGAAGAAATACCAAAGGAAGATATCTCATATGAAGAAGTATCATTTGAAGAGGTTCCAAAAAAAGAAAATAAAAAACGCAGAAGGGCAGGCAGGGCTTTCTCATATATAGCAATAGGACTTATTTGTGCATTGATAGGAGGAATTTCAGGCTCAGTATCCACATACTATCTGAGCAGCAAAGAGGAAAAGGCAGAAACTGCTGCAGCGGCCAAGATAAATACGGCAGCAGAAAGTACAGTACAAAATAGTACGGCCAGTACTAAAACTGCTTCAACTATATCGGCTACAGAGCTTAGCGTACCAGATGTGGTATCAAAGGTAGCTTCAGCGGTTGTGGGCATAAACATTACCGCAAGTAATGGAACAGGATATGGCTCAGGTATAATAATAAGCGAGGATGGTTATATATTAACTAATTATCATGTAATCAGCAGTGCAACTTCAATTAAAGTTGATTTTACAAATGGAAAAAGTTCAAATGCTAAGATTATCAACTATGATTCCAGCTTAGATGTAGCAATAATAAAGGTTACAGATAAATCAAACATACCGGCAGTTGCGGAACTGGGAGATTCATCAAAGCTTAGAGTAGGAGATACAGCAATTGCTATAGGAAGTCCATTAGGTAAGCAGCTTCAAAACTCTGTTACTGTGGGAGTAATAAGTGCATTAGACAGAGACATTGAAATGGATAACGAAAGCCAGAAGCTGATTCAAACAGATGCAGCTATAAACGCAGGCAACAGCGGCGGTGCATTAGTTAATACAAAAGGTCAGGTAATAGGAATTAACGTAGCAAAGATTGGAACAGAATCACAGTATAGTACCACATCAGTTGAAGGACTTGGCTTTGCAATTCCAATAAATCAAGTTAAACCAAAGATAAATGATTTATTAAAACCACTTCTTATAATAGGCATTGAAGGAAGAGACATAACAGATGATATGTCACAGCAGTATGGCATTCCAGTTGGAGTATATGTATATTCAGTTCAGGAATTTTCACCGGCAGAGCTTGCAGGACTTCAAAAGGGAGATGTAATTATAAGCTTTGACGGAACTGAAGTAAAAACAGTAGCAAAGCTAAATTCATTAAAGCTTAAGCACAAATCAGGAGATAAGGTTAAAGTAATAGTCAACAGAGATGGAAGCAAGAAAACATTAACGTTAACATTAAAAACATCAGAATAGATTGTGTTGGTAAAAGAGGGATTGCGGCCCTCTTTTATTTTAGTGAGATTGCATAATTACCACGGGCTGGTCCATATTGAAAATAACGAATCGTACCGTTTTTTCAAGGTGGAATATAATCATGAATTATGCAATCTCTTTTTTTGTTTCAAATAACAGCAATAAAGTACATAAATAAAACTAAACGCTCTGAATGCTTATTTTATTAGGAATACATAGAATAATAAATAACTTTAAGCTTGATTAATAAAGCTAAAATAGTAATTTAAATAGTACACAAATTGAAACTAAACGTATAAAGAAGACCAGACGTGATTATATTACTAAGTTTAGTAATAGACAGATGTGTTTACACGTACAATTATAATACTGTACGAAAACAACTTAAAAAGAGGAAACCAGTATATGTGTGGTTTCCTCTTTTTGTATTTACTATAAGATATAGAATATTATTAAACCTTCGGGAGTACCTTCTTTATTTATTCTCTATTTTTATCATAAAGTAGAATAAAACTCCATCTCCTGTATTACTAAAGCCATATTTACCTTCATGCAAATCTATTATGTTCTTTACTATGGATAGTCCCAAGCCCGCATTTTGAAGCTGCCTGCATCTTGATTTATCCTTTCTGAAAAATGTATCCCATATTCTTTCTTTTATGTTATCTTCTATTTCATCCCCGGTATTTTTTATGCCTATCATGCAGTAATCATTTTCTAAACTTAAACTAACCCTTATTATGTTTGGATCTTTTGCATGGTATATGGCATTGTTAAGAAGATTTTTGATTACCTGCTCTATTCTGCTGCTGTCAGCATATACACTTATGCTTTCTATAATATTTTTTTCAAGTGTGATATTTTTATCTTCAAAATTTTTACTGTATTTTCTTAATATATTTAGTAAAAGCTTATCTATAAAGAAGCTTTCTTTGTCCAGACTATAAAAGCCGCTTTCCAGATGAGATAAATCAATCATATCTGTAATAAGTTTACTCATATTTTTAGATTCATCCATTATTACATCTAAATAGTATTCCTTATCTTCTTCATCTACTATTCCATCTTTCAGACCCTCAGCATATCCTTCAATTAAGGCTATTGGAGTTTTAAGATCATGAGAAACAGATGATATAAAATCTTTTCTTGCTTTTAAAAGCTGCCTTTCCTTTTCATAATCTTCCTTCAGCTTCCTATTAGATTCTCTAAGCTGAGTAAGAGAATTATCAAGATTTTCAGATAAGAAGTTCAATGTTTTAGAAAGACTACCAATTTCATCTTCTCTTTTCTCTATACATTTTTCAGTGAAATCAAGATTACTCATTTTCTTAGCTGTCTTGTTCATCCTTACAAGGGGCTTTGAAATCATATTAGTATATATAAATGAAAGAAGAAGGATAAGCAGTATTGCTCCTATTAAGAAATATAAATAAAATTCCTTAATAACTAATGATGCTTCACTGATTGGTACAAAGGAGGAAACTGCAAAAATTATCTCTATGTCTTTATCTTTAGTATTCACAGTTGAAGCTGCCACAATATTCTTAATATCATATTCCTTTGAATTAAAGATATATGACTTAGAACTTGAATTTTTAAGGCTTGTAAATGCATCAGGATCTGATCTCCAGGCCTCAATTACTGTATTAACTGCATCCAGTTTGTTTGCATCTTTTTTATCTGTAATAGGTGATGTAGATTTAAAATAATTTCCATTAGCATCTAAAATAATCAATTTTGCATTATTTGCATTTTCAAAGTTTACCATAAGAGAATAAATTTTATTACTATCTGAATAGACGCTTAGATACTGTTTATTAAAAGAACTTAAATTTTCCCTTAAGGAGGACATTTTTCTGTTTAAATAAAATTCAGAAAAATAGTAAGACTGAATAAGCATTGCTGCAGAAATAAAAGTTATAAAAATAACGGAAGTAATAATAAAGAGTTTAGCAGTTATACTTTTTTTCATGCTTTCACCTCAAATTTATAACCAACCCCTCTTACAGTTACTATCATATCTGCCTTATCTAAAAGCTTTTCTCTAAGCCTTTTTACTAAGGTATCAACAGTTCTTATCTCCCCTTCAAAATCATAACCCCAAATATTTTCTATCAGGTTTTCCCGAGTAAGAACTATATTTTTATTTTTTAAAAAATATAGAAGTATTTCATATTCTTTTTTAGACAGAGTAAGCTCTTCTCCATTTATGGCAACTCTATAGGAGGCTTCATCAATCTCTATGCCATTAATGCTTATTTTATTATTATCGTTTAGCCCCATGTTTCTTTTAATTATTGCCTTGGCCTTAGCCACAAGAATTTTGGGACTGAAAGGCTTTGTCATATAATCATCAGCCTCCAGTGAATATCCTGTAAGCTTATCTTCATCTTCTGATTTTGCTGTAAGAAATATTATTGGAATGGTGGATTTTGATCGAATCTCTTTGCAGACTGCATATCCATCCATAAATGGCATCATTATATCTAATATTATTAAATCAAAGCTTCCTTTGCTAAATGTATCTAAAGCTGAGATGCCGTTATCTGCCTCTGATACTTCAAAGCCTTCTCTTTTAAAATAATCTTTAATTAGTTTTCTCATTCTTACTTCGTCATCAACTACTAAAATTTTATACATAGAAACACCTCTATTATAATAATAAATTGGAAAGGAGAAAAATTCAATAAATTATGTGAATAAAAACATAATTAAAGAGCAATATATTAACGAAAGGAGTGTTATTGTGGGAAATAAAGCTAAGGAAAGCAAACAGGATAAGAAAGATGATAATAAATTTAAAAAGAAAAACATAAAACATGGGATTCCAGAAAGTTCAAGAGGAGTTTTTGGTGAAAGGTAGGGATAATATTGATAAATAAGTATAAAGAGCCTAAACCTGATTCTGATAATCCTAACTCCAATCAGTTTAAGTCAAGGAGCGCCAAGTACAAACAAGAACATAAAGATGAAGAGAAAAATGGAAAGGAAAAATTCATAGATAATGGTCATTAAGCATGCTGTATAGTGTGCTTATTTTTTTAATAAGCCTGACTAAAGTAAGCTTAAATTTGGTATATAAAAATTAAAAAAACAAAATTTGAAAATTATGTATTTATGTAGTATAATTAAATTGACAACTTAAATAATATAATAAGTTGTCTGTAAAATCATAACAAATAAAAAATAACTAATTAGTTAAATTATTTAATATTTTTATTAAGTAATTTCCTCATCTATCTAAAGTAAAGGAGATAACATGAATGTTGCAGTAATTGGAACGTCAAGAAAGGAAAATGAAAAAAGAGTACCAATACATCCGGAGCATATTAAATTTATTCCAGAGAATTTACGAAACCAGCTGTTTTTTGAAAAAGAATACGGCATGCCTTTTGGCATAACCGATGAAGAAATTACTTCTTGGACAGGTAATCCATTAATGGATCGTAAGACATTATTTCATAATTTCAAAGCTATGATTGTACCAAAACCGGTGGAAGAGGATTTCAAGGAAATGCAGGAAGGAACTATAGTATGGGGATGGATTCACAGTGTGCAGCAGAATAATATTGCACAAATTGCCATTGACAAAAAACTGACACTTATAGCATGGGAAAATATGTACAGCTTAGGAGAACGAAGCCGTATCCATATTTTTCAAAAAAATAATGAGATGGCAGGATACTGCGGTGTGCAGCATGCACTACAATTAAGAGGAATAGATGGTAATTTTGGAGTACCTAAAAAATGCGTAATCTTAAGCTTCGGCTCGGTAAGCCGCGGTGCAGTTTATGCATTAAAAGGTCATGGATTCCAAGACATAACTATTCTTACACAGCGTGCTTCACATTTGGTTTTAGATAAAATACCCGGTATTAAATACAAGCAAATTTTTAAGGACAAGTCTGGAGGGCTTAAAGTTAAAAGTACTGGGTATGAATCCAAATTTATTATTGATGAACTGACAGAAGCTGATATTATTGTAAATGGTGTATTGCAAAAACCAAATAATCCTATTACTTTTATACGTGATGACGATATTATAAAATTTAAAAAGGAATGTCTTATCATTGATATAAGCTGTGATAAGGGGATGGGATTTAGTTTTGCTGATCCTACAGATTTCTCTCAACCACTTCGCAAAATCGGTAATATTTTATATTATGCCGTTGACCATACGCCGTCACTGTTATGGGATAGTGCTTCTTGGGAAATTTCCAACAGCCTTATTCCTTATTTAAGTGATTTTGTTGAGCAAAGAGACAACCCTGTTATAAATGATGCGGTTGATGTCAAAGACGGAATTATTCTCAATGAAGATATATTGTTTTTTCAGAATCGTTCTGCCAAATATCCTTATGAGTCATTGGATATTATAAATCAAAATGAAAAAGCACATGAACAGATTAACTATAAGAATAGCTATCCAATTGAAAAAGAAAATTATATATAAAATCAGAAAAAAAGCTGAAAGTTAATGTAATACTGAAACTATCTGGATTTGATTTCCGGTATATATATAGTTCAGCCGTATGCGGTAAATAACTAATCCCATTGATAGTTTTTTACCGCTTATTTATTCGCTTCATTAACTAAAAATTCTTTAATAAAATTTATAAAGGTACTTTATAAATGGGGATACTCTTCATTGATTAAGTAATGAACCTGTTCTTATAAAGGGATAATAGAAGATGAAGAAGAGGACTGCTTTTGGTTACGAAATAAATCGAACCTTAAGATGTTCCATCAAAATATTATAATATCAATACTATTATTAAATATAATCAAAAATAAAAACCATATGTAGGTTCAAATCCTCACATATGGTTTTTATTAGTGGTGCAGGTGGTGGGACTTGAACCCACACGGAGCTACCCCCGCAAGATTTTGAGTCTTGTGCGTCTGCCATTCCGCCACACCTGCGTAACAAAAATATAATATCACAGCAGCAAAGTATAGTCAAGCCAGAAATTTTTATGTTGTAAAGGGTTGCAATGTTAAAACTTTATCATATCTATTGTTCGTAAGGATAAACTTTGATAAAATAAAGTAGGTTGTGTAAATAGAACTTTTAATAGGAGGAAGAATATATGATTTATTCAGCAGAAGTAGAAAATATGGTATGCGTTGCTAAAGGACCAAATCACGGACCAGCACCAATACCAGAAGAAGGAAAATGGGTACAAGCTAAAGAAATAAAGGATATTTCTGGCTTAACACATGGAATAGGCTGGTGTGCGCCACAACAGGGAGCATGTAAGCTTACGCTAAACGTTAAGGACGGAGTTATACATGAAGCATTAGTAGAAACTATAGGCTGCAGCGGAATGACTCACTCAGCTGCTATGGCGTCTGAAATATTGCCTGGGAAAACAATTCTAGAAGCATTAAATACAGACTTAGTGTGCGATGCAATAAATGTAGCTATGAGAGAATTGTTCCTCCAGATAGTATATGGAAGAACACAGACAGCTTTTTCAGAAGGCGGACTTCCAATAGGAGCAGGTCTAGAAGACTTAGGAAAAGGACTTAGAAGCCAGGTTGGAACTATGTATGGAACATTAGCTAAGGGTTCCAGATACTTAGAGATGGCAGAAGGATACGTTACAAAAATTGCTTTAGATGAAAATGATGAAATAATAGGATATAAATTTGTTCATGTTGGAAAAATGATGGACATGATCAAAAAGGGAATGGATGCTAACGAAGCATTAACAAAAGCAACAAGTCAATATGGCAGATTTGATGAAGCAGCAAAAGTCATAGACCCAAGACAGGAATAATAAAGGAGGATATAAAGATGGCATTATTTGAAAGCTATGAAAGAAGAATAGATGGTATTACAGCTGTATGCAAAAAATACGGTATGGAAACCATAGAGGATGCTAAAAAGGTTTGCGATGAAAAGGGAATAGATGTTTACAATATAGTAAAGGAAATTCAGCCAATATGCTTTGAAAATGCATGCTGGGCCTACACTTTAGGTGCAGCTATTGCAATAAAGAAGGGCTGCACAAAGGCTGCAGATGCAGCGACAGCAATCGGAGAAGGACTTCAGGCATTCTGCATACCAGGATCAGTTGCAGATGACAGAAAAGTAGGACTGGGACACGGAAACTTAGCTGCCATGCTTTTAAAAGAGGAAACAAAATGTTTCGCTTTTCTAGCAGGACACGAATCCTTTGCAGCTGCTGAAGGTGCTATAGGACTTGCCAGATCAGCTAACAAGGTAAGAAAAGAGCCACTTAAGGTTATACTAAACGGACT
>JBAXYJ010000033.1:0-17160 GCA_041670885.1 Clostridiaceae bacterium
ATTCGTAATCAGTAGGTCGGGGGTTCAAATCCCCCCAGAAGCTCCAAAGGAATATGATGAAGGCCATAAACTTTGAGTTTATGGCTTTTACATTACTGACCAGGATTCAAAGATAATGGTAATAGAATATTATAAAAAAACAGAAAAGCAGGAAGGCACCTTTTGCATTATACCAATAATTAATTTATCAAACTTATAAGACACCCACTTCTATAAGTGGGCAATTCTTTAATTTTGCTTAAGGTGGGGTAGACTCCTATCTGAAGTTTCGATGTTTAGCTTTAGCTAAACGAGCTCACTATAATTTTAGGTTTTCATAGGAGTCCTTTAAATGCGGAGGAATAGGGAAACTCTTTATGTGCTCGAATTTTTGAATTTTAGTTTCAATTGGACTTACTTTAATAATAATGTTATCGATCCCTATGGTATTATGTGCACCAACGAATGGCATAATTTGCATTTTTATTAAAAATGAGAACGAGCGATAATATGGCCTTTCTATCTTTAAAAACTCTATATTAAATAAGTCATATTGCAGCAGCTGACCATAATTTTTCTCTACTTCTTTGGTAATATAAGGTTCAACAAGTGTAACTATAATATCTTTATATAGTTCCTCTATTGATCCTTCAGCAGGAGTATATGAATAAGGTATTCCTTGTTTTGCATCTTTAATTGGTGCAGCGGCGATTAAACTAGTTGGAATATATATTAAAGAAACCAGCAGACAACAGATAACCAGAAATTTTTTCATTATACAAATCCCTTCCTAAAAAGTAATTAATAATAGTATTCCCAATTATATGATATGAATATGCTGATATACTACATATTTAAATAAAGGTAAAAATAACAACTAAAACACATTTCAACAATAAAAAACTATGTAAATAATTCAAAGTAAACATATTGACATGCAATATCATTTGATTTACTATTAAGGTAAATTAAGTAATAGTCTTAAAGAAAGCTTGCTTGATTATGTATTAGTAAGGGGACAAGTAGTTCTAAATTCTGCAAAGAAGATTTTGACAAGAACTGTATTTAATTAAATAACTGATAGAGCAAATGGGAAGAATTATTCTGACCATAAGCTTATATAAAATGATAATCGTTCTGAATGACAAGGTATTTTCCGAGTCACAAGCCGAGTAATAAGTAATTCCAAGTAATTTGTTTATTGGAAACTGAGTATGCTCTTCGTCTTGTGAAAAGGCGAAGAGCATTTTTAATTTGATTAATTTTTGAAAGGGGATTATTAAATGGAGACAAGGGTTGCAGTGGTTGCTATTATTGTAGAAAATAAGGAGTCTGTTAATATGCTGAATAATATTTTGCATGAATATGGTAAATATATTATAAGCCGTATGGGGATGCCATATCCGAAAAGAGACGTTAATATCATAAGCATCGCTATTGATGCACCACAGGATATTATAAGTGCTTTAACCGGAAAAATAGGCAGGCTGAATGGTGTCAGTGCAAAGACTGCTTATTCTAATGTAACAGCAAAAGAATAATGGATAAAATGGGCAATGCAAAATAATTAGTAAGTTTATATTATTAACAGATTAAAATGGAGGTTATTGCATATGAAAGCTAAGCCTGCTGGTTCACTGCCTGTCATTTCGAAAATTTTATTATTGATTATACCTTTAATCGCCGTTCTGGCAGCACTTGCTATAGGGCGATTTAATGTATCACCTGCAACAATTATACAATCAATTTTTATTAAGTTCGGAGCCGGTTACAAGCAAAATATGCAGACAGAGATTGTTCTATGGACAATACGTTTTCCGAGAACACTTCTTGCTCTGCTGGTTGGCGCAGGCCTTTCGGTGGCAGGGTGTGCTTTTCAAAGCCTTTTTTCCAATCCGCTGGCTACGCCTGATACTTTGGGAGTAGCATCCGGAGCCAGCTTTGGAGCTGCCCTTGGTCTTCTTCTTGGATTAAATTTAATTGGGGTACAAATTTTGGCACTGGCTGCCGGCATTGGTGCAGTTGTATTAACCTATATTTCAGGTAATGTGGAAGGTAAATCTGCAAATACCATCGTTTTGGCAGGTATTATGATTGGATCTTTGTTTTCAGCTCTGGTTTCCCTTGTCAAATATGGAGCGGATACTGAATCACAGCTGCCGGCTATAACCTATTGGCTGATGGGCAGCCTCAGCTCTGCAAACTATAATTCTCTGCTCCTTGGTGCACCTCCGATTATTTTGGGAATTGTAATTCTATTTGTACTTCGCTGGCGTCTTAATATTTTGCCTCTGCCGGATGACGAAGCCAAAGCTTCAGGCACAAATGTGACGCTTTTACGTACATTGACGGTTATTTGTGCCACAGCCATTACAGCTTCCTGTGTATCCATGTGCGGGCAGGTTGGCTGGGTAGGCCTTCTGGTTCCGCATATCTGCCGTATGAGATTCGGAAGCAATCATCTGTCATTAATTCCCGCATCTATCAGTATAGGTGCTGTGTTTATGGTTATTGTGGATACTATTGCAAGAAGTGCATCCGCTTCTGAAATTCCGGTTTCTATTTTAACGGCAATTATAGGGGCACCATTCTTTATTACTCTTTTGAAACATTCAGGAGGTTGGCAGCTATGAAACTTTCAGTACAAAATGGATGCTTCTCTTACAACAGAAGTGACAAAGGACTGCTTCTTGACCATATTAATTTTGAAGTTAGCAGCGGAGATCTGTTAGCGATTCTTGGACCCAATGGAGCCGGAAAGACAACGATGCTTCGCTGCATTATGGGATTCCTGAAATGGTCAAATGGAGAAAGCCTCCTTGATGGGAAAAATATTTGTAAAATTTCCCGTCGGGAACTTTGGAAGACCATTGGATATATACCTCAGGCTAAAAATACAACCTTTGCGTATTCTGTTGAAGAAATGGTGCTTATTGGCAGGGCCAGCCATTTTGGAATGTTTTCCAAACCCTCTGCAGAAGACATAAGGAAAGCTCATGAGTCAATTGAGCGTATGCATATTGGTAAACTATGCTATAAAAAATGTTCTGAAATTAGCGGCGGTGAGCTTCAAATGGTTCTTATTGCAAGGGCTTTAGCTGCAGAACCAAAGATTTTGGTGTTGGATGAACCGGAGTCAAACTTGGATTTTAAAAACCAGCTGCTTATATTAGAAACTATGTCGGAGCTTGTAAATGGAGGCATGACATGTATTTTTAACACTCATTATCCGGCCCATGCATTGCAGCGGGCAAATAAGGCTATGCTTTTGTGCAATGACGGACGTTTTCTTTTTGGTGATACAAGATCTGTTATCACAGAAAAGAATATAGAAACGGCATTTGGCGTAAAAGCCATTATAGGAGAAATTGAAACACAAAGTCATATTCTTCAGGATGTTCTACCGCTATCAATATCTACAGGTGAGCATTTGGGAAAAATTATGGAAAAAGAAGGTAAATCCTCGGAACGAAAAATTGCTACGATTGCAATTCTTGCTAAAAACCAGCAGATTGTAGATGGGATAAACTTACTTCTTAATGATTACAGCCATTATATTATTGGCAGGATGGGTATGCCATATCCTGATGGCAACATTTATATTATCAATGTCACTATGGACGCTCCACATCATATTATGGAGAACCTTTCTGCAAAACTTGGAATGCTGAGCAATGTCAGTATAAAAGCTACTTATGCTGCTCAGTAAATTTAGTTAAATGGGGCTTAATAATGAATAATTATGATTTGATAGAAAAATTAAATATTGAGAAATTTCTTTCCCTGCAGGAGTGGGTATCTTTACTTGATTCATTTACAGATGATGACAGAAAATACGCTGCTGATATTGCACGAAATATTGCGATTAGGAATTTTAAAAATAAGATTTATATACGTGGAATCATAGAATTTACTAATTACTGCAAAAATGACTGCATTTATTGCGGAATACGCAGAAGTAACGGTGATGCTGTAAGGTATCGCCTTGATAAAGAAGATATTATTGCATGCTGTGATGAAGGCTACCTTCATGGATTCCGTACATTTGTCCTTCAGGGAGGTGAGGATGGATTTTTTACTGATGATAAGGTAATTGATATCGTTTCATCAATAAGAGGCAGATTCCCCGATTGTGCCATAACACTTTCAATAGGTGAGAAAAGCAGGCAATCTTACCAGAGCTATTTTAATGCGGGAGCAGACCGATACCTGTTACGCCATGAAACAGCAGATGAATCACATTACGGCATGCTTCATCCGCCTGAATTATCCTGGAAACACCGAATGCAGTGCCTTCAGGACCTGAAGGAGATTGGTTATCAGACTGGCTGTGGATGTATGATCGGATCCCCTTACCAAACAAACGGTTATCTTGCAAAAGATATGGTGTTCATGGGAGAGTTTAAGCCTCATATGATTGGAATTGGGCCGTTTATTCCCCATAAGGATACACCATTTCATGAATTTGCAGCAGGAAGTGTTGAAAAAACACTAATCATTCTAAGCCTATGCAGGATCATGCTGCCAAATGTATTGCTGCCTGCAACTACTGCATTAGGTACTGTAAGCGAAAATGGCAGAAAGCAGGGTATTCTGGCAGGTGCCAATGTCATTATGCCGAATCTTTCTCCTCTTTGTGTGAGAAAAAAATATATGCTTTATGATAACAAGGCTATTACCGGAGACGATGCAGCTGAAAGCATACAAATTCTGAGCAGGCATATGGCAGAAATAGGCTATGAACTGACGGTAAGCAGAGGAGATTATAAAGGAGATGGAATAAATGATTAAAATAGCAGTTTACGGCAAAGGCGGTATTGGAAAATCAACAACTGTTTCAAATATATCTGCAGCTTTAGCTCAGCAAGGCATGAAGGTTATGCAGATTGGATGTGATCCCAAGGCGGATTCTACAATTACTCTTCATAACGGAATAATGATTCCAACTGTGCTTGATTTAATACGGAAAAAAAGTAACGGCTTTTTTTTAGAAGATATGATAACTGTCGGATATTCCGGAATCCTATGTGTAGAAGCCGGCGGACCTACGCCCGGGCTTGGATGTGCCGGCCGTGGCATTATTGCAGCTTTGGAAAAGTTAAAAGAAAAAGGTGCCTACAAAATATATAATCCTGATGTAGTCTTATATGATATCCTAGGTGACGTGGTCTGCGGCGGTTTTTCCATGCCTATGCGCAGCGGATATGCAGATAAGGTTTTTATTGTTACCTCCGGCGAAAATATGGCAATTCATGCCGCCGCAAATATTGCCATGGCAATAGAAAATTTCCGGGGCAGAGGTTATGCACAGCTTGGAGGACTGATTCTCAACCGGCGAAATGTTAAAAATGAAGAGAAAAAGGTTCAGGAACTGGCTGATGACATTAACTCGGGAATTATTGGCATTCTGGACCGCAGTGAGATTGTCCAACAAGCTGAAGAGTTAAATAAAACAGTAGTGGAAGCATTCCCGGACAGTGATATGGCAATGCAGTATAAAATTCTTGCGTTGAATCTATTGAAAAGCTGTGGAAAGGAGCTGGATTAATGTTAAAAATTGTAAATGGAAAACAGGATGAAGCCGGTGCAGGGATTCTGATCAAAGATGCAAAATTTCCATCTCCGTTTGTCTCAGGTCTTGAATACAGCCCCCCTGCACGTGGTGCATGGAACATTGTACATACCGGTATGCTGATTCCAAAATCACATCAAATATTCATATGTACACAGGGATGTCTGAGAGGTGTCGTTTTAACAGCGGCTGAGATGAATGCAGCAAACCGTTTTTCCACAATTGCTGTCCGGGAAAATAATGTTCTGGATGGAGATATGGAATCTCTGATTATTGATGGTGTAACAGATATACTTAGTAAGCTTAAAGCAAAACCAAGAGCAATACTAATATTTACCAGCTGTATCCATCACTTTATGGGATGCGATTTAAAGCTGGTTTACAGGACACTTCGTGAACGTTTCCCGGATATTGATTTTACAGACTGCTATATGAATCCTATAATGCGCAAAAGCGGTATGACACCGGATCAGAAGATGCGCCAGCAGCTGTACAGCCTGCTGAAACCGGTAAGTGTACATAAGAAGTGTATAAATATTATCGGTAATAATCTTCCAACAGAAGAAAGCAGTGAGCTTGTCCGTATGATTATTGAAAATGGATTTGAACTAAAAGATATTACAGGCTGCAAAACCTATGAACAATACTTATCTATGGCTGAAAGCGCTGCCAATATTTCTTACAATCCGGTGGCAAGGATCAGTGGGGACACGCTTCAAACAAGACTTAGCCAAAAGCATTTATATCTGCCGCTTTCATATGATTATGCAGAGATTGAAAGCAATCTGAATCAGTTAGCTGCTTATCTGCATATAAAAACGCCTGATTTTACAGAGGAAAAGGCAAAAGCTGAAAAGGCTTTGAAATCTGCCAAAGAAATTATAGGTGACACGCCGATTGCCATAGACTATACAGCGACAATGAGGCCGATGGGACTAGCCAGACTTCTTATTGAACATGGATTTAACGTTGCTGCGGTTTATGCTGATACCATTAATGAAGAAGAAAGGCAGGATTTCATCTGGCTGAAAGAGAACTCACCAATCATGAAATTATACTCAACTGTTCATGTAAAGATGCGGTTTCTTTCTCAAAATAGCCATAAAAAACTTCTGGCTATAGGTCAGAAAGCTGCCTATTTTACCGGAACAAGCTACTTTGTCAATATAGTTGAAGGCGGAGGCATGTACGGTTTTGATGGCATTTACCGTCTGATGCAGCTGATGGAGGAAGCGTTTCTAAGGGAAAAAGACACAAAGAGTTTAATACAGGTAAAAGGATTGGGGTGTTGCTCATTATGAAACAGACGGCAAGCATTATTTCTACTTATGCCTCCGATGTATCCGGAGTGTGTTCATCATTATATGAATTAGGCGGACTGACTGTCATGCACGATGCTTCCGGCTGCAATTCCACATATAATACACATGACGAACCTCGCTGGTACGATATGGACAGTATGGTTTATTTGTCAGGTCTTACTGAGATGGAAGCCATTATGGGCGATGATGAAAAGCTTATCGGTGATATTGTATCTGCAGCAAATGAGCTGTCACCTAAATTTATTGCAATTGCAGGCACTCCTATTCCTATGATGATAGGCACGGATTTCGCTGCTGTTGCATCAGTAGTTCAGCGAAGAACTGGTATTCCTTCTTTTGGGTTTTCTACAAACGGCATGCATTCTTATCTGTCCGGTGCCGGTATGGCGTATGAAGCCTTCGCAAGGAGAATGGTTAATCCTAATATGAAAAGAGACAGTAGTCCGGCCATTTCTGTAAACATACTTGGCATAACTCCACTTGATTTTTCGGTAAATGGCAGCGCAGAAGCCATAAAGGAAATGCTTACAGAAAGCGGGTTCAATATTATCAGCAGCTGGGCCATGGGCAGCACTTTAGAAGAAATCAAAGATTCAGGACGGGCAAATGTAAATCTGGTGGTATCATATAGCGGACTTCCGGCGGCAAAGGCTCTCTATGAAATATTTGGTACACCGTACGTTGTAGGAACTCCAATCGGTGCGGCACTTTCAAAAAAGATTATGGAGGACCTGAAGTGCTCAGCAGAAAGCGGGAAAGCTGTTATTTCATATGAAAAAAGGGATATTTTAGATTCTACCGATATGGTTATTGTAGGTGAGAGCATATTCTCAGAATCTCTTGCGTTTGCGCTGACGGATGAATACAGTAAAAATGTGAAGGTGCTTTGCCCGCTGGAGACAGACACTTCACTTATGCTGACTGGAGATTTTGCTGCACAAGATGAGGATGATCTTATTCCTTATTTCAAAACAGCTAAGGCAGTCATAGCTGATCCTCTGTATTACCCGATTTGCCCTGAAAGTGCTCAATTTATCTCTTTACCTCATGAGGCGTTTTCCGGAAGAATATATAGGGATGATATTCCAAATATTATTGGAAGCCGGTTCTTATACTGGAAATTCTAAAATTTAAGTTCTTAGAGCAGGGTAACGCTGCTACTCAAAGAAAGGGTGGTTTATTAACTTGAAAGAAAATCATGAGTTTATGGCTATTTTTGAGCATAACAAAAAGACCTCACGAATTTTTTAAAAAAGAGGTTTTAGTACCTGCTTAATCTGGATTTAATATTTAACTTGCGTTAGGTGATATTTCCTTATCTGGTTTTGTTACTTCAAATCCTTGAGATTGAAGAAATAAAATAATTCTATCTATATTAGGATTAATGTGATTACTTGAGTTTTGTTTTTTTAAATAATCTTCATAAATAGAATTATCAAAGGCTTCATTTTTTAAGAGCATGTTATAAATACAAGTTAAAAGCATTCTTGCAATGGCAATAATGGCACGCTTATGCCCGCGTCTTTTCTTGATACTTTCATAACGATGTTTAAAGTATGGACACGACTTGTCTTTTATTGCAGCATTGGCACATTGAATAAGTGTTGGCTTTAAATAAGCCCCGGCACGGCTTATGTGAACATTTTTCTTTTTGCCAGCACTTTCATTGTTTTGAGGAACAACACCAGCCCAGGAGCATAAATGTTTTGCATCTTTAAAAACTAACATATTTACACCAATCTCAGAGATAATTGCTGAAGCAGATTGTGCAGTTATTCCTGGTGCAGATGAAGCAATTTCAATTTGTGGCTTAAATTCACTTGAAATTAGTGAGATAGCCATATCAAGCTGAGAAATACAATTATTAATATAATCATAATGATTTAAACATACAGACATTTTGGAGTTTTGTTCTTTAGAAATTTTACCTTGCATAGCAATTTTAATTTCATCAGCTTTAGATATCATACTTTTGTGTAAGAATTGAGAATAATCGATATCTAAATTATCAGGATGCTCCATTGCATATTTAATTATTGCTGATGAAGATTTACCGAAGGTATCTGATACTACGCTTGAAATCATTATATTTGATACAGTAAGGGAATTTTGGAACCTGTTTTTCTCACTTGAACGGAAATTAGTAAGTTTAAACCGATAACGCATAAGATCACGTAGTTCTCTAATATTTTTTGGAGGAATAAAACTTCCGGAAATGAGACCATGCTTATGCAGATCTGCCAGCCAAAGTGCATCTCGCTTATCAGTTTTTTTGCCGGGAATGTTTTTAACGTATCTTGGATTAGCCAAGGTAACTGTGCAGGAATCTTCTAGAATGTTGTAAATAGGTATCCAATACTTACCGGTACTTTCCATACAGACTTCTTTACAGTTGTATTTAAACAACCACTCTTTTAATTGGTAAAGGTCTTTTGAGTAAGTATTGAATTGTTTAGTTTGATAGGTAGTGACGTTGATATCATTAGTAGATGCAATTGTTGCAACCACAAATTTTTTGTGAACATCCATACCACAACAAACTGGATAAACAATTTTTAACATATATATCACCTACAAATAAAAAAATAGAGTACACAGGTGTTGACTGAATACTCATACTCTTAAACGGTCTTTGTTTAAACAAAGATTAACTTACGTGCTCATTGGCACAATTATTTGTACTTAAAAAAGCATTCGGCACATGTTATTATGCGGATTGCAATAAAGTGAAATCACACTCACCACACCGTGCTCTGTAGTACACCTGTATACTTGTCTATATTATTGACAGTGTTTTTGAAAGTTAATCACTTTCATTAAATTTTGTGCCTTGAGCACAGCGAAAGGAATGAATGTTATTATGAAAAGAATATTAAGTATAATTTTGATGTTTTCTATGGTATTTTCAATGGCCGGATGTGCAAACAATGGCACAAAGGCTTCAAGCGATAACTCCAATGCTAAGATTACAATAGTTGATAACAATGGTGATAAGGTAATACTGCCTAAAGATGTGAAACGTATTGTTGTAGCTGATATTTTACCATTGCCCTCTGTGCTGTGCGCATTCTTTGACTCAGCTGAAAAAATTGTGGGTATTTCGCCTGTAAGCATGAGTGCAGCAAAAAATGGATTGCTTGGACAGCTGTATCCTGAAATTCTGAAAGCTGACACAAGTTTTATTAACGGAAGTGAAGTCAATAATGAAGAGCTGCTGAAGCTGAAGCCGGATGTTGTTTTCTATAGTGCTTCCAGTAAAGAACTTGGTACCCAATTGAAAAATTCAGGCTTTAATGCAGTTGCTGTTTCAGTTAACAAGTGGAATTACAATACAATTGAAACTTTAAATAAGTGGATTGCTCTTCTAAGCCAGATTTTCCCAAATAATGACAAAACAGAAACAGTCAAAAATTACAGCAGCAAAGTCTATGATATGGTGCAGAAAAGGGTAGCTGGCATCCCAGATAGTAAGCGTGCCCGTGTTTTCTTCCTGTTTCAATACAGTGGCACTAAAATCACAACATCCGGTAAGCTGTTCTTCGGCCAGTTTTGGGCAGATGCTGTGGGTGCTGTGAATGTGGCAGAAGAACTTAAAACTGACAACTCTGTGAATGTAAACATGGAGCAGATATATAAATGGAATCCTGATATTATTTTTATGACGAACTTCACATCCTCTCAGCCGGAAGATTTATATAAAAATGTAGTAGGCACTTACAATTGGAGTAAAATTTCAGCTGTTGAGAATAAAAAGGTTTATAAAATGCCTCTTGGAATCTACCGCAGCTATACTCCTGGAGCAGATACACCAATGACACTCCTCTGGCTTGCAAAGACAGTATATCCTGATTTGTTTTCGGATATTGATTTGAATCAGCAGGTAAAGGATTATTATAAGACAGTATTTGGAGTTGAACTGACTAAGGAGCAGGTTGCTTCAATTTTTGCACCCACATCCAATTCAGCTGGTGGTATTAAATAATGCCAATGAAGATGACACACTAGACAAAAAATAAAGGAACTGCCGGCGCAAATGCACTGGCAGTTCCTAAATATATATTTAAGTAAGGAATCGCTAATTAAAAATTTATTATTAATTTAAATTTATGTATTTATATGCTCAATTATAACCAAGTAAATAATTAAGTATTATTCTTATTTTTCATGTTTAGATGATTTATTATCGCTGGCTTTTATGCTGACAGCACCATTTTTAACTTTTTTATGATTTACAGTACTATTTTTATCTTTATTCTTAACTGTTTCATCATTAATTTTATTTTCTTCAATATCATTATTTTCTGTAACAGCAGCTTCTTCCTGCTCTGTAGTATCTAACTGTTCATCAGCTTTCTTATTTCCATTTTTTAATTCCACAAACTTTTTCATAATTTCAGTAACCTTGGCATCTTTGTAATCTTCTACTTTAATTGCAGGATCTATTGCCTGAAGTTTTTGAATAAGATTTAGTTTACCAGGTGTAATGCCTAGCGTTCTAGCTTCATCACGCCTTGCTAAAGCTACATTTTCCTTTACAACAACAGCTGCATTGCTGCTTTCCGCTATAGCACCATTTGCCCCTTCCTCGGCATCATTTTCCATCTCTTTTGCAGCATCTTCATCATCAGTTTCAGAGGTAACAGCGATAACTGTAGAACCGTCATCTGCAATGAAACCTTCCTCAGCTGCGGACTTTACCAGTGTACTTACTGCATCCTTTACATCCTCATTTATAACATCTTGTCCTTCAAGTATGGTTTTGCCATCTTCATTATAAGCTGATGCAGATACGACTTTATTAAATGCATTTAGTCCTAATTCAACACTGGGATTAATATCCAAGCTTAAATAGGAAACAGGCGCCTTATAGTAAGCATACCCTCCAATGGAAAAACTACATACAATAGCTGCTGCTATTGTAATAATATAATGTTTATTCATTAATACACGCTCCTCATATAATTTCGCTTTCTTGGTATAAAAAAACAACTGTAAAACACAGCTGCAATAAGTCAGATAGACTTTAAACTTGCAGCTGGCTGCCTTTGTTTATAAACTTTAGGCCCTTTAGCTTTGCGTCCTTGCTTTTCAGCAAGTTTGCTAATATTTATTTACATAATAAATTAATGTCATTAACAATTGATACAGATTGTTTTTTGCTTACCCCTTCATATGTAATACGATTTAAATTATTGAATCCTTGCATATATTTAATTATTGTTAAGATTTTTTAATCATATATTAATATTAAGCCATAATTTGTATAATTGAGGTGATTAAATGCCAAGCTCAGAGGGTACAGGAATAAAGTCATCAGAAAACTATAAGGTTACAAATTTTAAAGGACTGAGAAAAGCTAGTATTCCATATATTTTCATTTGGATAGTTTACTATGCCTGGGTAATTGTATCTGCTACCTGGTGGACGGCATCGCCTTATGCAAATAGTATATTCAGTCTTGAACTTAGAAATATGCTGCACACTATTACCCTGATATCTTCAGCTGTTTTTATTATTATTTTAAAAAAAGAATGGTTTGCTTTTGCTGCCAGGTTTGGAGCTATAGCTATAATTATAGGAATGCTTATATTTATCAATATTCCCTGCGGCAGGGTTTCCATTATTTCTGCTGTTTTCATAGGAATATCCCTTGGATGTGTTAATGCAGGTATTTTAATACCCTTTGTTTTTGCCCTTAATAACACAGAAAAATTTTATTCAGTTGTCTGCAGTAATATATTAATCAATATTATATCTATTATTAAAGAGGGTACTCTGCTGAAAGAAAACAGAGTTTCAGTTTTATCTTTTTCATTTCTGGCAGCAGCTCTTATTACTGCAATTTTCTTAAAGAAAGAAGATGTCTTCAGCAGCAGTAAATCTTCAGTAATAAATAAAATACCAAGTAGAATTTATCTGACAATATTTATTAATTGTGCTTTTGCAGTGTTTTGTAAAGGGGCAGCAAAGGGAGTTTTAAATATTGCTGCTGGAAGCGGAGAGTTACCGGTTTTGTTCTGGTACTACACGGGAGGATTATTAGGATGCTTAACCTATATTTTAATTTTTAGGATATCAGAAAAGAGTATTCACTTAGCCTGGAATATTACTTTTGCATGTCTGGCAATGGGGCTTTTATGTAATGCTTTTTCAGCTGTGAACTTAAAACTAACCCTTGTATTTTCTGCTTTTCTTGGAGCAGGAAGTTCTATTGGGATTATTAACGTGTATTATATATTGGGAGTAATAGGTAAAAAATATAACAGTATGAAATATATAAGGTTATCAATTCTTTTTATTGGTATATGTGGAGGGGTATCCGGCATAGCAGTAGGCAATTTAATAAATGATATAAATTCTAACCGTATATCTGTAACGGCTTCAATAATTTCAGCTGCAGTTATGCTCCTATTTTTAGTTATTTCCCCAATACTGGCGCAAACGTATTATGAAGATGAGTGGGTAGGTGACTCGGAAAAAATAGAAATAGATAACGATTATCTTTACATTTTCCATGGATACAATTTAAGCAGGAGGGAGCTTCAGGTATGTAAACTGCTGCTGCAGGGATATACTCTCCGGCAAATTTCTGCTGTTCTAAGTATTGCTTATCCAACAGTGAACACATATTGTACTTCTCTTTACAGAAAGCTTAAAATCAACAGCCGTATTGAACTTCTTATGATTTTCAAAGAATACACTATAAAATAAGCATCTCATTAGAACTAATGAGGTGTTTTTTTATGTCCTCATATAAACTAATGAATAGCTTTTAGAAGTAAAACAGAACATTATGAAACCAGAGAAATATTTTGGGAGGTGAAAGTATTAATCTTATAGACAAATTAAAGAAGATACTGACACCAGGAAGTAAAGTTATACCAAACCTTAATAAACATCTGAAATTAAGCAGAGATGATATGGGAAAAAGAATATCAGCTTTAACCCCCCGGGAATATCAGGTTTATCTGCTGCTGCTGGAGGGATTTACAATAAAAGAAACAGCAAAACAGCTTAAAATCAGATATTCAACAGCTAATACACATGTAACAGGAATCTATAAGAAACTCTGCATCAATTCCAGAGCAGAACTTATTATTAACTACAGGAATATTAATGATGTAAACAATAAAGGCCCATGATGAATAGAAACAGGATTAATAAAATAATTAGTATTTTGGAGGAGTTTGAAATGAAAATTATCAGGTTTATATTTATAGCAGCAGTTTTATCCTGCTGTTTAATAATGATTTCAGCCTGCAAGGGTAAAACAGATGAAAATAGTACCCCGGATAAAGTTAAAATAAATAATGATTCCATAACTGTTAATGAAGGCAGCAGTGAAATAAAAGCAGGAGAGAGCTTGAAATGGCCTGGAGATCTTATGATTGATATACCTGAACCTAAAATCAAAATAACGGCTGTTCTGAAGGATGATAGTAAAGGGCAGTGCACAGTGGCATTTGCGGAACTTAGCAATGAGGATGCAAAAGCATACGTTGCAAAACTGAAAAGTAATGGATACTCAGGGGGAATGGAGCTTTCCGATGAAAACAGCATACTGTTTTCAGGAATAGACGGGAAAGGTTCTCAGGCTTGTTTTGCTTATAATGCAGCAACAAAAGAAGGTACAATTTCTTATGAGCCTAAAGCAAGTACTGAATCAGATAATAATACTGAAAAATCAGGAAATTAGGAGGCTATATGAAAAAAATTATCATTGTTTGCTTAAACTTGATTTTAATAATATCATTAGGTGCCTGCAGCTTTAAAAAAACTTCATCAGAAAATAAAAAAACGCCGGCGGAAACAAATACGCCTAAGGCAGATACTTCTCAGGAAAAAGTAAATATTAAAGTTTCTATGCCAGATGGCTGGACTGCTGTGGCTGGTTCTGTTCTGCCGGTACATTACATGAAAGATACCAGCAGCACTATGGTTAAGGAAGAAAAATTCAGCAGCAAAGCTTTAGATGATATTGTGCTTGAAGTAAAGGGAATATTTAATAAAACTTTTGAAAATACCAAATATATAGGAGAAGTTGAAAAAATAACTGTTGATGGTTTCGATGGAAGGAAGTTTCTTATGACTTGTAATGTAAGCAAGCTTAATATGAAATATGAGTATGTATACTTGTCTGTAAATGATCATATTTATGTAATAACATTTGGCGATTTTGCAAAAACCTTTGATTCTCATACACAGGATTACCAGCAAATTCTTGAAAATATAAGCTTTAATTAAATATTATAATGGGAGGTATTTATAATGACTGAACAGAAAAATACAAATATGTATACTGCTGAGGATATTGAAAAAAATAAAGTGATGTCAGCTCTTGCATATATTATTTTCTTCCTGCCCCTAATTGTCTGCCCTGATTCACCCTTTGGGAAATTTCATGCAAACCAGGGTCTTCTGCTTTTAATCACAGGAGCAGCAGGAGAAATTGTTTTGGGATTAATTCCAATCATCGGATGGATACTGATGCCGCTGTTTTCACTTGCTATTCTTATCATTGGAATTTTAGGTATTATTAATGCTTTTAATGGAAAAGCTAAAGAGTTACCACTAATAGGAAAGTATAAAATAATTAAGTAAGATAAGAATCCGCTGACTGGCGGGTTCTTATTAAGTCTGCAGAGATACAAGGAACTGGTCTTATGAACCTTGTAAAGTAAATTTATGCACTGTTATCATAAATATACTATTATTAAATATTAAACTATAGTATATTGTATTTAATAGTAATTATAATTGTATTAAAATAATTATTAATTTTTTTTAATTTCTAAAAATATTTTGCAAGGATTCTTATTCTAGTGTCGTATTATAAGTGAAAGGAAGAAAAAAGATGGAACCATCATCGTTTGATATCAACGACAATATCACATTAAAACTTAATATATATTCAGATATGGTCTACCGATTATGCTATATCTATCTGCATAACAATGCAGATGTTGATGATGTATTTCAGGAGGTATTCCTAAAGCTTTTACAAAATGAAAAACCCTTTGAAAGTGCTGAACATGAAAAAGCATGGCTAATAAGAGTTACAATTAACAAGTGTAAGGATATGCTAAAAAGCTTTTGGAAGAGAAAGGTAGAATTTATTGAGGATATAGAATTACCATTAGAATATACAGGTGAAAATGAACTTTTACAGGTTATAATGTCACTTCCCCCAAAGTATAAAGATGCTATATATCTTTATTATTATGAGGAGTATACAGTACCTGAAATGGCAAAGATTCTCAATCTAAATGAAAATACCATATATTCTTACTTACATAGGGCAAGAATGCTTATTAAAGATGAACTTGGAGGAGAGAAACATGAATACTCGTTTTCAGTCCGCGCTGAATCAAATTAAAGCCGATGAAGCGCTGATCAATAAAACGGAAATGTACCTAAGAGAAAAACTTAAAGAAGACAAAGATTCCCAAATTTTTAAATTCTCCAAATACAAATTAATTTTTATGAAAAACTTAGCACAAGTTGCTTGTATATTATTAATACTCATTGGAGGAAGTACCGGAACATATGCATATTACAAAACACCGGTAGCATATCTAAGTTTAGATATTAATCCAAGCATAGAATTTGGTGTAAATGCATTTGACAAAGTTGTTTCCGCAGAGGGATATAATGCTGATGGTAAGACTGTTTTACATGGAATAGATGTGACTGGAACAAATATTGAAGAAGCTGTAAGCACAGTAATTTCATCAGCTGCTAATAATGGATTTATAGAAAATGACGGTTCAACAGTTGTCTCACTTACATCTGAGACAGATAATATAAATATATCAAATAAATTGAAAACCGAAGCAGAAAACGGAGTTAACAAAGCTTTAAAGGAAAAAGGTAAAATAGCAGTTATCTATAAAGATAATATTGTCTTGGCATTTCGTGATGAAGCAAAAGAATTTAATATAACGCCCGGGAAGCTAAATCTGATAAAAAAGCTTCAGGCAGTCAATCCAGTTGCTACTGTAGATCAGTATAGAGAGGCAAAAGTAAAGGATATTATGAAAGCCACGGAGACATATGCCGATAACATTGTTGTAAATAACAAGGAAGTTGTAAAAAGTGCTGCATACAGTAAAGATAAAGATGCTGTAGTCAGTAAAAAAGAAACTACTGTAGTGAGTAAAGATAAAGATGCTGTAAGCAGTAAAAAAGAAACTACTGTAGTGAGTAAAGATAAAGATGCTGTAAGCAGTAAAAAAGAAACTACTGTAGTGAGTAAAGATAAAGATGCTGTAAGCAGTAAAAAAGAAA
>JBAXYJ010000034.1:0-17085 GCA_041670885.1 Clostridiaceae bacterium
TCATATAATTTATGACTCATTTATTTTACCTCTAAATATTATTAAGTGCTTAATAGTTAAGCGCTTAATATATAATATAACTTCATGTAATTTTTGTCAATGACAAAACCTTCCCATTTATTTAAACAGGAAGGTAATTACAAAGCTAATTTATTTACCTAAAACTTTTTTCAATTTTTCAATACTTTTCCCCACTGCTTTTTCCGGGTTTAATAAATATCCGGAATCAGTTATTTCTAGTGTTAAATAGCCTTCGTAATTGTTAGAATTAAGGCTTTCAACATACTCTTCTAAAGGCAGTATGCCGTCACCCCAAGCTAAATGTCCTCTAGGTTTTCCGTCTATAAAATGAATATGTACCAGGTCCTTTCCTAAAGCTCTAAAATAATCCTCAATACTCTCATCTGCCAGAGCCATAGGAATCGTATCTATCATTCCTTTAAGAGCAGGGGAATGAATTTCAGTCAGCATCCTTTTTAATGCAGGTAAATTATTAACTAAATTTGATTCATCGGTTCTCAGAGGTTCAAGTGCTAATAAAATCCCTAAAGGCCCAGCTTTTTGTAATATTCTTTCCAATGAATCTCTGGATCTTTTCCAAGCCTCTTCTTTTGATTCTGATAAATATCCCCAGCCTGAAGTAATAAGCATCATAGGAGAATTAATTTCTGCAGCTGCTTCTATACATTTAATAAAATATCTTGTGCTTCTTTCTCTGATGTAAGGCTCTTTGGCAGCTATATTTATAGGATATATGCATTGTTCAGGCGTAAAACAAATCAGCTTAAGATTTCTTGATTCTATCTTTTTCTTTATACTTTTAGCTTCAGAAATTGTAAAATCCTCAACATAATAATGTGGAGAAGCACCCCATAATTCAACATTTTTTATTTGCATTCTATTCATAGAATCAAGGAAATAATCTAATGGATAATGTAAATAATGAATATTCATCCCTGCCACTTTATCAATAGTGATATTTTTCATAAACTATTCCCCCTATAAAAATAGTTATAAGAACTCTTCTAAATATTTCTTTGCATCTATCAGCGTTTTGAATTTTTTGTAAGTAAGTTTTGCTATTTCCTCAGAAGGTTCTTTCATATCCGGAATCATAATTGGAATCATTTTTGCTCTTGAGGCTGCCTTTATTCCATTTTCAGAGTCCTCAAAGACGATACATTCTTCCGGTCTGCAGTTTAATTTATATGCTGTTTTAAGAAATATTTCCGGGTCAGGTTTACCTGCTGCCACTTCATCTCCGCATATAATTAAATGAAACTTGTCCAATATATTTGCAGATTTAAGTAACTTTTCAGCACTTTTTTTTGCTGTGGATGTGGCTACTGCAGTTAATACATTTTTCCCTTTTAGAAATTCCAAAAGCTCATAAAGCCCTGTTTTTACAGGAACTCCTGTTTTATCAATTATAGCTGACAGGAATTTTGATTTTAATTTTCTAATATCATCCAGCGGAAACTGTTCTCCAAAATTTTCTTTAAATACTTTCTCACAGCCCTTTGAATTCATACCTATCATTTTCATTACGATATTTGGCGTAATATTATATCCATATTCTTTTCCCGCTTTTCCCAATGACTCTATAGAAATTCTTTCAGTATCCAGCATCAAACCATCCATATCAAAGATAACCAATGATACATTTTTTAATTTTTTCATTATAATCACTCTCATTTATTAAAAATTTATCAGTTCTTTAAATAAAATCATCATTGTTTCAGAATTAGCTGACATCATTTCAGGATGCCACTGAACTCCCATAACAAAATCTCTATCTATCATTTCTGCTGCCTCTATAATACCATCTGACGCAAAAGCTGCTGCTTTAAGACCTTTTCCTAATTCTTTAATACATTGATGATGAAAGCTGTTAACCAGTGCTTCACCACCAAGAAGTTTCGATAAAATAGTACCAGCTTCTACTTTGATTCTATGTGAATAGTAATATCTGCTGCTTTCCTGGAAATGTTTTAAGGTATTTTCATTTACCTCTGATAAGTCCTGGTAAAGTGTACCTCCGCAGGCTACATTTAAAACTTGGTTTCCTCTGCATATACCTAATATTCTTTTTCTTTGTTCCAAAGCAAATTTAACCAGCTTTATTTGATACTCGTCTACCCTTAAGTTTGTGAATCCAAGATTTTTGTGTGGTTCCTCACCATAAAACAGAGGGTTTATGTCCTGTCCCCCGGATAATATTATTGCATCACAAGTTTTAACCTGAAGCTTAATATTTTCCTCATCATTTACAACCGGCAGTATCAAAGGTACTCCCCCTGCATTTTCTGCTGCTCTTATGTAATCATCGTTAACATAGGCCTGCTCAATACCAGGTACCTTACTGTTCTCTGCTTCTTTAACGGTTCCTGCTATCCCGATTATTTTTTTCATTATCCTCACCCTCCGTTTAAAGTAACAAAAACCGCACGGATTTTTCCAGTACGGTCTTTGATTTTGTATTAATAGTCAAGTCTTCTGTAATACCTTCTTATTTCTAAAGGATGTTTTCTTTTTTCTTCTAAATATTTGCTGATTCTCTCAGTTACAGCCCTAAACACAAACGGCGATACAAGCCCTCTGAATTCTTTACTGATTCCTTTTAATTCATAATCCTTTGAATCAAATACTGTTACCTTTTCTGATACTCTGTTAACAAATTTCTCTACTCTATCCATCAATGGACGTGTTTCATCCTCACCCTTAAACAGTATTACGCTTGTATCTTTTTCAATAACTTCCAGTGTTCCATGAAAAAATTCAGCTGCATGAATTGATTTTGTATGCATCCACTGCATTTCCTCCATTATACACATTGCATAGGAATATGCTGCGCCCCAGAGATTACCTGATCCAACCAAGTATTGAAGAGGCTCGTCCTTATATTTATCAACAAATTCCTCTGCCTTTTTTTCTGCTTCTTCTTTAACGTTAAGCAGTGCTTCAGGCATTGTTTTTAATTCCTCAAAGAATTTATCATATTCATTAAATTCTCCTGTATTATACATAAATCTTAAAGCTGCTATATAAAATTTATATAATACTCCGCCTTCATAGGATATTAAGTAATCAACTGATTCTGCAAGAGGTGATCCTGTTTTCTCTATAAAGCCTAAAACTATTGCTCCTATTTCCTTAGCACGTTTAACAGCTTCTACAACTTCCTTTGTATCACCGGATACAGAGTCAACAATTACTACTGAATCCTTTGAGAAATGTTTATTTCCAAGTGTAGTAAATTCTGCAGCATTTTCAACATATACATCTATTTCCGATCTGGATTTCATAATTGATCCAATTTGTTCTGCAATTGCGATAGTACCGCCTATTCCAATTAAAAATATATTCTTATATCCTTTTTTACAAATACTGTCTACTATTTCTTCTATACCTGGCTTTAATGCCAGCGCTCCATTTTCTTCCTGTAAAAACTTCTCTTTATTAAAATTGAACATTTATAAATCTCCCCCATTTTATAAAATCATTATTTCAGCAATTTTAAACAAGCAGCAGGCCTATCCTGCTGCTTGATATATTCGAATTTAGCCTTTTACGGCACCTGATGTCAGTCCTTTTACAAAATACTTCTGCATACAAAGAAACAAAATAGCCATTGGCAGTGTAGCTATGGTTATACCTGCAAGCAAAACTGTCCAATCTGTATTTAAAGCATCTCTAAATGCCATAAGTCCAACAGGAATTGTTGTAATTGCCTTACTCTCTACGAATACAAGAGCAAATAAAAACTCATTCCATACAAATATAGCATCCATAATAGCGGTAGAAGCAAATATCGGTAAGCTTATGGGAACAACTATTTTATAAAAAACTTGAAAAGTGTTGCATCCATCAATAGTTGCTGCCTCCTCCATATCTTTTGGGAAAGAAATGAAATATGATCTCATCAAGAAAACTGAAAAAGGAAGCTTAAAAGCTATATATGGTATAATCATTGCCCACCTGGTGTTATATAAATGTAATGTCTGCAGTATTTTATAAAGTGATACCAATGCTACTTCCGGAGACAGCATTAGTCCTCCTAAAACTACCATAAATATTAAATTTTTCGCTTTTATATCGAATCTGGATAATCCATAAGCACATAATGCACCTAAAAATACAGTAATTGCTATAGAAATAAAACTAACATATATACTATTTAAAAAGTACTGTGATAAACCCAGGTTCCATGCACTTATATAATTTTTAAATATAAGCTTATGAGGAAGGCTGAAGGGACTTATAAATAATTCATTATTAGTTTTCAGCGAATTAATTATTGTCCAATATAATGGATATAGTACAATAATTACAAGAAAAAATAAAAATATATTAATTAATATTTTACTAACTGTATAATGTTTTTTCTTATTCATACCTGATTATCCCCCCTATACCTGGCCGCTTTTAGATATTTTTATCTGAATAAATGATAATGTAATTGTTATAATAAAAATTATAACTCCAATAGCAGATGCATACCCCATTTCATCATTTATAAAAGCAGATCTATAAAGGTAAGTACTTAATACCTGGGATGAATTTCCAGGTCCACCTGATGTCATTACATATACTTCACTGAATACTTTGAAAGCACCAATTACAGTAATAACAGATGTAACAAGTGTCATTTCTTTAACCTGCGGAATAGTAATGAAAAGTGCTTTTTGCAAACCGGTAGCCCCATCAATATCTGCAGCTTCATATATATCTTCTGGTATTTTTTGAATAGCTACAATAAACAGCATCATTATATATCCCACATACTGCCATTGGCTCATTGCTATTATACTAAATATAGCAGTCTTAGTCTCACCAAGCCATGCATGACTATATTTTCCCATACCTATTGCTTTTAAAAATCCATTTAATATTCCGATGTCAGGAGTGTATACAAATTGAAATATTAGAGCTACTACGGTTATGGAGATTACAGACGGCATAAAATATATACTTCTAAAAAAAGTACGAAGCTTTGGTGCTACAAATCTGCTTTCAAGAAGCATAGCTAAACATAACCCTATACCAACCTGGAATATTAATGAAATTACGGCATATAAGGTATTGTTTATAACTGCAGTATAAAAAATTTCATCAGCAAATATGTTTTTGTAATTGCTAAAACCTACGAATGTTTTTACAGTTGAATATGAGCTCATCTTAAAAAAACTAAAATAAAAGTTTTGTATTATTGGAATATATACAAATATTATAATCAGAAGCAATGTGGGAAAAATATATACATATGGAGCTATTTTTCTTTCTTTCATTTTCATCCCCATCTTTCATATATTCAGATTTGAGGTAACAGTACACACTGTTACCTCATTAAATCTTATGGTATTATTTTGTTTCGTTCTTAACTACTTTAGCTGTCTGCTGTATTTTCTGCATCATTTTTTCAGGTGTTGTTTCACCGCTTGTAAGCAGCTGAGTTTCTGATAAATAAACATTTACAAGTTTAGTATTTAAATCTGTATCAAGCCAGTAAACAATATCCTTAGCACTATTTATAAGGTTAGCCGCTTCTATAACTTTTGCATCTGCATTTGTGGTATCATATATACCTTTCATTCCGTTAAGAATTCCTATTTCTTTAACTTCCTTAAGTCCTACTTCCTTGCCGGTTAAATATTTTAAGAAAGCAATAGCTTCTTTTGGATGTTTTGTATTAGCTGATATTACAAAACCTTCAGGTGCTCCGGTAAGTTTACTCTGATCTCCTTTGCCATCTGTAATATCCGGGAATTTAAACATACCCCACTGGAAGTCTTTGCCCTGTAATTTTTGAACTTCACCAACTTCTTGTGTCTCACAGTAAATCATTGCAGCCTTTCCATTTGCCCAGTTCATTCTTGCCTGATCATGTTTAATAGCATTTGAGTTAGCGTTGAAATATGGTATTAACTGTTGATATTTCTTAAGTGCTTCCACATACCCTGAATCTGTAAACTCCCCTGTTGCTGCGTTATAATCCTTTGTTCTAACATCTTCTGCTACAACCTTTTGATTTAAAGTTCCAATATAATGAGCACTTGCCCATGGTGCCTGGTTACCATATGCTATTGGTGTAATGCCCTTGCTCTTTAAAGTATCACAAACCTTTATAAACTCATCCCAAGTCTTTGGTACTTCAAGTCCGTTATCTTTAAATATTTTAGTGTTATAAAAGAATACTTTACCATCTACACTATAAGGAGTTCCGTAAGTTTTATTATCAAGTGTAAACGGTTTTAACTGTGATTCCATTAAAGTGTCTTTCCATCCATCCTGATTAAGTGCAGTTGTAAGATCATATAATTTATTCTCTCTTACAAATTTGTACATAAACTCGCCGCTCCATGAAAAGAAAACATCCGGGGCATCAGCTGTCCCTAAAATAACCTTGATCTTTTCTTTATATGAATCATTTGCTACTGACTGCATATCAATCTTTATGTTTGGATTAGCTTTTTCATAGTCAGCAACCACCTTATCCAGAAAACTCTTATTTGGCTCCATAGGCCATCTGTGCAGGAATTTGATAGTAATTTTACCGTTATCTTTGCTTGTATCTGCAGTTTTTGAAGAACATCCGGAAAAAACTGAAGTCATAGTAATACATGCTGCAAGAACAATTGTCATTAGTCCCTTTCTTTTCATTTTTTAGCACCCCTTTAAATTTTTTATTTTTAATAACTTTCATCCAATTCATATTTTAAAAAGGATGAAAGTTATCATATAACGTTACTTAAAACTTTTCGCCATATCCAAAAGCTCCATTTACCATACATGTCTTGGAAGCAAATAATGCTCCTTTTGCCAAGCTGTCCTCAATCAATTCCTTTCTATTGATTCCTTCATTTTTGTAATTTCCTATGTAATTCAGCAGGAAAGCTGTTATAAAAGAATCTCCGGCTCCAAGAGTATCAATAGCTTTAACCAGATTGGGTTTTTGAATATAATAATCTTTCCCATCGCATAGTATTGCTCCTCTTGATCCTGCTGTACCTAAAGCAAAGCTGCTCCCTAAATCATGTGCCTGTTTAAGCAGTTTCTTAATTTCGTCATCATTCATATGACTGCAGGAGAAAAAACTAAAATCAACATTTGGACATACCTTTTCAATAAACTCACTGTCAAAATTGTTTGAAAAATCATAAGCTATCGGGATTCCTGCTGCTTTTATTTTAATTATTTCATTTTCCATATTATAGCTGTAACAGCTGGTATGAACTATATCAAAATTCTTTATATATTCCATATCTTCACTGCTCAAAATAATCGGATTATCCTTTTGTACGCCGCCTTTATTCCCAACCAGAAAAACTCTGTCTCCATCAACCAGATTTACCCTGGCAAAACCATTTTCACCATCTGCCTGCCTGCATCTTGTAATATCAATTTTAAGTTCTGTCAGCACCTTTATAATATGTGATGCTGCTTTATCCTTTCCGAAAGTCCCTAAGTAAGCAGAATCTGCTCCCAATTGTTTAGCGTAAGCACTAAAATTTAAAGCATTACCTCCGGGATACATTGTCCCAGTATGAATATATTTATCTACTACGTTGTCTCCTATCCCAATAACTTTTATCATAATCTCACCTTTTTACTAATTTTTATTAATAGTTTAATCTATTAATATTGAAGCTTCCACATATATCTTCTTTCTGAAAGAGGATGATTTCTCTGCTCAGCCAGCTGCTCAGCATATATTCTCATTACATTTACAAATAATATAGGATTGAAGAACTCCGCTACTGACTCATCTATAGCATTAAGTCCGCACTCTTTTGCATCTATTACTTCAATTTTCTGTCCAAATCTCTTAAGGAAATTTAATGCTCTTTCATCAAGTGGTCTGGTTCTTCCTTCACTCATCATCATTATGAATGGGCTTTCCTTATCTGTTATTTCAAATGGACCATGGAAATATTCACCTGAATGTATAGCGGCTGAGTTTACCCACTGCATTTCCATTAGTATACATATAGAGAATGCATAGGTTTCACCATAAGCTGCACCGCTGCCCATAACATAAATCATTTTTTCATCTTTATAATTTTTACCAAATGCTTCAGCATTATTCTTTGTTAATTCTTTAGCTTTAACTATAATACTGTTTATTTTGTTAAATCCATCCATAGCTTCTTTATAATGATCATACCCTTCAGCCTGATTTAATATTTCAACTGATAATTCCAGAGGAATAGTTGTTTTCTGCTTTAAAACATCAGATTCATTCCCAAATTCATAAGCAATATTATAATCACCATATTCTGTAAGTGGTGAGTTTTCTGTATGAGTAAGACATATTGTTACAGCCTTTTTTCCCTGTGAAAGTTTTGCTGCTTCAACAGTTTCCGGTGTATTGCCGCCGTGAGATACTAAAATTGCAACGGAATTTTCTCCTAATGCTTTTGGAGTAGCATGTACAAATTCATTGCTGGTATAGTGTTCTACTCTGATATTTTTAGCTTCACTTTGAAGGAAATATTTAGATGGATAAAAACTGGCAAATGATCCCCCGCAGGCTATAAAATAAACTTGCTTTATTCCTCCTTTATTCTGAGTTTTTTCAACAATGCTTTTTACAATTTCTTTTGCTGTCATTTTAACTCCTCCTCGTTTATTAGTTGTCATATTGTATTAATACGTTATAATACTTCTTATGTTAATGTTATCATGAATATTTTGAAATGTAAATAATTTTCAGAATATTTTTATAAAAAAATTTTAAGATTTATCCAGGTTTCAAGACACCCTCTTCTATAAGTGGGTGACACTAAAATTCTGCTTCAGGTGGGGCAGACTCACCATCTTAAATAGTATGTTTAGCTTAAGCTAATCTTAAATATTCATATTTTTATAAAAAAAAGAACCATCACCTGATTATTTTATCAGGCAATGGTTTCATTTTTTCTATATGTTATTTGTATATGAAAGTTTATATTTATCTCCGTCTATATACTCTTCAGAAATATGAATTGGTATATTTTTTTCATCATAAACTACGCCTTTTATAAGAAGAAGGGAAGACCCTTTATGTATTTTTAAATATTTTGGTTCGTCTTCTTTAGCTTTTACAATTTCTATTGAATTTAAACCCTTAAATGGAACAATGTTATATTTTTTTGATAATATTTCATATAAAGAACTGTTTAAATGTTCTTCATTCAGCAAAAAACTATAATTGTTATATGAAAAATAATTGTTTTCCACCATTATCGGGTCTTCATTTGCATATCTTATCCTCTGCATCCAGATAAGCTTATCACCTTTTTCAAGCTTAAGGCTGTCTATTTGATCTTTAGTTGGATCTACTATGTCTTTTTTTGTAATTTTACTGCTTGGTGTTAGACCTTCTACTTTGCAGGCTGAAGAAAAGCTTAAAAATTTAATTATCTCTCTATCGATTTTAGTCCTGCTGACAAATGTACCTTTACCCTGCTTTTTTACAAGCATTCCTTCCTCTACAAGCTCAGATATTGCACTTCTTACTGTTATCCTGCTTACATTATATTCTTTGCTTAATTCCTCTTCAGTTTGGATTTTATCCCCTTGTTTTAATTTTCCGCTTATTATTGAATCTTTAATTTTTGTCTTTAATTGCTGATATAGCGGAATCATATCATTTTGCATTAGCATACAATACACCCCATTTGTTATATAACATTATAAAACATATCTTTTATAAGCATATCATAATAATTAATATAAAACAATTATTGTGAATAGTTATACTAATTTATGCTTATCTATTACTTATTTTATAATTTATGAGTGTATCTAATTTAAACAATTAATTTCTTATGCCAGTCCAAATATCTGTAAATACTGACATCTTATCCTCAATCTGATCAAAGAACTGTAATTTAGCATCTAGATAATTCATCTGCTCTTCTACATTCATTTTTGTCATTGATAAATCTTTCAATATCTCGCTGAAAGTACCTCTGTATGTACTTATTAGATTTTCCGCAGACTTGGAAATCTCAACTTTCAGCTCATCAATGCATTTAAAAATATTTTCCTCCAGATTAGCAAATAGTAAAATATACTCTCCTTCTACGCTGTCTTTGATTACTTTTAGCCAGGTGTTTTTAATTTCAGTTATTTTCTTACTGTCAATTGAATATGTACCAACCTTGTTTTCTAAAAAATGGTTTATAAACTTCTCAAAAAAATTCTCTCTAAACTCTATGCTGTTTAATACCTCTTCCTTTATATTAATACTATTAATATTTATTTTAGGGATTTTACTAAGAGGCTTTCTGTTAAAGGCATGATCTACCTTTGGTACCGTAATGTTAAAATCCTTTAAGTTATAATCCTTTTTAATTTTTTCACTAAAGGAAAGAACAATTTCCTTTATAGTAGTATCACATTCTTTAAAGTACTTTTCCTTTTGGTCTATATCCAAATTCACCTGATTCAGCAATTTTCCGATTAATTTATTAATTTCTTCCTCAATTTCGGTATTGTTTACAGAAAAATCAATATTGAATCCTTCATTTTTCATTTCCTTTAAGTCGTCTTTATCCTTCATTCTAAGTCTCATGATAAATCTGTCAATTTTTTCTTCATAAACTTCTGAAATTTGGTCTATTCTGTCATTCCTCGATTCACTTATTTCATCGGTCAAGTCATCCCTAAGATTTCTAAAATTTACATTTTCACCAATCTCTTTCTGCATGGAATCAAAACTATCTATCATTTTCTGAAGCATTTCTTCTATTTCTTCTATTTCTTCCTGTTTCTGCAGCTTAGCATCTAATATATTTTTTACTATATCAAGATTTTTAAGTCTGACAAACAGTTCATCAATACTCCTTATAATTGATGAGTAAAGCTCAGTACTTGCCTTTTGCATTGCAATGTAAGTTGTATACTCAATTAATTTCTGCATGCCGCTTCTTTCTCTTAGTATATCAAGGCTTACATCATCTATTCCCTGAAAGCATTCCAGCTTCTCCAGCTGATCATCAACAAAGCTTAGGACAGTCATCTGATTTTTGCCAATATATTTTCTCTTAAGCTTTTTTAGCCTCTGCCGGAGTTCAATTCCGGAAAGCTGTTCAATTCTCTTACTTTCCCCTAAAAATTTTAACTCTCTGCTGTCAATCTGGGACACCTTTATTATATCAAAATATGATCTGGCAGAGACTCCCAGTACTATAAATCCCTTATAACCCAGGTTGTTTAGCTTGCATCTGATATAGTCCAGAAATCTAACAACAGATTTATTTTCACATTCACTTAAATACATTTCGTCCAGTTTATTTACTGCAACAACTAATGAATAAAACTTATCATGTTTTTCAAATTGTGACTTAATATCCTTGAAGAACGCTTCCTCATCCAGTGTAAGGTAGTTAGAATAATTAACAAGAAAGATTACTACGTCGGATTTTTCTATCCATTTATATGCATTTTCCTTATGCATGTTTATTCCGTCTTTGCTGCTGTTGGCTCCTGCATAATTAGGTCCTGGAGTATCTACTATGGCAAATGATGCAAAATCATTATTATTTTTCGTATAATGTATTTCCATATCATCAATTGAGCCTGCAATTTCAGGGTCATTCTGAGCTCTTTTAAATTCATTATATGTAAACTTATATATATCTTCAGGAGAATCAAAGCAAATATTCTGATCTCCGTATATGAGACGGATCCGGCCATCTTTGCTGTTTTTATAAACACAGGTATTAGGCGTAGGCAGTTCTAAGCTTGTGGGTGCATACTGCTCCTCAAGAAATGAATTAACTACTACACTCTTTCCTGATTTTTTAGTTGCCATAACAGAAATATTTAAATCTCTATCCCCGGCTTTGTCCAGATTTTCTTCAATACTCTTTAAAATATTTAAAATATTTTCTTTTTCACCTGACAGCTCATCTATTAAATCTATATCACTTATTAAATCCTGGGCTTTTGAAATGGACTTACTCATTTTATAAAAGCCCTTTTTAAATGCATTTGCCCTGGCTCTTTCTGCTTTTTCTTTTTTCATGGTTATGTCAATATCTAAATTTAAATAATTAAAAGACTGAATTATATCGCTGGCAAAAGTTTTATCTTCTGTATCAATTATGACCTGATATGAATCAAGGTTATCTTCATCAAGTTCTTCTATCAATTCACTAAGAGAAGAAACATTTTCCTTAATACTATAATTTGTTTCTTTATCTGCTATTATTACATTAATATTATCAAATTCTATCTCTCTTGCTGCTTTCAGAACATATAAGTAGCTTTCATCTATGGTAAGCTCTTCAATAAACCTATACAGTTCTTTTGATTTGTCTATTATAAAAATAGGAATATCAAATGAATAGTTCTCCAATGTATTTTGTATCATTGATGAATCAGAACTTTCTCCTTTAATTTTAATTACTCTCATATCCATTCTCCTTTCTACAGATGATATATTTATAAATTATTCCTGGTATTCTGCTTTTAATTGTTTTTCTTTAATTTTGCCTATCCACCAAACCCTTTTCTTGTAATCTCCATACTCTGGGAAGTTTTTTTCCAGTATTTTTTCTTCATTTATAGCTCTAATAATCTGGAAAATAGCTTGCATTATAGAGGTAATTATTATTGCTTTACTTTGATAAATAAGTATATTTGTAAAATACCAATATATGTAGCAGGAGTATAAGGGGTGCCTTGAAATACTATAAATTCCTTTAGTATTCAGCGTATTTGCTTCCGGTAAAACTGTCAGATTCTTACCTAGATTGATTACAGCTGCAATATAGAATGGAATTGCTGCAATACTTAGTACTATCCCCACAAACGCTATTGAAATGTTAGGATCAGCGGATTTAAGTTCAATGAAATGTCCTGTTACTAAAGTCAGATTACAGCCTATAAAACTTGCTATAACCATCCAGATATTATCGTTCATATCCTTAGGCTTTTTTAGCATAGATGTAATTAGATAGCTGCAGGATAATATGTTCATCAGAACATAAGGTAAAACAAATATAATGAAAAATAAAATATTATCCTGATAGTTAGATATATTTTTTAATTCATGTAAAATATATGATATCATTGTACAAACACTAAAAAGTGTAACTATTGTTCTTTTAATCATATATGAGCTCCTTTTTAAAATTATATTTTACTTACCAAATCCATTCATTAATCCTAATAAGGCCGGTGCAAGAAGTACTATGAACAGGCATGGAAATATAAAAAATACCAGAGGAAACAATATTTTTACCGGCACCTTCATTGCAGCCTCTTCGGCCCTCTGCCTTCTTTTTCCCCTCTCCTCCTGAGACTTAATTCTAAAAATCTGCACCATACTCATTCCCAGCTTTTCAGCTTGAAGAATACTATTAATTAAAGATATCATTGAATCAAATTTCAGCCTCTCTTTAAGTCCCAAAAATGCTTCCCTTCTTGATTTTCCAAGACGTACTTCTTCAAGGCAGGTATGAAATTCAGCTGATAATATTCCATTGGTTTTAGATACAACCTTATTCATAGCCAAATCAAATCCAAGGCCTGCCTCCAGACTTACCGTCAAAAGGTCTATAAAATCAGGAAGCTCCTTAAGTGCCTTAGCATACCTGTTTTTTATTTTTGACTTTATGTAAACAATAGGTAAAAGTATACTAGCTAGGATTCCTGCTATAATAAGAAAAACAATACCATTTAGTTTTAAACCAATAATACTTCCAAAAATTCCAAGTACAATTGGTAAGCTTATTCTGAAAATAGTAAGATATAAATGGAATTCAACACTTGTTATTCCCCAGGGGTTTCCCATTTGAAGTAATGATTTCTCCAGTTTTTCTTCCTTATCGGATGAAATATTTTTACTATAGAAATCTGTTCCCTTATCTCTAAAATAGTCTATTTTTTTCTTTAAACTCTGATCGTTTCTTTTTTTCTCAGAATTACTATTTGGCTGAGTTTCTCCTACATAAGTCTTTAGTCTTTTTTTTAATCTTATTTCATGCTCATGGCTTGATAAATAAACATATAAGCACAGCATGGTTACTGTTAGTATGAAACAAATTTCAAGCATATTTTACACCTCGATTTTAGCAAGTTTATTCATTATTAAAAATCCAATTGTCTCCATGACTCCTCCAACTCCCAGTGCAATTTTGCCCAATATATTACTGGAAAATGGTGCCATATACTCCGGATTAATTACCGACAATGCTATAAATATAAAAACAGGAAGGAGGCCTACTACTTTTCCTGATAATTTTCCCTGAGCAGTTAATGACCTTACGTGTCTGTCTATTTCGTTTCTCTCTCTGATTGTTTTTACAATAACCTCTAGAATCATAGAAAGGTTTCCGCCAACCTGCCTTTGAATTAAAATTGCCTGTATCATAAGATCCAGGTCATTACTGGGCATCCGAAGTTTTAAGTTATTTAATGCATCTTCCATTGTTATTCCATAGCTGTTTTCTTTCAAAAAAACAATTATTTCTTCTTTAACTGGAGATTCACATTCCTCTGCAACAGTCTTCATTGCCTGAATAAAGCTGTATCCGGCCTTTAGTGATCCTACTATTGTCATAATCATATCCGGAAGTGCATCATTAAAGGCTTTAATTCTTTTTTTTCTTTTACTATTTATCCATATTTTGGGTATCATATATCCAATAACGCTGCCTGGTATTATTAATAAAAAATGCCCAAACAATATTCCTGCCGCCAGTCCGCAGAAAACCGATGAAATTATTACAAGTGCTATGTATTCTTCAATATCCATTTGCAGGCCTGAGCTACGTAGTACCTGCTCAATCTTATCATTGGATTTATCTGTAAGTTTGCTGCTTAAAAATTGGTTAATATTTTTTAAATTTATTAATTTTATTTTTTCTTTGTTCTCTTTTTTCTTTGTTTTTTTATATTTTTCATTAATATCAAGATAATATTTAAGTCTTTTTTCTACTCTTTTGTCATTCAAAATAAAATAATATAGAATACCAAAAACCAACATGAAAGAACATATAAAACAAAGCAAAAGCATTATTAATTTCATAACTACCACTCCTCTACACTAAATATAGACGCCGGTACCTGTATGCCTGAAATTTCAAGGCGGTCATAAAACTTTGGTCTTATTCCTGTTGCTGCCATTTTGCCTATTACTTTCCCTGATTTATCTATGCCTTTCTGATTAAAAGCGAATATATCCTGAAGAATAACCATATCTCCCTCAAGATCCTGAACCTCAGTAATATTAACTATCTTTCTTGTACCATCTTTAAGTCTTGACTGCTGTATTATTAAGTCTATTCCGCCTGCAATCTGCTGACGAATAGCTTTAATGGGCAGCTCTATTCCTGCCATCAATACCATTGTCTCAAGACGGGCAATCATATCCCTTGGACTATTAGCATGACCTGTTGCAAGAGAACCATCATGACCTGTATTCATAGCCTGAAGCATATCAAGAGCTTCCTCTCCTCGGACCTCACCAATTACTATTCTGTCAGGCCTCATTCTAAGAGAGTTTTTAACCAGATTTCTTATGGTAACTGCCCCTTTGCCCTCCATATTGGCGGGTCTTGCCTCCAGCGATACAACATGATCCTGGGATAACTGAAGTTCAGCTGAGTCCTCTATAGTCACTATTCTTTCATCATTAGGGATGAAGCCTGATAATACATTTAGCGTTGTTGTCTTTCCTGAACCTGTACCTCCGCTTATAAATACATTAAGTTTTGCCTTTACACAAGCATCTAAAAACTGTGCCATATCACTTGTTACTGTACCGAATTCTATTAAATTTTCAATTGTATAGGGGTCCTTTGAAAACTTTCTAATTGTTATTGAAGGACCATTTAATGCAAGAGGCGGAATTATGGCATTTACTCTGGAGCCATCTGGGAGCCTGGCATCAACCATTGGACTGCTTTCATCTATTCTTCTCCCCAAGGGCGAAACTATTTTATCAATTACGTTCATTACCTGATCATTATCCCTGAATTTTATAGTTGTCAATTTTATCTTTCCATGCTTTTCCACATATACCTTATATGGTCCATTGACCATAACTTCTGTTACTTCAGGATCTAATAGAAGTGGATTAATCGGTCCATATCCAGTTACGTCATTAATTAAATCCTGTACTACTTTTTTTGTATCAACTGTCTCAAAGGATTCTTCTTCTGTTTCCAAGATTTTTTGTGCTATGGAATCTATCTTAGGGATAATACTTTTAACATCCTGATCGCCTTTAGCTTCATACATTATCTTTTTTTGAAGCTTTAACATTAATTCCTGTTCCTTACTTATGGGTGCATCTGAAGTTTTGTTAGATTCGCCAAAAACAGCAGTACCTGCCTTACTTTCCGGTTCTGCCTGCTGCTTCTCTTCTTCTATTTTCTTAACAGTGTTTAATTTTTCAAGCAAACTCATATTACTCCTCCTTTCGCTTTAAAACTTTGATAAAATCCCCATTAACCCTCTTTTTCTCTTTCTCCTTCTTCTTACAGAGACCACATTTTCTATATTAAACTCCTTGGTTATAGTCAGAATATCAGATGATATTTTTTCCTTTCTCTTGCTGATTATGAAAGGAATACCTATATTAAGGGACTTTGAAACCACTTTATAATCATCAGATATATATATTACTTCGTCAGTTTCCAGCATATCCGGTACTTGTGATGCCTTAGTTAACGTTTCAGTATCTGATCTGTTTACAATTACTCTTAGCTTATCTCCCATATCTAATTTTTCTAAGGTCTTAATCATTGTCTTTGTATTTTTTAAAGCAGAAAGCTCCAAATCAGTAACTATAAAAACTAAGTCTGCCTGCTCTATAAAATTTAAGTTTATTTCAGAAATACCAGTTGTAAGGTCAACAATCAGATATTTATTATCCTGAAGAAGCCTTTTGCATATTGTTGGAATCATAGGGGCTGTTATCAAATCTGCAAACTCCGGCTTTAATGGTGCTGATAAAATTTTAAGTCCGCTGTCATGTGTAAAAAGGTAACTTGAAATATTAGCGTTTTCTAATTTTTCTTCCCTTTGAACCATATCACTAATGGTATATCTTGGCTGTATATCAAGGGCAAGATTTACATCTCCAAA
>JBAXYJ010000035.1:0-16999 GCA_041670885.1 Clostridiaceae bacterium
TAACCGTAAACTGCACAACCGCAGGACAGGTAATGTTAAATGCAACGGAACAGGGTAAGGAAGAAATTGCTTGTCATATACTTTTAAATATATCTGTCAGTTGGTAATCACATATATTAATGTAGAAATAATTTTATCTTGAATGATAATATAAAATGGTGATATACTAATGTAAAGTATAAATTTTATATAATTATATAGGCAGAATGAATTATTTTCATTTAAAACCTATTAATATCAATGGTTTACATACAATAATGGGATTATGTGCAACTTCAAAACTGTGCTGGGGCATGTAAATGTCCTGGGTGGGTTCGATTCCCACATACTCCCGCCAAAATAAGGTATTATAATAACTCATGTGGCTTCCATATGAGTTATTTTTTAAGAACAAAGGAGATAAAATTGATTAAAGCAGTGATTTTTGATATGGATGGAACAATAATAGACAGCGAGCCTCTCCATTTTATTTTAGAAGAAAAACTATTTAATAGTCTTGGTATTTATATGGATAAAGAAGAACATGATAAGTTTATAGGAACTACCTCCTATTATATGTGGGAAATTCTAAAAAATAAGTATAAGCTAAAAGAAAAAATAGAAGATTTGGTTCAAAAGGACAGAGATGAATACTACCTGACAATTTTTAATAACCCAGATAAAATAATTGAGATGGAAGGGGCTGTATCTCTCATTAAAGAACTTTATAAAAAAGATTTAAAGCTGTGCCTGGCATCCTCTTCCCCCATTAATGTCATAAATATTGTCTTAAAGAATTTAAAAGTAGAAAAGATGTTTAGTCAGGTGGTTACCGGAGATGCTGTGGAAAACAGTAAGCCAAGTCCTGATATATTTTTAAAAAGCGCGGAGCTGCTGGAGGTTCTGCCAGAGGAATGTATAGTTTTTGAGGACTCAAATAATGGAGTTTTGGCAGCTAAAAGAGCTGGCATGAAATGCGTCGGAATAGATAATTGTCATTCAGGCAGTCAAGATATAAGTTCTGCTGATGTTATAATAAAATCATTTAAAAATTTAAATTTAAAAAAAATATTTTAATTCAGTTTATATTATAAAGTATTGGTTAAAATAATATTGTGGAGGTGAACATGTTGCTTAATAATATGATTAAAACAATTGTTCATGGAAGCAATACTATTTACCTGGATGTAGGAAAAGACCGGTACTTTAAGCAGTGTAGAAATCTTAATATTAAAGAGGCAGAGAATTTCACCAAAGATTTTTTAAAAAGGGAAGGTAGAGATATAGAATTCAATATAAAAAATATTAATGAAAATTTTGAAACAGATAATATTGAGATCACAGTAGAAATATTAAATGACAGAAAACATTTTTTGTTTAATTTAATATGATCGAAAGACCACTTGTAAGCTTCTGCCTTTCACTATATTTTGGTATGCTGTTTGTAACATGTTTGTTAAGTCATTCCATATTATTTGCAGCCTTGGCTGCAATATTTTTTATTTCAAATATTATATTATGTAAAAAGCTATATATTATTCCTACAATATTTTTTTTCCTTATCGGGATAATATCAATAACTATTTATTATAATTATCGTATAGACAGTAATGAAACCATAAGGATAAATTATAGCTCACCCCAGTATATTATTGGAGAGACAGGCAGAAGGAAAATATATATCAGAGGAAATATAGAAGGGCTTAAGTCCGGGGATAAGATATTAGCTTATGGTTCCTATTATAAAAATATAAATTACAAAAATGGTAATTTAGGATATTTTTATATAGACAGCTTTGAAAAGGAAAATGATTTTATCAGCATAATATACAGTTATAAGGAAAATATATTCAAAAAATTAAAACCGGAAATTGGAGAAGATAATTCCTCTCTTATTATGGCTCTCGTATTTGGTGATAAAGAAAATTTAGATGAGTATAAAAATGAAGAGTACAAAGAGTTCGGCATATCTCATATACTCTGTGTTTCAGGTTTTCATATGTCTCTTACCTTTTTCCTTCTCCAGATGATGTTTGGAAATGTTATGGCTGTATTTGGCTCTTTTTTTTATCTTATATTAGTAGGGGTAAAGCCTCAGGCAGCAAGAGCTCTTATTATGATAGTTACAGCATGTTTTGGAAAGTATATTAATAAAAGCTATGACAGTCTATCCTCCTTATCACTTGCTTTTATTACAATTACATTAATATCTCCTTATCTTATTTTAGATTTGGGAACGCTTATTTCATTTTTGGCAGTACTGGGAATAATATTATTTAATAGTAAAATAAATAAAAGACTTGTATTCCTGCCGGCTAAAATAGCAGACATGGTATCTATAAGCTTATCTGCACAGGTATTTGCACTTCCTATGATTGGTTATGTTTTTAATCAGGTGAATTTATTTTTTTTATTTGGGAATCTGATTTTAGTTCCTATACTTACAATAATAATTTACTTATCCTTGCCGCTGCTTATAACCGTAAATTCTAAATTTTTATTTTATTTAAACTGCAGAATATTACAAATAGCTTTTTATATTCTGCTGGGAGCAGAGAGCATAACAGAAAAAATTATATGGCCTGCAGCGGATGTATCCGGGTATTTTATTATTTCAATTTTACTTATGATGATATTTATAATATTCAGCAGAAAGTATACTGTTCTTAAAAAGCTTTATATTCCTGTTGTAATATTATTTTATCTGGGCAGATACTCCTTTGTGCCGGTCCTTATATCTGCTGACAATGTTTATATAATAAAAAATGGCTTTAATACATATCTTATATCAGACTATTATATTAATGATGACAAGGATATAATAGAAGCCAAGATGAAGTATTCTCCTAATATTATTTATACCAGTATAGGAAGTAATAGGAATATAATATTAAGCAGATATAAATTTAATTTTTTAAAGTTTAAGGATAAATTAAAGCTAGAAGTGTATTATAATAATATTAAAATAGCAGAATTTATCAGCGGCGAAAACGAAAGCTGCTGCTTTATAAATAATAAAATAATAAGGTGAAATTATGATAGAACTTAAAACTATTAAAGACAAAAGCGAAAAAGGAGAATTCTATTCCTTTTATATATTCATGTCAACAGATCAGGGACTTATTAAAGAGGAAATAGATACTGTGATAAACAAAAATATTGATAAGGATTCCATTGAATTTAATTTAGAAAAGCTGGATGGAGCTAAGGTTTCCTTTGAAGAGATAAGAAATTCCTGTGAGACACTCCCGCTTTTTTCAGGAAAGAAAGCAGTTCTTATATATAATGCTGATTTCCTTAAAAATAAAGATAAAAAATCAGAAAAAACATTAAAGGAGTTAGCAGATTACATGATTAATCTGCCTGATAATCTGATACTTATTATGTACTTTTTAATGGACAGTGACAGAGAGAAAGTACCCCCTAAGCTTCTGAAATTATCTGATAATGGAGCACTTATTAAGGTAAGCAAGGTAACAGGATTATCCTTAAATAAAAAAGCAGAGGGACTGTTTAAAAGCAAAAATAAAAAAATAGGGAAAGCAGAATTATCATATTTCTGCCAAAGAATTCAAAATGATATTTCCAGCATAAAAAATGAAATAAATAAGCTGACAGCCTATACCGAAGGCAGAGATATAACAAAGGATGATATAGAAAAGCTTCTTCCCGCAAGAATTGAGGATGATATATTTTCTCTTACAAATGCTGTTTTGTATAAAAAAACTGGTTTAGCACTCAGCATATTATCTGATTTGACTGAAAAAGGAGAGAAACCATCGGTTATCCTTTATATGATAGAAAAGCAGTATAAAAATCTTTTGGATGTAATTATCCTTTTAAATGATGGAAAGGATTCTAATTATATAACAAAGTATTTAAATCTAAATAAATATGTCTGCGAAAAAATTATAGCTTCATCAAGAAGCTATAATAAAGAGCAGCTTATCAGCATTATAAACCTTTGCTTAAAAACAGAAAAAGATATAAAAAGCAAGGGAGTGGATGCCAGATCAGAACTTGAATTTATGATAATAAATTTAGCATATATAAAGTGAACTCGCTTACGCTAAAGCTGAACATCTCTGCTTATAGAAGCGAAGTTCTTACAATTTATATAAAATAAAAAACCGGCATCTGCCGGTTTATTATTAAGCTTCTAAAGCATTTAATTTTATAGCTAATCTTGATTTCTTTTTAGCAGCTTTATTCTTATGAATTACTCCCTTGGAAGCAGCCATATCTAATGCTTTAGCTACATCCTTATAGGAAACTAAAGCCTCTTCTTTTTTTCCTTCTGCAACTACAGCTTCAAACTTCTTTACATTTGTCTTTAAAGCTGATTTTATCATCTTATTTCTAAGAGTCTTTGTAATTGTAACTTTTATTCTTTTTTTTGCTGACTTTATATTTGCCATCTATTTCACCCCCTTATATTTTGTTGGGTTCGCAGTATGGGGAATCTGCTATTTCCAAATTCAACTACTGTATTATAACATTTCTATTTACCATATTCAAGCATAAATATTTGAGCAAGCAAAATTCTTCTAAAATTTCACATGAAATATAGAAATTCAATGATATAAGTTTAGCATAATTAACTTTTATATGGAAATCATATAAAAAGAGGTGATACTATGAACAGAATCAGAACAGATTTAGCCATTGAAACTAAAGAGATATTAGAAGGAAAAGAAAAAAAAAACATAAATGGCGTAGAGAGCTTTGAAGAGAGCATAGGTGACGTCAAAGTTACAAAGGTTAACATAGTTACAAAAGAGGGAGAAAAGGCAATGGGTAAGCCTAAAGGCAGTTACCTTACTATAGAGATAAAAGAGATATTAGATTATGATAATGAAAACCAAATGGCCATAAGTCAGATTATATCCGAAAAGCTTAAGGAGTACATAAACATTGAGTCTTTTAAAACTATTTTAGTAGTTGGTCTTGGCAATTGGAACATAACACCGGATGCACTTGGACCTAAGGTTGTAGAAAAGCTTTTTGTAACAAGACATCTTAAAGAGCTTATGCCTGATTCAATAGATGAGAGAATAAGGCCGGTATGCGCTATAGCACCTGGAGTTTTAGGCTTAACCGGTATGGAAACGTCGGAAGTTATAAGAGGTATAGCTGAGAAAATTAAGCCTGATATGGTTATATGCATAGATGCACTTTCCTCCAGGAAGATGGATAGAGTAAATACTACATTCCAGATTGGCAATACCGGTATATCACCAGGCTCCGGAGTGGGAAACAGAAGAATGGAGCTGAGTGAAAAAACATTAAATGTTCCGGTAATTGCTATAGGGATTCCTACTGTAGTAGACGCAGCTACTATGGCAAATGATACCATCGATTTAGTAATAGATGAGATGATGAGTCAATCTAAAAATGGTACTGAATTTTACAATATGCTTAAGTCTATTGATAAAAATGAAAAAGAAACACTTATAAAAGAAGTACTTAATCCATATTTAGGAGATTTAGTTGTAACTCCAAAGGATGTAGACTTAGCCATAGAAACACTTTCAAAGGTTTTGGCAAACGGATTAAACTTAGCCCTGCAGCCATTTATGGAGCAGCAGGATATAGATGCCTACTTGAATTGATGAATATTACTTTTGACCCTCTCATATAATTAATCAAAAGGGGGAGGGACATATGATGAAAGATAGAAACAAGTTTATTATGATAAATATAGCTGTAGCTATTTGCCTGATTATTTTTATACCTACCATAACCTCAGCTTTTTCATCAGAAGATGAGCAGAGTATAAGCACATATTTATTAGGGAAAGCTATGGCTAGTGAGATACCTGCAATTAATTCATTCGAAAAGGATGAGGATGATATTTCCAGTACTGATTTATCCTTAAAGGATTATGTTATATCCTCAATTGGAATTGATTTTGCCAATCCTCTCAGTATTCTTCAAAAAGAGATAGTATTTATTGATACTAAAAGTTCGGATATAGTAACTGATAATTATTCGCTGAATCCATTTAAATTAGCTCAGGAAGATATTTTTAAGGATAATACTGATGTTAAAATCGATAATCCGGAGCTTAAAAAACCAATAGATAATTCAAAGCCCCAGGTTTTTATATATCATACTCATACCACAGAGTGTTATCAAGTTCAGGTCCCTACAGATGTAAGTAAAATTAAAAATTTTAACAGTACAGATTTCAGCCTGGGAGTATGTGCTGTAGGAGAAGCCATAACAAAGCAGCTTCAGGAAAAGTATGGGATATCAACAATTCATGATGAAACAATTCATAATGCATCACAATTTGCAGAAAGCTATACAAGATCAGGTGTGACCATAAAAAAATATCTGGATAAATACAAGGATTTTAACTTATTAATTGATATTCACAGAGATTCAAATACAAGCCGAAGTAAAATGACTAAGACAATAAACGGGAAAAAGTTTGCTACTTTTGAATTTGTCCTGGACAGGTCTAATCCGCATTTTGCTAAAAATCAGGCTGTGGTCAATAAATTAATAAGCATATCAAATAAATTATTTCCAGGAGCCTGCAGGGGCACATATTATTGGAACCACGGAAGGAAGCATTTTAATCAGGAAAAAAGCAATAACGCTATATTAATTGAGGTTGGGTCTCATGTAAATACTGTGGTAGAATCAGTGAACACATCTGATTTAATATCCAGAATAATTGCAGAGTATATAAATGGAACAAAAAGTACATCCTAATAAGGGAGGTGCTTTTTTTTGAGGAAAAAATTCATAATATTTTCAATATTATTAAGTTCCATTATAATTTTAATTTCCGTTTTATATATAGGAAATGGTATTACAGATACTGTAAAGGAAAGCTCTAAGCTTAGAGTATATATTCTAAATAATCCATTAAAACTAAATATAGAATGGAAGGATAATATTCTTGATGTAAGTCTGTCCTCTATTTATAAAGCTGCAGATTATATTAAATCTTTCTTTATAATAAATGTTGCTGACAGGTTTATGGACACTTTTGTGTATAGAAATGTTTACTGATTGTTGACAATAGAGTATGCTATAAGTATAATCTACTTGATTTACTATAATAGGGGGGTAACGGCAGTTTATGCATAACGAAAGGCAGAGTTTAATAAGAAATTTTTCAATAATAGCTCATATAGATCACGGTAAGTCAACACTGGCCGATAGGCTTTTGGAGTTTACCGGAACAGTTGAAAAAAGAGATATAAAAGAGCAGCTCTTAGATAATATGGATTTAGAGAGAGAAAGAGGCATTACCATCAAGGCTCAGGCTGCAACGTTAAAATATAAAGCAAAAGATGGAAAGATATATACACTTAATCTAATAGATACCCCAGGGCATGTTGATTTTAATTACGAGGTATCAAGAAGCCTGGCTGCCTGTGAAGGAGCTGTTCTTGTAGTGGATGCAACTCAGGGAATTCAGGCTCAGACCCTTGGGAACTGTTATTTGGCAATGGATCATGATTTGGAGATAGTCCCTGTAATAAACAAGATCGACCTGCCAAGTGCCAGACCAGATGAAGTAAAGAAGGAAATAGAAGACATAATAGGGATAGAAGCAGATGATGCCCCTTTAGTTTCAGCTAAAACAGGTCTTAACATAGAGGATGTATTAGAGGCTATAGTAAAAAAAGTTCCGTTTCCAAATGGAGATGAAGAGGCTCCTCTTAAAGCTTTAATATTTGATTCTTATTATGACAGCTATAAAGGCGTAGTATGTCATATAAGAGTTGCAGACGGAAGACTTAAAATAGGGACTAACATTAAGCTTATGAATACCAATAAAGTTTGCGAGGTAACAGAGGTTGGCATATTTACTCCAAAATGGACACCTGTGGATACTCTGGGTGCCGGAGATGTTGGATATTTTACAGCTTCAATAAAAAATGTAAGAGACGCCAGAGTTGGAGATACAGTAACGGAAGATAAAAATGAAACAGATAAGCCGCTTCCGGGATATAGAAAGGCTGTTTCTATGGTATACAGCGGTATATATCCGGTAGACGGAGCAAAGTATGATGAGCTTAAAGAGGCCATAGAGAAACTTCAGCTAAATGATGCTTCACTATCCTTTGAGCTGGAAACATCTGCAGCTTTAGGCTTTGGATTTAGATGCGGATTTTTAGGCCTTCTTCATATGGAAATTTTCCAGGAAAGAATAGAAAGAGAATTTAATTTAGATATAATCACAACATCACCATCAGTTATATATAAAGTATACAAAACAGATGGCAGTTTAGTAGATATAACCAACCCTACAAATCTTCCTCCTATGACAGAGATAAACTATATGCAAGAGCCTGTTGTGAAGGCTCAGATTATATCTCCTACAGATTATGTGGGATCAATTATGGACCTTTGTCAGGAAAGAAGAGGAGTGTATATTGATATGCAGTATCTGGAAGCTACCAGAGTTGCTATAAACTATCATATACCTCTTAACGAAATAATATATGATTTCTTTGATGCTTTAAAATCAAGGACAAAAGGTTATGCCTCATTAGACTATGAACTGGAGGACTATCAGAAGACTGAGCTTGTTAAGCTGGATATCCTGCTTAATGGTGATATAGTAGATGCCTTATCTATGATAGTCCCTGAGGAAAGAGCATATAAAAAGGGAAGGGGAATAGCAGAAAAACTTAAAGATATTATACCAAGGCAGCTGTTTGAAATCCCAATTCAGGCAGCAGTTGGTTCAAAGATAATTGCAAGAGAAACTGTTAAGGCTCTTAGAAAAGATGTTTTAGCAAAATGCTATGGCGGAGATATTTCCAGAAAAAGGAAGCTATTAGAAAAGCAAAAAGAAGGAAAGAAGAGGATGAGACAGGTAGGATCAGTTGAGATACCTCAGGAGGCGTTTATGACTATTCTAAAGGTGGATTAAGATGGAAGAAGTATCTTTATATATACATATTCCTTTTTGCAGGAGCAAGTGCTTTTATTGCGATTTTCCATCATTTGCGGGTATGGAGTATCTTATGGAGGATTACATAAAAGCTTTAAATATTGAACTTGATAAGTATAAGGATTATATATTTAATACAATCTTTATAGGTGGGGGAACTCCCACCTATTTATCGTTAAAAAGCATAGAGCTCTTAGCAGAAGAAATAGGAAAACTTAATATAAAAAAGGGAGCTGAATTTACAATAGAGGCAAATCCAAAAACAGTTGACAGAGAAAAACTGGAAAAGTTTAAATCTATGGGAGTAAACAGGATAAGCATAGGTCTTCAGTCAACTGATGACAAAATATTAAAAAAATTAAACAGGCCTCATTCCTTTAAAGATTTTATAGACAGCTATAAGCTTATAAGGGCAGCAGGCTTTGATAATGTTAATATTGATATTATGTTTGCACTTCCTGATGAAAAATTAGAGGATCATATGAAAAAACTGGAGCAGGTAACAGCGCTAAGCCCGGAACATATATCCTGCTACAGTTTGATTGTGGAGGAAGGAACATATTTTTACAGGCTTGACAAAGAAAATAAATTAAATCTTCCAAGTGAAGAAGAATATAAAAAAATGTATGAGGAAACCATAAAATATTTAGAGAAAAATGGATATTTACAATATGAAATTTCCAATTTTGCAAAAAAAGGATATGAATGCAGACATAACCTGGTATATTGGAATCTAACTGGCTATATTGGTGCAGGCCTTGCTGCTCATTCTTATATAAACGGAAGAAGGCAGGAAAACACAAGAGATATAAATCAGTATATAAGAGGAGAAGATGTAGTCATATCCTATCATGATAATTCTGAAAAAGATAATATGGAGGAATTTGTTTTTTTGGGACTTAGGAAAAAACAGGGTATAAGTAAGAAAATATTTTTTAAAAAATTCGGGAAGGATATATATGAAGTTTACGAAAACATACTAAAAAAATGGGAAAGTTTAGGATATATAATAGATGATAATGGTTATATTTCCTTAACTTTAAAGGGGATTGAGATATCAAATTATATTATGTCTGATTTTATAAATTGAAATTGAAGAAAAACAGAGAAATAAAAAGAAACAGAGAGTTAAATCAAAATATTTAATATAAATGTAGCATAATGAAAATATTTGGTTATAAATGATAAGTTGACAAAAATATAGAGGAGTGATACTTTTTAATCATAGCGATTAGCACTCATCAAAGGTGAGTGCTAATAAAGAGGTGATATTATGGATATGGATGAAAGAAAAATTCAAATACTGGCTTCTATTATAAAGGATTATATTGAAACGGCGGAACCGGTGGGATCCAGGACCATAGCCAAGAAATATGATTTAGGAATAAGCTCAGCTACCATAAGAAATGAAATGGCAGACCTGGAAGATATGGGATACTTGGATAAAACCCACAGCAGCTCTGGAAGAAAGCCTTCTGATAAAGGCTACAGGCTTTATGTAGATAAACTTATGGGTATACAATCTTTGTCCTATGAAGAAAAGCTATATATTAAAAATAAGATACTTGACTCTGCCATATATCAGGTTGACAGCATGTTAAAGCAGGCAGCATCTCTTATGAGCCAGCTTACTAATTTAATATCAGTAGCAAAAACTCCATCTATAAGCAAAAGTACAATAAAAGCACTCCAGCTTTTAAAAGTTAATAAGTCAGATGTGCTTTTGATAATAGTTACAAACAGCGGAATTATTAAAGATAATTTAGTTAGATTAACTAAACCGCTGGATGATGATATGCTTATTAAAATTAATAATCTTCTTAATTTAAAGCTTAGAAATCTTAATGTAGAGGAGATAAATCTTAAAGTAATTAATTCAATTAAAAATGATTTAAGAGGCTACGATGATTTATTTAATACTATAATTTCAGCTCTTTATGACAGCTTGGTAAATGAAGACAGTTCTAAAGTTATAGTTGAAGGAACATCTAACATATTTGACTGCCCTGAGTATAACAGCGTAGATAAAGCCAGAGATTTTTTATCTTTAATAAATGATGAAAAAGAAATGAAGGAAATGCTAAATAAAACTGGTACATTAACTGTTACCATAGGCAGTGAAAATCAAGTAAAAAATGCTAAGGACTGCTCAATTATAACTGCTCAGTACACAGTTGGCGGTATGCCTATTGGATCCATTGGAATAATAGGGCCTACCAGAATGCCATATTCTAAGATACTGAGTATTATGAATACAGTGGTTGCTGAGATAAATGGCAGCATCAGCAGGCATTATTATGATGATAGATGAAATAAAATGATGGAGGAATATTATGATTACAGAAAATATTGATGACAAGGAAGAAGAAGTTAAAGAAGAAGTTAAAGAAGAAGTTAAAGAAGAAGTTAAAGAGGAATCTAAAGCAGAGGATATAGAAGAAAAAACAGAAGAAGCTTCAAATGAAACAGTTGATGATTCAGCAAAAGATAAGGAATTAGAATCTTTAAAAGAAGAAAATAAACTTTTTTCCAATGAAATTGAAACTCTAAAGGACAGATTACTAAGGATAACAGCAGAGTATGAAAATTTCAGAAAGAGAACCATAAAAGAAAAAGAAGCTATATATAAAGACTCTTGTGCTGAAATAATCAAAACCATCCTTCCTGTTTTAGATAACTTAGAAAGAGCAGTAAATGCAGAGGGTGATTTAGAAAATTATAAAAAGGGCGTAGAAATGACACTAAGACAGTTTGATGACAGCTTTAAAAAGCTGGACATTGAGGAAATAGACACAAATGTACCTTTTGATCCAAATTTTCATGAAGCAGTTATGCATATAGAAGATGAAAATTATGGGGAGAAAGAAATACTGGATGTATTTCAAAAGGGGTATAAAAAAGCAGATAAAATTATAAGACATAGTATTGTAAAGGTAGCAAATTAACAATTTAGGAGGTATTTTAAAATGTCAAAAGTAATAGGAATTGATTTAGGAACAACAAACTCATGTGTAGCAGTTATGGAAGGTGGAGATCCAGTAGTTATAGCAAACGCTGAAGGTTCAAGAACAACACCATCAGTAGTTTCTTTTCAGCCAAATGGTGAGAGATTAGCAGGTCAGGTAGCAAAAAGACAGGCTATTACAAACCCTGACAGGACAATATCATCCATAAAGAGACAGATGGGTTCAAATTATAAAGTAGATATTGATGGAAAGCAGTATACACCACAGGAAATATCAGCTATGATTCTTCAAAAAATCAAGGCTGATGCAGAAAGCTATCTGGGAGAAAAGGTAACTCAGGCAGTTATAACAGTTCCGGCATATTTTAATGACTCACAAAGACAGGCAACAAAGGATGCAGGAAAGATAGCAGGTCTTGAAGTCCTGAGAATAATAAACGAGCCAACAGCAGCATCCTTAGCATATGGACTGGATAAAATGAATACAAATCAGAAGATACTTGTTTATGATTTAGGCGGCGGTACCTTCGATGTATCCATTCTGGAATTAGGCGACGGAGTATTTGAAGTTAAATCAACAAATGGTAATACAAAACTTGGCGGAGACGATTTTGACCAGGTAGTTATGAACTATATAGCAGATACATTTAAAAATGAAAATGGAATTGATTTAAGAAATGATAAAATGGCTCTTCAGAGATTAAAAGAAGCAGCAGAAAAAGCAAAAATAGAACTATCATCTTCAATGCAGACAACTATCAACCTTCCATTTATAACAGCAGATGCAGCAGGCCCAAAGCATATAGATATGAATTTAACCAGAGCTAAATTCAATGAGATAACTCATAATTTAGTTGATGCAACAATAGAACCAATGAGAAAGGCATTAAAGGATGCTAATCTTTCATTAAATGAAGTTGATAAGGTAATTCTAGTTGGTGGATCTACAAGAATTCCGGCAGTTGTTGAGGCTGTTAAAAACTTTACAGGAAAAGAACCATCCAAGGGAGTTAATCCGGATGAATGTGTTGCAGTTGGAGCTGCTATTCAAGCAGGAGTTTTAACCGGAGATGTTAAAGATGTTCTTCTTCTTGATGTTACGCCTTTGACTCTTGGAATTGAAACTCTAGGAGGAGTAGCTACATCCTTGATTTCCAGAAATACAACAATACCAACAAGAAAGAGTCAGGTATTCTCAACAGCTGCAGATGGTCAGACCTCCGTTGAAATTCATGTAGTTCAAGGTGAAAGACAGATGGCAGCAGATAATAAAACATTAGGAAGATTTACACTGTCAGGAATAGCACCTGCACCAAGAGGAGTTCCTCAGATAGAAGTAACCTTTGATATAGATGCTAATGGTATAGTTAATGTAGCAGCTAAGGATAAAGGAACTGGAAAAGAAGCTAATATTACAATAACAGCATCTACAAACCTGAATGATGACGAAGTTGACAAAGCAGTTAAGGAAGCAGAAAGATTTGCAGATGAGGATAAAAAGAGAAAAGAAAGTATAGAAGTTAAGAATAATGCAGATCAGATAGTTTATCAGACAGAAAAGACTCTTAAGGAATTAGGAGATAAGGTATCAGGTGAGGATAAATCAAATGTTGAAGCTAAGCTTGATGACCTTAAAAAGGTAAAAGACGGAGAAGACATAGAAGCAATTAAAAAGGCAACAGAAGATTTAACTCAGGAATTCTACAAGGTATCATCCAAGATGTACCAGGCGGCAGGAGCAGATGCAGGTGCAGGTGCTGCAGGAGATCAGGAGCCTCAGCCTGAAGAGAAAAAGGATGATAATGTAGTAGATGCTGATTTTAAAGTTGATGATGACAAATAAACAGTAAAAGTATAAACTAATAAGGGATGGGTCTGACCCTTCCCTTAGTTATGCTGCAAGGTGGTGTAAAGGATGGCAAATAAGGATTACTATAGTATACTTGGAATAGATAAAAGTGCAGGCCAGGATGAAATAAGATCAGCATTTAGAAAATTGGCGATTAAATACCATCCCGATAAGAATAAAGGCGATAAGACTTCAGAAGAAAAATTTAAAGAAATAAACGAAGCCTATCAGGTATTATCAGATCCTCAGAAAAAATCAAATTATGATCAGTTTGGAACCTCAGAATTCGATGGAGGTCCTCAGGGAGCACAAGGATTTGGGGGCTTTGGCGGTTTTGACTCTGATTTTGGCGGTTTTGGTGATATTTTTGATTCTATTTTTGGAGGAGCAGGAAGAGGAACAAGATCAAGAAGGTCTCAGGCAGAACCAGGTGCTGATTTGGAGTATAATCTAATCCTGACCTTTGAAGAAGCTGTATTTGGCTGTGCAAAAGAAGTGTCAATAAATAGAAATGAAAAATGCGAAACTTGTAACGGAACAGGAGCAAAAAAGGGAACCTCACCTAAAACCTGTGATAAATGCGGAGGAGCCGGGCAGATAAGGGTACAAAGGCAAACTCCTCTAGGTACTATGTCCACTGTAGCTGTCTGCGATAAATGCCATGGAACAGGTAAGATAATTGATGAACCCTGCAGTACCTGCCATGGAACAGGAAAAGAGAGAAAGCATCGCAAGATAAAAATAAATGTTCCGGCGGGTGTTGATACAGGAAATGTTATTCCTCTTAGAGGACAGGGAGAACATGGGACAAATGGAGGCCAAAGCGGCGACTTATATATTAATATAAGAGTTTCATCTCATCCTAAGTTTAAGAGAAACGGCTTTGATATATCCTTTGATACACATATTTCCTTTGGAATGGCAGTTATGGGAGCTGAAATATCAGTGGATACTGTAGATGGCCCTGTTAAGTATACAATTCCGGAAGGAACTCAAAGCGGAACGGTATTCAGACTTAGAGGAAAGGGAGTTCCCAGAGTTAACAGCAGCGGACGGGGAGATCAATACGTTAAGGTAATTGTTGATGTTCCAAAAAAACTTAATGAAAAACAAAGGGAAGCTCTTAAAAATTTCATGAAAATATCAGGTGAAGATGTAAGTGATTATAAAGAATCATTTAAGGATAAATTTAAAAGTAGTTTTAAATAAGAAAATTACAATTTTATAACTAAAATGACTTCGTTTCATTGAAACGAAGTTCTTTAATATGGAGGAATAAAATGAGCGGAAAGTGGCTGGAAATAGACATAATAACAGAGAGCAAATGGATTGAAGTGATGACAGGAATATTATATTCTCTTGATGTTAAGGGAATAGCAATAGAAGATCCCAATGATATGCTGGAAAAAGAAAATAACCCATTATGCTGGGATTATGCAGACCTGAACATTCTAAAATACAAAGGAAAAAAATCAGTAGTTACAGGATATTTTGATGCCAGTTTCGATGAAAAAGATATTACTTTAAAAATAGAAGATAAGATAAGAGATTTAGAGCAGGAAGGATATCATATAGGAGATTATCAGATAACGAATAAATCAATATATGAGGAAGATTGGGCTAATAACTGGAAGAAATATTACAAGACAACAAAAATTGGAGAGAAGATAGTAGTAGTTCCAATGTGGAAAAGCTATACGCCAAAGGGCGGGGAAGCAGTAATTAAAATGGATCCAGGCATGGCATTTGGTACAGGGACTCATGAAACAACAAGAATGTGCGTTAAAGCCTTAGAAAGACATGTTAAAAATAATTCAGAGGTTTTTGACATAGGAACAGGCTCAGGTATTTTATCTATTGCTGCCTCAAAGCTGGGAGCTAAAAAGGTAACAGCTGTTGATTTAGATAAGGTAGCAGTTGATGCTGCCAGGGATAATGTTTCATTTAATAATATAAATAATGTGGAAGTATTAAATGGAAATCTGATGGATTTAGTAAAAGGAAAAGCAGATATTGTAGTTGCAAATATCATTGCAGATATTATTATGCTTTTAGCAAAGGATGTTAAAAGTTACTTAAAGGATGATGGAGTATTTATTTCCTCCGGCATAATTAAAGACAGAAAAGATGATGTTATAGAAAAACTTAAAATTGAAGGATATAATATTATAAATGTTTCAGAAGAAGGAGAATGGGTGGCTGTTGAGGCTAATATTAAAGGAGAATAAGCATGCATAAGTTTTTTGTTCCGCCGGAGAACTTTGGAAGTTACCAGGCAGTAATTACCGGAGATGATGTAAAACATATATATAAGGTTTTAAGATTAACTAAAGGTGAAAAAATAACCATCAATAATTTAAATGGAAAAGAGTTTATTGGAGAAATTGCAGATGTAACTAAAGAAAAAGTTACCGTGAAAATATTAGAACAGCAGGAAGCTCATAGTGAAAGCAGCATAGATATTCACCTTTATCAAGGAATGCCAAAGGCCTCAAAAATGGATGGAATAGTTCAAAAAGGAACGGAACTTGGGGTAAACAGGATAATACCTATATGGACTAAAAGAGTTATTATACGGCGTGAGGAAGCATCTGGAAATAAAGCAGACAGGTGGAGAAAGATAGCAATAGAGGCCTGTAAGCAGTGTAAGAGAAGCAAAATTCCTGAAATTGAACAGGGAATAGAAATGAAGGAACTATATTTAAGGCTAAAAAGCTATGACCTGATAATCGTTCCTTATGAAAATAGTGAAAACTATGGCATAAAAGCCGTTAAAGAAAAATTTGAGGGAAAAGAAATTAAAAATATAGCTATAGTAATAGGACCTGAAGGCGGCTTTGAAGAAGATGAAATAGATAAGCTTAAAGCCTTGGGGGGGGAGATTGTTACGCTGGGGAAGAGAATATTAAGGACAGAGACAGCAGGAATAATAACCTCTGCAGTTATTCAGTATGAATTTGGAGATTTAGGAGGAACTGTTTAATGAAGGTTGCTTTTTCCACCTTAGGGTGCAGAGTTAATACATATGAGACAGAGGCTTTAATTGAGCTTTTTAAAGAAGAAGGATACCAGATAGTAGATTTTGGGGAAAAAGCAGATGTATATGTTATAAATTCCTGTACAGTTACAAGTATGGGAGACAAAAAATCCAGGCAGATGGTTCACAGGGCTCATAGATTAAATGAAGGTGCAAGAATTGCCATGGTGGGCTGCTATTCTCAGATTAAACCTGAAGAGGTATCAAAAATTCCGGGAATAAATATAGTTCTTGGAACAAGAAATA
>JBAXYJ010000036.1:0-16845 GCA_041670885.1 Clostridiaceae bacterium
ATCATATAGATATGACTGTAGAATTAATAACACAGGTAGCAATGGATGAAGGATTAAGATTCGCTATAAGAGAAGGCGGAAGAACAGTAGGTTCAGGAGTTGTTACTACTATTTTAGAGTAATATATGGCCCCTCATTATGAGGGGTTTTTACCCCTTAAAAAAATAACAAATAGATATTGTAAATAGCACAATAATAGGTTATAATATAACAGTTGTGTTATAGCAGTGATGAAGCAGGAGGTTGCTGGACTTCAGGTAGTTCCTGCTGAATTAGCCGAGTCTAGAACTTAGGCGACGGGTTATTTTATGAGTATTTTGTGTTTTCTATTATGAAACACACGGAACAGTTTATAGATTATCCGCTGTTGTACGTAGAAGTCAAAGCGTGCCAGAAAAGGAGGGAAAAGAATGTCAAAACAAAAAATCAGAATCAAATTAAAGGCTTTTGATCACAAAATCCTGGATCAGTCTTCATTGAAGATAGTTGAAACTGCAAAATCAACAGGTGCCCAGGTAGCAGGACCAGTTCCACTGCCAACTGAAAAAGATATTATTACGGTACTTAGAGCTCCTCACAAATATAAGGACTCAAGAGAGCAGTTTGAAATTAGAACTCACAAAAGACTTATCGATATCATAAACCCATCACCAAAGACAGTAGATGCTCTTATGAGACTTGATCTGCCAGCCGGCGTTGATATCGAAATTAAACTTTAATAGTAATAGAATTTCTATTACATATTATGATCGCAAGCCGATCCGCTAATATTAGGAGGTGTAGTAATGAAAAAGGGTATTTTAGGCAAGAAACTGGGCATGACTCAGATCTTCGATGATAATGGAAGATTTGTAGCTGTTACCGTAGTAGAAGCAGGCCCCTGCATTGTTCTTCAAAAGAAGACAAAAGAAACGGATGGTTATGAAGCTATTCAGATTGGATTTGGAGATATAAGGGAAAAGCTTGTTAACAAGCCAGAAAAAGGACACTTTGCAAAAGCAGGTGCTCCACTTAAAAGACATATAAGAGAACTCAGATTAGAAGACATAAGTTCTTATGCAGTTGGTCAGGAAATAAAAGCTGATTTATTTGCAGCAGGAGATAAAGTCGATGTATCTGGAGTTTCAAAAGGTAAGGGATTTCAAGGTGTTATCAAAAGATGGCATGCAAACAGAGGACCTATGAGCCATGGATCTAAATTCCATAGAGCGCCTGGTTCAATGGGAGCTTCATCAGATCCATCAAAAACATTTAAGAATAAACATTTACCAGGACATATGGGTAATGTAAGCAGAACATTATTAAATGTTGAGATAGTTAAAGTAATGCCAGAGAAGAATTTACTTCTTATAAAAGGTGGTATACCAGGACCAAATAAAAGTTTAGTTGTTATAAAGGATACCGTAAAGGCTTAACTTTATAAGAAAGGAGGATGCACAAATGCCTATAGTAGGATTATTTAACAAAGAAGGTCAAAAAGTTGGAGATTTCACTTTATCAGAAGAAATTTTTGGCTTCAAAATAAATACAAATGCTTTGCATCAAGTAGTTGTTGCACAGCTTGCCAACAAAAGACAGGGAACTCAGTCTGCAAAGACAAGAGCTGAAGTTTCCGGCGGCGGAAAAAAGCCATGGAAACAAAAAGGAACAGGAAATGCAAGACAGGGATCAACAAGATCACCTCAGTGGACACATGGTGGTATAGTTTTTGCACCAAAACCAAGGGATTACAGCATTAAAGTTCCAAAGTCAATGAGAAGAGTTGCTTTAAAATCAGCTTTATCATCAAAGGTTACAGACAATCAAATGATAGTCTTAGAAAATCTTGATTTAGATGCTCCAAAGACTAAAGATTTTATTAGCATGTTAAATGCATTAAATGTAAATAAGGCATTGATAATTGTAGCAGAAAAGAATGATAATGCTTATAAATCAGCAAGAAACATTCCTGGGATTTCATTAATACCAGTTAACAACATTAATGTATATGATTTATTAAAGTATGATTATTTAATAACTACAAAGGATGCTGTATCCATAATAGAGGAGGTGTATGCATAATGAAGATGACAGCTTATGATATAGTAAGAAAACCTGTTATCACTGAAAAAACCATGGCAACAATGGGAGACAAAAAATACACTTTCATAGTAGACTTTCATGCTAATAAGGTTCAGATAAAAAATGCAGTTGAAGAAATATTTGGCGTAAAAGTTGATATAGTAAATACAGCAAGATTTATTGGAAAAACAAAGAGGGTTGGCGTACACATTGGAAAAAGAGCTGACTTTAAAAAAGCATTTGTAAAATTAACTAATGACAGTAAAGCTATTGAGTTCTTTGAAGGACTATAAAATAAGCAGTTATTGGCTGATTGCCAGATAAGCGAATTAAAGGAGGGAATAAGATGGCAGTTAAGGGTTTTAAACCTACCACACCTTCAAGAAGAAATATGACTATGAGTACGTTTGAAGAATTAACCACAGATGTACCGGAAAAATCTCTTCTTGTATCAATGAAAAGTAATGCCGGCAGAAATAATAACGGCAAGATAACTGTTCGTCACAGAGGCGGCGGTAATAAGAAAAACTTCAGAATAATCGACTTTAAGAGAAACAAGGATGGAATAAATGCAGTAGTTTCAACTATTGAATATGATCCATGCAGAAGTGCTTATATCGCTTTAGTAACCTACACAGATGGTGAAAAGAGATATATAATAGCACCTAATGGACTTAAGGTTGGAGACAAAATAGTATCTGGAGAAGGTTCAGATATTAAAATAGGCAACACTCTGCCAATTAAAAACATACCAGTAGGTACTATAATTCATAATATAGAGCTTCAGGCAGGTAAAGGTGCTCAGATGGTAAGATCTGCAGGATCTTCAGCTCAGCTTATGGCTAAAGAAGATAAGTATGCAATACTCAGACTTCCTTCTGGAGAAATGAGATATGTTAGAGTAGAATGCAGAGCAACCATAGGAACTGTTTCTAATTTAACTAATGAGATAGTTAAATTAGGTAAAGCCGGAAGAAACAGACATTTGGGCTTCAGACCTACAGTAAGAGGATCAGTTATGAATCCTAATGACCATCCACATGGTGGTGGTGAAGGTAAAGCACCAGTCGGACACCCAGGTCCAATGACTCCATGGGGAAAACCTGCTCTTGGATATAAGACAAGAAAACACAAGAAATATTCAGATAACATGATAGTTAAAAAAAGGAATGCTAAATAGAATGAAGAGGAAAAATCTCTTCACTGTTTGGCAAAGGTTTTATGAAGGGAGGCCAATTTGTGAGTAGATCAGTTAAAAAAGGACCTTATGTAAAAGAATCCTTAATACAGAAGATAAATGAAATGAACAAAAATGGAGAGAAAAAGGTTATAAAGACTTGGTCAAGAAGTTCAACAATTTTCCCTCAGATGATAGGTCATACCATAGCAGTTCACGATGGCAGAAAACATGTTCCAGTATATATATCAGAAGATATGGTAGGACATAAGCTTGGTGAATTCGCATTTACCAGAACATATAGAGGTCATGAAAAAACCGAAAAATCTACTAAACTTAAGTAGACGCGGAAGGAGGTAACTTAAAGTGGAAGCTAAAGCTATAGCTAGATATGTAAGAATTTCTTCTAGCAAAATTGAAGTTGTTCTTAATTTAATAAGAGGAAAAAATGTGAAAGAAGCTTTTGCAATTTTAAAATATACTCCCAAAAAGGCGGCAGAACTTGTTGAAAATGTTTTAAAATCATCAGTTTCAAATGCTGAAAACAACCATGATATGGATCCTAGCAGGTTGTATATATCTGAAGCATATGCATGTCAAGGTCCTACTCTAAAGAGATTTAGACCTCATGCACAGGGAAGAGCCTTCAGAATTAAGAAAAGATCAAGTCACATCACTATAATTGTAAAAGAAAGAGCTTAATAAGGAGGAGGGAAGCTTATGGGTCAGAAAGTACATCCACACGGACTTAGAGTTGGAGTCATTAAAGACTGGGATGCAAAGTGGTACGCAGATGATAAGCATTTTGCAGATAGCCTTATTGAAGACTTTAAGATAAGAGAATATTTAAAAAAAGCTGCTTTTCAGTCTGGCGTTTCTAAAATAGAAATCGAAAGAGCTGCGAAGAGAGTTAAGATAAATATATACACAGCTAAACCAGGAATGGTTATTGGAAAAGGCGGCCAGGGAATAGAGGTTCTTAAAAAAGAGCTTGTTAAAATTGCTGAACAGAAAAACATAATAATAAATATTGTTGAGGTTAAGAAGCCGGAAATTGATGCTCAGCTTATGTCAGAAAATATTGCTCAGCAGCTGGAGAAGAGAATTTCCTTCAGAAGAGCAATGAAACAGACAATAGGAAGAGCTATGAAGTCTGGTGCAAAAGGAGTTAAAACAGCTTGTGCTGGAAGATTGGGCGGAGCTGAAATTGCAAGAACTGAACAGTACCATGAAGGAACAATTCCACTGCAGACATTAAGAGCAGATATAGATTATGGATTTGCTGAGGCTAATACAACATATGGTAAAATTGGAGTTAAGGTATGGGTTTATAAAGGAGAGATTCTTCCAGCTAAAAAGGTTGTAAAGGAAGAAGCGAGCGTTTAAGGAAGGAGGAATAAGTTATGTTAATGCCTAAAAGAGTAAAACATCGTAAACAACAACGTGGCAGAATGAAAGGCAGGGCAACCAGAGGTAATACAATAGCTTATGGAGATTACGCGTTACAAGCAACAGAGTGCGGCTGGGTTTCAAGTAATCAGATAGAAGCTGCCAGAGTTGCTATCAATAGATACGTAAAAAGAGGAGGGAAACTTTGGATAAAGATTTTCCCAGACAAACCAATAACACAGAAACCTGCTGAAACACGTATGGGATCTGGTAAAGGTGCTCCGGAATACTGGGTAGCAGTTGTTAAGCCTGATAGAATACTATTTGAAATGTCAGGTGTTTCAGAAGAAGATGCAAGAGCTGCTATGAGACTTGCACAATACAAGCTGCCTGTATCAACAAAGTTTGTTAAAAAGAGTGATTTCGAGGAAATGGGTGGTGAAGAAAATGAAGGCTAATGAGTTACAAGAACTAAGAACAGTAAGCCCTCAAGAATTAAACGAAAAGCTATCAAATCTTAAAAATGAATTATTCAATCTAAGATTTCAGTTAGCAACCGGACAACTAGAAAATCCTATGAGAATAAAGGAAGTTAAGAAATCCATTGCCCAGATTAAAACCATTCTAAGAGAAGAAGAGTTAAAGGCATTCCAGCAATAATGAAGGGAGGAACGTCTAATGGAAAGAGGAAATAGAAAGACCAGAATTGGGAAAGTTGTTTCGGATAAGATGGATAAGACTTTAGTAGTTGCTGTTGAAACTAAAGTTAGACACTCTTTATACGGAAAAACTATAAATAGAACAAAAAAATTCAAGGTACATGATGAAAACAGTGAAGCTAAAGTAAATGATAGAGTATTAATAATGGAAACAAGACCACTATCTAAAGATAAGAGATGGAGACTTGTTGAAATTGTAGAGAAAGCTAAATAGCTCTATACTGAAAGGAGGTATTTAAATGATACAGCAGCAAACATTACTTAAAGTAGCGGATAACTCAGGCGCTAAGGAAATTATGTGTATAAGAGTTTTAGGCGGATCCACAAGAAAGTGGGGAAACATAGGAGATTTAATAGTTGCTAGCGTTAAGAGTGCAACACCAGGTGGAGTTGTTAAAAAAGGTGATGTGGTCAAAGCAGTTATAGTTAGATCAAGGAGAGGGTTAAGACGCCCCGATGGATCATATATAAAATTTGATGAGAACGCAGCAGTAATAATAAAAGATGATAAACAGCCTAAAGGAACTCGTATTTTTGGACCAGTTGCAAGAGAACTCAGAGATAAGGAATTTACAAAAATCCTTTCCCTTGCACCTGAAGTTCTATAATAGGGAGGTGGCTTAAATGAGTAGGATTCACGTTATAAAGAAAGACACCGTAATGGTAATATCCGGTAAGGATAAAGGAAAAACAGGGGAAATATTAAAGGTTTACCCTAAAAAAGGTAAGGTGCTTGTTAAAGGTGTTAATATTGTAAGCAAACATCAGAAACCTAATAAAGAAAATGTGCAAGGCGGCATAATACATAAGGAAGCTCCAATATTCAGCTCAAAAGTTATGCTTTATTGCAACAAATGCAAAAGTGTTACAAGAATTAGTTATAAAATACTAGAAGACGGCTCAAAAGTAAGAGTATGTAAGAAGTGTAACGAAACATTTTAAGCTTTGAAAGGAGGGTAATACATGCTAACTAGACTAGAAGATAAATATAATAGTGAAGTAGTTCCAGCTTTAATGGAAAAGTTCGGATATAAAAATATAATGGAAGTCCCAAAGCTTGAAAAAATAGTTATCAATATGGGAGTTGGAGAAGCTAAGGATAACCAAAAGGTATTAGAATCAGCTGTTGCCGATATGACAATAATATCAGGACAAAAGCCAATAATTACAAGAGCTAAAAAATCTATAGCTAATTTTAAGTTAAGAGAAAATATGCCTATAGGATGCAAAGTAACTTTAAGAAAGAATAAAATGTATGAGTTTGCAGATAAACTTATGAATATTGCTCTTCCAAGAGTTAGAGACTTTAGAGGAGTTTCAGAAAAATCCTTTGATGGCAGAGGTAACTACTCCCTAGGAGTTAAAGAACAGCTAATATTCCCAGAAATTGAATATGATAAGATTGATAAAGTTAGAGGCATGGATATAATTTTTGTTACAACTGCAAAGACAGACGAGGAAGCTAGAGAACTATTCAGATTCCTTGGAATGCCTTTTGCATCAATGTAAGGAGGGAAATAATGGCAAGGAAAGCATTAATTCAAAAATGGAGTAAGGAACCTAAGTTTTCCACAAGAGCATATACAAGGTGCAGAATTTGCGGAAGACCTCATGCAGTTCTTCAAAAATATGGTATTTGTCGTATATGCTTTAGAGAGCTTGCTTACAAGGGTGAGATTCCAGGCTGTAAGAAGGCTAGCTGGTAATCTTTAAATATGAAAGGAGGCACAATAAATGGCAATAACAGATCCTATCGCAGATCTACTTACACGTGTTAGAAATGCGAATATCGTAAAACATGAAATTGTAGAAATTCCGTCTTCAAAAATAAAGAAGGCGATTGCAAATATAATGCTTCAAGAAGGATATTTAAAGACTCTTGAAGAATATAAAGATGGCTCTGTAGATATGTTAAGGGTAGCCTTAAAATATGGTGAGAGCAAAGAAAGAGTTATAACTGGACTTAAAAGAATTTCAAAACCAGGGCTTAGAGTATACTGCAAGTCAGAGGATATTCCAAAGGTATTAAATGGTCTTGGAATAGCAGTTATTTCAACATCACAGGGTATAATTACGGATAGAGAAGCTAGAAAGCTTGGTCTAGGCGGTGAAGTACTCTGTTATATTTGGTAGAATCTTTGTAACAAGATTACAGGAGGTGTAATAATGTCAAGAGTAGGAAGACTACCTATTGCTATTCCTGCAGGTGTAACTGTTACTGTATCACCAGAAAATGTTGTTACAGTTAAGGGACCAAAGGGTGAACTTACAAAGGAAATGGCAAGGGATAATATTAACATAGAACTTAAAGATAATGAGCTATTAGTTACAAGATCCTCAGAGGATAAGAAATATAGAGCATTACATGGATTAACCAGAGCACTGCTTCACAACATGGTATTAGGTGTAAAAGACGGATTCCAGAAGAATCTTGAATTAGTTGGTGTAGGATACAGAGCACAGCTTAAAGGAAAGAATCTTACGATGAATCTTGGATACTCACATCCAGTTGAAGTTGAAGCGGTTGAAGGAATTACCTTTGAAACTCCTGCTGCTACTAAGATAGTAGTAAAAGGCATCGATAAAGAATTAGTAGGTGCTGTAGCAGCTGATATCAGAACCTGGAGAAAACCAGAACCTTACAAGGGCAAAGGAATCAAGTATGAGAACGAAGTTATAAGACGTAAGGAAGGTAAGACAGGTAAGTAAATAAAGAAAGGAGTGAAAGTAATTGTTTAAAAAAGACGACAGAAAGAAGTCAAGAGAAAAACGTCATCTTAGAGTTCGTAAGAAAGTTTTCGGAACAACAGAAAGACCAAGACTTTGTGTATATAGAAGTGAAAAAAATATATATGCTCAGATTGTTGATGATGTTAATGGAATTACATTAGCTGCTTCTTCCAGTTTAGATAAAGAACTTGAAGGGAAAGCAGGAAGTAATAAGGAAACTGCTAAATTAGTAGGATCCACAATTGCTTCAAGAGCTATAGAAAAAGGAATAAAAGAAGTTGTCTTCGATAGAGGCGGATATATATATCATGGAAGAGTTAAGGAACTTGCTGAAGGTGCAAGAGAAACAGGCTTAGTATTCTAAAAGGAGGGAAATCAATGAGAATAAATCCAAGCACACTTGATCTTAAAGAAAAAGTAGTCTTCATAAATAGAGTTGCTAAGGTTGTAAAAGGTGGTAGAAATTTCAGATTCAGCGCCTTGGTTGTTGTAGGTGACGAGAATGGCCATGTTGGTGTTGGAACTGGTAAATCAGTTGAAATACCAGAAGCAATAAGAAAAGGAATTGAAGATGCAAAAAAGAACTTAGTGGATGTCGAATTACTTGGTAATACAGTTCCACATGAAATATTAGGAGAGTTTGGAACTGGCAGAGTTTTAATTATGCCAGCTGCAGAAGGAACAGGAGTTATCGCCGGAGGTCCAGCAAGAGCAGTGCTAGAGCTTGCAGGATTAAAGGATGTAAGAGCTAAGTCCCTTGGTTCAAATAATCACAAAAATATGGTAAGTGCTACAATTAACGGTTTGTCAAGATTAAGAAGAGCAGAATCAATTGCTAAGCTTAGAGGTAAAACTGTTGATGAGATATTATAGGTTAAGGAGGGATTACCTTGGCTAAACTAAAAATTACCTTAGTTAAGAGCTTAATTGGAAGAAAGAAAGATCAGATTGCTACAGTTGTGGCTCTTGGACTAGGAAAAGTTAATAGTACAGCAGAACATAATGATACTCCTCAAATAAGAGGTATGATAAATAAGATAAATTACTTACTAAAGGTTGAAGAAATTTAATCGAGGAGGTGGAATAATGAAACTTCATGAGTTAAGACCAGCAGAAGGAGCCAAAAAGGCACCAAAGAGAGTCGGAAGAGGAACAGGTTCAGGTCTGGGAAGAAACGCTGGCAGAGGTGAAAATGGTCAGAACGCAAGATCCGGAGGCGGAGTAAGATTAGGCTTTGAAGGTGGTCAGATGCCACTATTTAGAAGGATTCCTAAAAGAGGATTTAATAACATATTTGCGAAAAAATATGTATCAATAAATGTAGACAGGTTAAATGTATTTGAAAATGGAACTGAGGTTACACCTGAAGTACTGCTTGAAAGAAGAGTTGTTAGTAAGCTTTGTGATGGAATAAAAATTCTTGGTAATGGTGAATTGACAAAAAGCTTAACAGTAAAGGCTACAAAATTTTCAAAAGCGGCAGCTGAAAAGATAGAAGCAGCCGGGGGAAAAGTAGAGGTGGTTTAATGTTAAACACATTAAAAAATGCCTGGAAGGTTCAGGATTTAAGAAGGAAAATAATTTTTACCATCTTAATGCTTGCTATTTTTAGAATGGGCAATACAATACCTGTACCTGGAGTAGACACAACTGTTTTAAAACAGGTATCATCTGAGCAGGGAAACTTATTTGGTTTCTATGATTTGATATCTGGAGGTGCTTTCTCCAACTTTAGCATTTTTGCCTTGGGAGTAATTCCATATATTAATGCATCAATTATAATGCAGCTTTTGACAGTTGCTATACCTCAGCTGGAACAACTGCAAAAAGAAGGCGAGACAGGAAGAAAGAAGATAAGCCAGGCTACCAGATATATGTCAGTAGTTCTTGGAATTTTTCAGGCTTTCAGTCAATTCTTCATAATAAGACAGCTGGGAGCTATAACAGATACTTCAAAACTTAAAATATTCCTGGTAATAGTTACTCTGACAGCAGCCTCCACATTCTTAATGTGGCTTGGTGACCAGATAACTGTTAAAGGAATTGGAAATGGTATGTCTCTGATAATATTTATTAATATTATTTCAAGGCTGCCGGTTACAGTAAAACAATTAATATCTTTAAAACAGCTGGAAACAATAACAATAGTAGGTTTAGTATTGTTTATAATTGTTGCTGCTGCATTGTTTGTTTCAGTTGTTGCTGTAAGCTTAGCTGAAAGAAGAATTCCGGTTCAATATGCTGGAAAAACAGTGGGAAATAAATCATTTAAAGGGCAGTCTTCTCATATTCCTATTAATATATCTTCTTCAGCAGTAATAGCAATAATATTTGCAATGTCAGTAATGCAGTTTTTGCCAACTATTGCTCAGTTCTGGCAGGGATCAAAGTTTTATAATTTTATAGAAAACAGCCAGTGGAGTGTATTTAGATCAAATACATGGCCATATGCAGTTTTTTATTTCATCCTTACAATATTCTTTACCTGGTTTTATACACAAATAACATTTAAACCAGATGAGATGGCAGAAAATATGCACAAGTCTTCAGGATTTATTCCTGGAATAAGACCTGGTGAGCCAACTGCTAAGTTTATTGAAAGGATTTTAGCTAAGACAGCAATACTAGGCGGGCTGTTTGCAGCACTAATTGCAACATTCCCAGTAATTATGGCAGGATATACTCCATTTAAGGGAATTTCCTTTGGAGGAACGTCCATACTTATCATGGTTGGTGTTGCCTTAGAGACAATGAGACAGATAGAATCACAGCTAGTAATGCGTCACTATGAAGGATTTTTAAAATAGAGGTGATTTTATGAAGCTTATTCTATTAGGTCCCCCGGGAGCGGGAAAAGGAACTCAAGCAAAATCAATAAGTAACGAATATAACATTCCTCATATATCTACTGGTGATATTTTCAGAAAAAATATTTCTGAAAAAACCGCCTTAGGAATCGAGGCAAAAGGATATATAGATAAAGGACTTTTAGTTCCAGATGAACTAACTGTCAGAATAGTAGAGGATAGGCTTAAGAGTGATGACTGCAGTAGGGGATATCTATTAGATGGATTTCCCAGAACCATATACCAAGCTGAAGAGCTTGAAAAACTTGATATATTAGATTGTGTTCTCTTACTTCAGGTTCCGGATGAATTTATTTTAAGTAGAATGACAGGAAGAAGAGTTTGTGCAGGCTGCGGTGCCAGTTTTCATATTACAAATAATCCTCCGAAAATTGAAGGTGTTTGTGATTTATGCGGCGGGGAGCTTGTTCAACGGAAAGACGATAAGAAAGAAACGGTAGCTCAGAGAATTCAAGTTTATAAAAATCAGACTGAGCCTCTCGTAAACTTCTATAAAGATAAAGGAATTTTAAAAACTGTAGATGGTACTTTGAAAATAGAAGAAGTATTTAAGTCTATAGTCAGGATCCTTAAGGAGATATAAAATGATTATTATCAAGAGTGATGAAGAAATAGAAAAGATGAGAAAAGCAGGCAAGGTTGTAGGAGATACTTTGAATATGCTGCAAGAATGTGTTAAACCTGGTATTTCAACTTTAAAGCTTGACCAAATGGCTGAAGAGTATATGGTAAAGTGTAATTCAGTACCGTCCTTTAAGGGATATCAAGGTTTTCCAGGCAGCCTTTGCACATCATTAAACTATGAAGTTGTTCACGGAATCCCAAGTGAAGATGTAATTCTAAAAGAGGGAGATATAATAAGCGTTGACTGCGGAGCAATACTTAATGGCTATCAGGGAGATGCCGCAAGGACCTTCCCCGTAGGTAAAATAAGTAAAGCAGCAGAAGACCTTATAAATGTTACCAGAGACAGCTTTTTTAAGGGTGTGGAAAATGCAATTGTAGGTAACAGATTGACAGATATTTCAGCAGCAGTTCAATTTTATGCTGAAAGCAAAGGATACTCTGTAGTAAGAGAATATGTCGGTCACGGTATAGGAAAGGATATGCATGAAGATCCGGAGGTTCCTAACTATGGCAGACCAGGCAGAGGACCAAAGCTGATTCATGGTATGGTTCTGGCCATTGAACCTATGATAAACATTGGAAGCTATCATGTTAGTATAATGAATAATGGCTGGACAGTAGCAACAGCAGACAGAAGTTTATCAGGACATTATGAAAACACAGTAGCAATATTAAATAATGGACCTGAAATACTTACACTTTGTTAAGAGGTGGAAATATTGGATAACGGCTTAATTGGTAGACTGGTTATATCTAAGGCAGGCAGAGACAAGGATAAACTTTTCTTAATAACTGGTATTATAGATATAAGCTATGTTATAATAGTTGACGGTGATTTAAGAAAAATTGAAGCCCCTAAAAAGAAAAAGCTTAAACATTTGCTGCTAACTGAAAAATACAGTGCTGAAATAAAGGAAATGCTTATAAAAGGTGATAAAGTAAGCAATGCCCAGATTAGAAAGTATATTCAATCTGAAGACCTTAATAAGGAGGTATGATACCTTATGTCAAAAGATGATGTTATAGAAATGCAGGGAATAGTGTTGGAAACTTTACCAAATGCCATGTTTAGAGTAGAACTTGAAAGTGGTCATAAGATTCTGGCTCATGTTTCAGGAAAACTAAGAATGAATTTTATTAGAATATTACCAGGCGACAAGGTTACCGTTGAGCTATCACCTTATGATTTAACTAAAGGAAGAATAACCTGGAGATCAAAGTAGTAAGGAGGGTTTACAATGAAAGTAAGACCATCAGTAAAGCCAATGTGCGAAAAATGCAAAGTAATCAAAAGAAAAGGTAAAGTAATGGTTATATGCGAAAATCCGAAGCATAAACAAAGGCAAGGTTAATTTGAGAGTTTTAGAAGCGGCTGACAATGGTAGATTCATTGACTAAAACTGTTTCAAATAGATAAAAAGATTAGAAAACCTAGGAGGTGTAATTTAATGGCAAGAATAGCTGGAGTTGACTTACCTAAGGAAAAGAGAGTCGAAGTAGGTTTAACATACATTTATGGAATTGGGCTCTCTACTTCTCATAAAATTTTAGGAGCAGCTGGGGTAAATCCAGATACTAGAGTTAAAGATTTAACTGAGCAGGAAGTAAATTCAATCAGAGATTATATAAAGAATCTAAAGGTTGAAGGAGATCTTCGACGCGAAATAGCTCTAAATATTAAGAGATTAGTAGAAATAGGTTGCTATAGAGGGATAAGACACAGAAGAGGTCTTCCTGTAAGAGGTCAGAGAACAAAGACGAATGCTAGAACAAGAAAAGGTCCAAAGAGACAAATTGGCGGCAGAAAGAAGAAGTAAGGAGGGTCGTAAATGGCAACTACTAAAGGAAAATTAAAGAAAACAAGAAGAAAAAAGGAAAAAAAGAATATTGAACATGGATGTGCTCATATACAATCAACATTTAACAACTCGATTGTTACTTTAACTGATACTGTTGGCAATACTCTGTCTTGGGCAAGTTCAGGTGGGCTTGGATTTAGAGGATCCAGAAAAAGCACACCTTTTGCAGCTCAGATGGCAGCTGAAACAGCAGCTAAGTCAGCTATGGAACATGGTTTAAAGAGCGTAGAGGTTTATGTTAAAGGTCCAGGTTCAGGAAGAGAAGCTGCAATAAGATCACTTCAGGCAGCAGGACTGGAAGTTACTCTTATTAAAGATGTAACTCCAATCCCTCACAATGGATGCAGACCACCAAAAAGAAGAAGAGTTTAGCTAACAGGAGGTGTTATATAAATGGCAAGATATACAGGAGCAGTTTGTAGATTATGCAGAAGAGAAGGCATGAAACTATTCCTTAAGGGAGACAGATGTTTTACCGATAAATGTGCTTTTGACAGAAGAAGCTATGCGCCAGGTCAGCACGGAAAATCAAGGAAAAAGGTCAGCAACTATGGTCTTCAGTTAAGAGAAAAGCAAAAGGCTAAAAGAATCTACGGCATTTTAGAATCACAATTTAGATTATATTATGAAAAAGCTGATAAGATGAGAGGAATTACTGGTGAAAACCTGTTAAAGCAATTAGAGCTTAGACTTGATAATGTTGCTTACAAATTTGGATATGGTAATTCAAGACCAGAAGCAAGACAGCTTGTAAAGCACGGGCATTTTTTAGTAAACGGGAATAAGGTAGATATACCTTCATATCAGTTAGCTGTTAATGATGTTGTATCAGTATGTGATAAGAGCAAAGCAACTGAGAAATTTAAGACATTTGCTGAAAATCCAAAGACCCTGCCAGCATGGCTTCAAGGAAACTATGAGAACTTTGAAGGTAAGGTTATATCTGAACCAGCAAGAGAAGATATAGACGTACCTGTTAACGAGACGTTAATTGTTGAGTTGTACAGTAAGTAATAAGTTAAGAATCAGTTGCCCTCATTTAATAAATAATATTCAAGGAGGAGGGTTAGTATGTTAGAGATAGAAAAGCCAAAAATCGAGTGTTTAGAAATGGCCGAGGATGGCTCCTATGGAAAATTTGAAATAGAGCCATTGGAAAGAGGTTATGGAATAACCCTTGGAAATGCTTTAAGAAGAATTCTGCTTTCTTCCCTGCCGGGAGCCGCAGCAAGAAAAATCAAAATTGATGGAGTACTGCATGAGTTCTCTGTTGTTCCTGGAGTAAAGGAAGATGTAACAGAGCTGATATTGAACATCAAGCAGCTGGCTCTAAAGATGAATGGTGATGGACCAAAGACAATATATATAGATGCCAAGGGACCAGGCGAGGTATTAGCAGGCGATATAAAGTCAGACGGAGATGTAGAGATAGTTAATAAGGACTTACATATAGCTACCATAGATGATGGCGGCAAACTGTATGTTGAAATCCTTGTAGACAACGGCAGAGGATATGTAATGCAGGCGAAAAACAAAGATGAAGACGATCCTATATCTACTATAGCAGTAGATTCTATTTACACTCCTGTTAAAAGGGTAAACTTTACAATCTCTAATACCAGAGTAGGTCAAATAACAGACTATGATAAACTAACCATAGAATTATGGACCAATAGTACAATTAGACCTGATGAAGCTATATGTCTGTCAGCAAAAATTTTGATAGAGCATTTTAAGTTATTCATGACGCTTTCAGATCATGTTAATAACGTAGAAATAATGGTGGAAAAAGAAGAAGACAAAAAGGAAAAGGTTCTTGAAATGACAATTGAAGAACTAGACCTTTCTGTTAGAAGCTATAACTGTTTAAAGAGAGCAGGAATAAATACTGTTTCTGAATTAACAGAGAGAACTATGGATGACATGATGAAGGTTAGAAACCTTGGTAAAAAGTCCCTCGAAGAAGTACAGCAAAAGCTTGAAGCTTTAGGACTTGGATTAAAGCAAAGCGAAGAGTAAGGAGGTAAATAAATTGGCACTGCAGCGAAAGTTAGGACGTCCAACAGACCAAAGAATGGCAATGCTCAGAAATCTTGTTAATAGTTTCTTAAAGAACGACAAAATAGAAACTACAGAAACTAGAGCAAAAGAGACTCAAAAATTAGCAGAAAAGATGATAACTCTTGCTAAAAAAGGAGATCTTCATTCAAGAAGACAGGTACTTGCTTTTGTAACAGAAGAAGATACTGTTACAAAGCTATTTGATACAATAGCTCCTAAATACACAGAACGCGTTGGCGGATATACAAGAATCTATAAATTAGGTCAAAGGCGCGGCGACGGAGCAGAAGTTGTTATTCTTGAGCTAGTATAGAAAGTGGGGGATTTAGGAGAGCTAAGTCCCCGTTTTCTATTATAATGTAATATTCCAGGGAAATTGCAAATTACTTTTGGCTGATTTTGAGTTTGAAAATAATGAATTATTATCATTTTTTTAAATTGAAAAGTAAATTTATAAATTATGCAAATTTCTCTATATTCTCATTTATGAGGTGAAGCATGGAACAAGTAATAAACTGTGAAAATGTAAAATTTTTATATGATAATTGTGATAAAGATAGATACGCCATTGATGGATTAGAACTTTCTGTAAATAAAGGAGAGTTTCTTGTTGTCTTAGGGAGAAATGGTTCAGGAAAATCTACTTTGGCTAAGCATTTTAATGCACTGTTAGTTCCAACTGAAGGAAATGTTTTTATTAAAGGAATGGATACTAAAGACGAGAGCTTAACCTGGGATATAAGACATAATGCCGGGATGGTATTTCAGAACCCTGACAATCAGATAGTTGCAAATATCGTAGAAGATGATGTAGCCTTTGGACCTGAAAATATGGGAGTTGAATCTAAAGAAATAAGAAACAGAGTAGATAAAGCTTTAAAAACTGTTGAAATGTATGATTATAGAAAATTTGCCCCTCATCTCTTATCAGGCGGACAAAAACAGAGAGTTGCTATAGCAGGGATACTTGCCATGAGACCTAGTATAATAGTATTTGATGAACCAACTGCCATGCTGGACCCTATAGGCAGAAAAGAAGTTATTAAAACTATAATAGATTTAAATAAAAATTATAATATAACCATAGTACTTATAACTCATAATATGGAGGAAGCAGTTGAAGCAGACAGAATAGTGGTTATGGATGAGGGAAAGATAAAATTATCAGGGACTCCCAGAGAAATATTTTCAAATGTATCAAAAATGAAAGAAATGGGACTGGATGTTCCTCAAGTTACAGAGCTTTCCTATGAGCTTAATAAAAGCGGTTTTAATATTAAAAATGATATTCTAACTATAAATGAAATGGTGGAAGAACTATGTCGATTGAAATAAAAAACTTAACCCATATATAC
>JBAXYJ010000037.1:0-16761 GCA_041670885.1 Clostridiaceae bacterium
ATTTTCCTTCATATACCAGCCATCTATGGTATTATACTGAACAGTTAAGGTTGTGCTATCATTAGACACAGTTACGTTACCTACGATGATATGTTGACCTGCAGTTAATGGGTAAGATATCGTATCAGAACCAGGGCCAACTATGGTATCTGCCAGGGTAGGCGTTGCGAAACCAAATACAAAAACTAAAATGGTAAATAGTGATAGAATTCTTTTGAATAATTTATTCAATTTTAACCCTCCTTTTTTTATTTTTTATTTTCATTTGTATATCTTTTTATGTATTAAAAATGGCTGCCATAATTAATATGGCAGCCGGACGATCATAGTTATAAAACTTTAGATTCCTGACTTTGCGTCCCAGATTTTCATCTGGTTTGCCTTTATCAATTCTATTAAATTATTACCTAAAAATTAACAACTTAAACAAATAATCATATAATCATATTAAAATATGTGCAAAAAAATTACCAATATTTATATTATAATTATAAATTATAAATATTGGTAAATCAATAATGATTATTAATTAAATTAAATTAAATTTTAAATTTAAAATGATCTTTCATGTAAAAAATTATAAGTGTAAGACAATAATCGTATATAAAGAAGACAAATTGGGCTAAAATGATTACTGAATAAAAAGGAAGATTTACATTTGCTATATTTATTAATGTGGATTTTAAAATTAACAGAATTAAACCCAAGCTGATGTTAAAGAAAATCAGCTTAAGAAATATTATCAAGGCAATATTTGACAAAACTTCAATGTAATATTTAATTATACCATATATACCAAAGAATAATAGGTATAAAAGGGACATTTCTCTTAATCCTATAAAAAATGATACAGCAAAAGAGGATAAAAAAACTATAAAAGTATTTTTTACCCCGGTTGTTATTATTGAAAGCGGGATAACAGCAGATACTAAAGTTAAAATAGTTAATTTACTGGTAGGGAGTATATAGGACAAATATAAAAGTATAATTGTTATTGCTGTGTAGAACCCACCATAGGCTATTTTTTTACTGTATGACATTTTATCATCTCCTATCAGCAGGGGATTAAATCTCCTCCAAAGCATTCACATAGTGAATCAGCACACCAAAGTTTAACGCATAAATCACACATATCATTATTCCCGTAATTTCTATTGTTATAAGGCTGCCTGTATGCAGTATTTCTTCTGCTTATAGCGTTTAGTGCTTCCTTGTATTCACGATTGACAGGATCCATAGAGCAGGCAGTGGTTAAATAATTATTAGCACTGTCATACCAGCCTTTCTTAAGCTGTACCATTCCCATTAAAAAGTTCCATTCTGCAGTTTTTGATGATATATTATTTAAAGAGTTTTCTGCATTTTTTATATTTCCATTTTGAATGTCCATCCTGATAGAATTGTAATCACTGTATCCGTTATAATCTTCTGAGGACCTGTAAGAGCTTCCATTATTATTCATAAGAATATCATATGCTTCATTAAGCTCTACCATTTTTTCTTCAGCCAAATCCTTTAAGGGATTATTATTGTATTGGTCAGGATGATATTTTTTAGCCTGCTCCCTGTAGGCTCTTTTTATTTCTTCTTTACTTGAACCTTCTTTTACTCCAATTACCTCATATGGATTTCTCATTTTGCTCGCTCCTTTTATATACTGTATTCATTTTTTCCATAAGCCCTAACTGAAGAATGTTCTGAAGCAAATCTTCATTTTTTGTAATAGGAAGTTTATCTAAGTTTTCCAAACAGGAAGATGCACAGTTAGTTAATATAAAGTCAACATTATCAGCTATTTCAGGCCTGAAAGCATTAAAATTTAATTTATTAACATTGTAAGCTTTTTCTAAGGGGTTAAATTTATTTTTTTTCATATCTTCATAAAGGTCATCATAAGCGTCAATTATATATATCCATTTACCTAAATTATAACCCAGGTTAAATAAATTCTGCTTAGTTCTTTCTTTGGAAGATACCTGAATAAAATCTATATAAGATGATAAAATAAAACCTGTTATTTGAGAAAATGGATCTGACAGCTCATCTATACTTAAATTATTATTATTCTTCTCTAAATTATATAAATCTGTCAGGCGTTTTTCAATATATTCAGCTACATATGAAAAACTTTTATTTCCTTTATTAATATAAAAACCTATAAGATTTGAATAAAAGTAGGATTTTATTGATTTGTTATCCTGCTTATCATCCTTTAATTTATAATAAGCTAAAATTACATTACAAAATGCTGCATATTCTATAGCATTACTATTGTGTATATATGTTCTCTTTTTATTAGGATGAACTAAACATATTCCGGTTTTATAGGTTGTCCTGCCTAAACTTAAAGAATCCAGCAAAATCGATAAAAATGTCATGTCATAATTTAAAGTAATTCTAGGAATATTTCCATAGCTTTTTTTTATTTCTCTGCATAAGCCACAGTAATAAGATTTGAATTTTTCATAATCTTTTATCTTCAGTTCCATTTTGCATGGGGTTACGTATCCAAACATATGATGCATACACTCCTTTCGAATAATTATATCATAGTTGTATATTTAAATATATTAATTTAAGGCAGGAAACCAGCCATAAGGTAATTATGAAAGTTTTTGAAATCTATGGTAGAATGATATTATTTAAAACAGAGACTAGATTAATCTTAAAAAGGAGAAAAATCATGTATTACTATTATTTCTATTCCTTTATAATATATTCCTTCATAGGATGGGTTACTGAAGTTTCTTATCATATCTATAAGCTGAAAAATTTTGCGAACAGAGGGTTCCTCTATGGACCAATTTGCCCTATATATGGCGGAACTGCAGTGATTTTAATATTTTTCCTTACACCCTATAGTAATAATGAATTTATAACATTTTTTGGAGGAGCATTAATCGCTTCAATTATTGAGTACGGTACAGGATATGCTATGGAAAAGATGTTCCATGCTAAATGGTGGGATTATTCTGATGAAAAATTTAATATAAAAGGATATATATGTTTAAAGTTCTCAATACTATGGGGATTTATGTCCTTGATTTTCATAAAATATGTTAACCCAAATATCTCTAATATAACCTATTATTTAATGAATAATATGGGAGAGGTTTTATACAATATTTTATTGGTATTATTTATTACAGATGTGGTATTAACAATAAATGGACTTATTACTTTCAGAAAATTATTTACTGAATTGCAGGAGGTTATAATAGAAAGAACTGAGGACTTAGAAAAACTTAATATTGCTTCCTTAAATAAAGAAATTAAAGATGAGATTTCAGAAAGACTTGGAATTTTGCATGAGATAAAAGAAAGGCTGCTAAACAGAATTTCTGTTAAACAAAAGCATTTTCTTAAAGCCTTCCCTCATATTTCCTCAAATAAGTTCCAGCAGGCATTAGAAGATTTAATTAGTAAAATAAACAATATAAATTAGTTTTATTGGATATTTTTATACTTTTAATTCATAAAATAGAGTAAAAGATTATTTAGGTGATTAAATGGAGACAAGAGTCATCATTTCACTATCAAAATTATCTACATCGATTTTTATTGCGTTTATTTCTGGACTTATATCAGGTACTGTTTTAGGAATATTAATTGGAATTAAGTTTAAAAAGAGGTAAAATTTAATATTATATGAAAATAGCTCTTTATTTTTGTAACCAAGGAAATAAGGAAGAATTTAAAATAATATATATGAGATATGATGGTTTCATTTGATGCATTTATGTTATAAGCTATTGCATATTGTCATCTAATAATGCTAAAATGTGCTTATCATAGTAAAGTGAGGTATTTTATGATAGAGTTAGGTAAAATTCAGAAACTTAAGATAATAAGAGAAGCTCCTATTGGAGTATACATTAATTCAGATGAAGCAAATGGTATAGAGGATATACTGCTTCCTAAGAAACAAATTCCTGAGGGAGCAAATATAGGAGACGAAATAGAGGTATTTGTATATAGAGACTCAAAAGACAGGTTGATTGGTACAGTAAATAGACCTAAATTAACTCTTGGAGAGTTTGCTATGCTTAAAGTAGTGCAAAAAACAAATATAGGTGCATTTTTAGACTGGGGATTGGAGAAGGATCTTTTTCTGCCCTTTAAAGAACAGACATATGATATAGAGGAAGGAAAGGAATACTTTATCGGCTTATACATAGATAAGACTAAAAGACTATGTGGAACAATGAATGTATATAAATTATTAAGTTATGATTCTCCCTACAATAAAGATGATAAGGTATCTGGAATAATTTATAGCATAAAGCCTCAGTTTGGAGCTTTTGTTGCAGTAGATAATAAGTACCAGGGACTTATTAACAACAATGAACTGTTTAAGGATTTAAACATAGGAGAAACTATTAATGCAAGAGTAATTAAGGTAAAAGAAGACGGCAAATTAGATCTTAGCATTAGAGAAAAAGCATATATTCAAATGGATAAAGACTCAGAATTAATATTAAATAAATTAAAAAGCAGGGGAGGATTTCTTCCCTTAAATGACAGTAGTACACCTGAAAAGGTAAAATCAGAGCTGAATATGAGTAAAAATGCTTTTAAAAGAGCAGTAGGAAGACTCCTGAAAGCAGAAAAAATTAAGTTCTCTAAAAATGGAATAGAAGAAATTCAAGATAAAAGATAAGGATTCCCTTATCTTTTATTCTATAAATTCTAAATTTTCATCCAGCCATTTCCCATTTTCCACAATATCTCTCATAAATATTTTGTTATTATCCTCTTTTAATTTAGCCTGATGGAATTTGAATACAATTTTACCATTATATTCACCAATTATTTCAATTTTGCCTCTTACATGGGACATTATGAATTTAAAACGTTTACTAAAACCGTTTAGGTTAAGCTTGGTTTCATCTATTATTCTTACAGCTTCAATTATTGGAAGTTGAAAGCTGGATTTTACTGATTTTACAGGTCTGCATTGAAATACATAATAAGGGTTTATCCCTGTCTTAACTAAGCCGTTTAGAAGGGAAGACAGTATCTTAGGGTCATCATTTACACCCTTTAAAAGTACAGTTTGGTTGTTAACTCTTATTCCTGACATAAGAAGAGCATCTACAGATTTTTTTGCCTCATAAGTTATTTCATTTGGATGATTAAACTGAGTTACTACATATATCTGCTTATTTTTAGTTCCATTTTTTAAAATGCTAAGCAGCTCATTATCTTCATATATTCTCTCTGGAAATACAACAGGAGATCTTGTCCCAAATCTTATGAAATCAAGATGTTCTATTTTCGAAAGGCCTTCAATGTATTTTTTTATTGTACTATTTGAAAGGCAAAAAGAATCTCCTCCGGACAGAAGAACATTATTTATTTCTTTATGAGACTTTATATATTCTAATGTGGAATCCAGTGTTTTGCTTATTTCCTCCTCGGAGTATCCTACCATTCTTTTTCTGAAACAGTGGCGGCAGTACATAAAGCAGGAGTTAGTAGTAATAACTAGTACTGTAGTATTATACTTGTGCTGAAGTCCGGCAAATTTCGTATTGGAAGCCTCACCGCTGGTATCATAGTCTCCGCTGTCATCAAGCTCATATATTCCTGGAACTGACAGCTTTTTAATTGGATCTTTAATATCAGTTTTATCAATCAGGTTTAGATAGTAGTGTGGTATGCTCATAGGATGCCTTTTTATTACATCCATTATTTTACCTTTGTTTTCTTCTTTGATGTATCCATTTAAATCATCTGTTGTACAAATATTATTTGCCCATTCCTCTTTCCAATTCAATAAATTAACACCTCCTAAAATTAAGAAAATTCAGAAAAATCGGAAGACTAGGTATATTGTATCAAAACAACAACAATCTGTCAAATTAGAACAATATTATTATCATTTATTTAGAAAAATGCATAATACAATAAGCTTGCCTGCAAAATAATAGGTTTAAACAGCCTGTTTTAATTCTTCGAATAAATTTTGTTGAAGTATCTTACCGGAATATCCGAGAATATTTATAACAAACCCCTGAAAAGACTCCACTTGGATAATTATATAAAAAAACTTTTTTATAAAAATATGAATCAGGTAACAGATGAGTTAACATCTTTAAGTAAGAATATATTCATATTGGTATTGACAGAACATCTTTATAATATCTAAAATAAATTAAATCTGCTATGATAATTATGATATTAAAAAAATACAACAGCCAGTCCCTCTTTTTCTGGTTAATAATAAAAATGAAAAAATTATCATAATTGTTAAAAAACCGGTATAACATCCTGGATTGCAGATAAAAAGTGCCCCATTATTATATATTGATTAAAAATAGAAATAATAATTCGTATTTTTTTCATTAGTCCCCCTGAACTTAGAAAAATTGTTATTTATTATTTAATTTAAATTACTTGGTACATTCAATATATTTATTGCTTAATATATCAGCACCTTTAGAGTTTTTAAAATTATCTCTTTACGATTTTTGTTTAAACCTTTAAAATAATTATATGAGAAAAAAAGATAGGGTGATAATATGTCATATGAAGTAACAGATTTAACATCATTAGAAAAATTAGAACCAGTAAGAATAAGACCGGGTATGTATATCGGGTCAACATCAGCAAAGGGGCTTCATCATTGCATATGGGAAATATTAGATAATGCCATAGATGAAATAACAAATGGATTTGGTGATAAGGCTACCATAATACTAAACAAAGATAAAAGTGTAACTGTTATAGATAATGGGAGAGGTATACCAACAGGTATTCATCCTGTAAAGAAAATATCAGGAGTTGAGATGGTATATACAGAGCTTCATACAGGAGGTAAGTTTAATAATAAAAATTATAAAACCTCAGGAGGACTTCACGGAGTGGGAGCTGCTGTTGTTAATGGATTATCAAAATGGCTGGAAGTTGAAGTATATCAAAAAGGTAAGATATTCAGGCAGAGATTTGAGTATGCTTATGATCCTAAGTATAAGAGGAAAATGCCTGGAACTAAGGTAACAGAGCTTAAGGCAATTGGAGATACAAAAATAACCGGGACCAAAGTTAGCTTTTTGCCTGATGATGAAATATTCACATCAACAGAATTTAAATTTGATTTAATAGATGAAAGGCTTCAGGAGCTGGCATTCCAGAACAAGGGAATAACTTTAGAGCTGGTTGATGACAGAGGAAACGAAAAGATAAGTAAGATATATCATTCAGAAAGAGGACTGCTTGATTTTATCGACTATTTAAACGAAAGTAAGACTATACTGCATACAGATCCTATACTATTTGAAGGAGAAAAAGAAATTAATGGCCTGCTTATTTCTGCGGAAATCTGCATGCAGTTTACGGATTCTACCACGGAATATATAGCAAGTTATGTAAATAATATTCCCATGACTGAAGCAGGTACTCATGAAACGGGCTTTAAGGCAGGCATGACAAGAGCCTTTAAGGACATGGGGAAAAAACTTAATATTTTAAAGGATAAGGATTTTGATGGAAATGATTTAAGAGAGGGCTTAACTTCAATTCTTAAGGTTAAGATATCAAATCCGATTTTTGAAGGACAAACAAAAACAAAATTAGGAAATAATGAAGCTTATACTTTTATTAATGAAATTACATATATCAAATTGTCAGAGTGGATTGAAGATAACAGGGAAACAGCAGCTAATATTATAAACAATGCAGTAGATTCAGCTCTTCGCCGTGAGAAGATTAAGAAAATAAACGAAGCTGAAAAAAAGAAAATAGGAAAAGGTACCTCACCCTTAGCCGGTAAAATAGCTGTATGCACCCTTAAAATACCGGAATATTGTGAGTTTATTGTAGTTGAGGGAGATTCTGCCGGAGGCTCTGCTAAACAGGCAAGAGACAGAAGGTTTCAGACAATTATGCCATCCAAGGGAAAGATAATGAATACAGAAAAGCAAAAGATAGAAAATGTTTTAGCCTCAGAGGAGCTTAAGATATTTAATACTGCTGTAGGAACCAGTATTCTGGATAATTATAATGAAGGGGACCTGAAATATAATAAAATAATAATAATGTCAGATGCGGATGTTGATGGCTACCATATAAGGACGCTGTGGATGACATATATTTATAGATATATGAGGCCAATTATAACTAATGGACATTTATTCATTGCTCAGCCTCCCTTGTACAAGGTTTACAAAAATGATAAAAAGGGAGATAAAGTATTATATGCTTATAGTGATTTTGAGCTGGAGGACGCAAAAAAGCAAATAGGAAATGGATTCCTTATTCAAAGATTTAAAGGACTTGGAGAGATGAATGCAGACCAGCTTTGGGATACTACATTAAATCCGGAAACCAGGACTCTTCAGAAGGTTACCATAGAAGATGCTGCAAAAGCTGAAAAAATGGTTTCTCTTCTAATGGGTGATGTTGTTGAGCCCAGAAAAAACTATATGTATAAGTATGCTGAATTTTAAAAGGAGACTAAATGGTTAAGAAGTTAAATATTCCAGAAGATAAAAATATTATAGATATTCCTATAGAAGAGGCAATGCCGGAAAATTATCTTCCCTATGCAGTGGAAGTGGCAAAAGACAGAGCTCTTCCTGATGTGAGAGATGGATTAAAGCCTGTTCACAGGAGAATTTTATACGGAGCTTATCAGCTTAAGGCATATCCGGACAGACCTTACTATAAATCCGCCAGAATAGTAGGAGATATATTAGGTAAATATCATCCTCATGGTGATACCTCTGTATATGAATCCATGGTTATTATGGCCCAGGACTTTACAACTCGTGAGCCTTTAATCGATGGACATGGAAACTGGGGTTCAATAGATGGTGACGGAGCCGCTGCCATGCGTTATACTGAGGCCAGACTTACTAAAATAGCTATGGAAATGCTTAGAGACTTGGATAAAGATGTTGTAAATATGGTCCCTAACTATTCAGATTCGGAAAAAGAGCCTGAAGTACTGCCGGCCAGATTTCCAAATCTTTTAGTAAACGGTGCCTTTGGAATTGCTGTAGGACTTGCAACTAATATACCTCCTCATAATCTGGGAGAGGTTATTGATGCTGCAATATATTCTATTGATAATAAATCATCAAAAATAGAAGATCTGCTGAAGTTTATTAAAGGACCGGATCTGCCAACAGGCGGTGTTATTATAGCAAAGGAATCCCTTCTTGATGCATACAGAACAGGAGAAGGAAAGGTTACCTTAAGAGCGAAATGCGAAATAGAGAGAATAGATAACGGGAAGCTGGCCATAGTAATTACTGAATTCCCATTTAGAAGAAATAAGGCAAGAATACTTGGCATTATATCTGACATGACTGGAGATAAAAGACATCAAAAGGTATTAGAGCCAATTGCTGATATAAGAGATGAATCTGACAGAACAGGAATAAGATCAGTTATTGAATTTAAAAAATCAGTAGACTATGAGCAGGCAGAAAAGGTTCTTAAATATTTATATTCAAAAACTGATCTGCAGTCTAATTTATGCTTCAACATGGTAGCAATAGCAGACGGAAAGCCAAAAACACTTAGTCTTAAGGAAATACTGGATTATTATATAATTCATCAAAAAGAAGTAGTTACAAGAAGAACAAAAAAAGAGTTAGAAACAGCAGAGAGAAGATTTGAAATAATTGAGGGTTTTATTAAGGCCATATCTATTATGGATGAAATTATTAAGACTATAAGAGCATCTTCTTCAAAATCCAATGCTCATAAAAACTTAGTTGATAAATTTGATTTTACCGATATTCAGTCAGATGCTATATTGGAACTTATGTTATACAGACTTACAGGCCTTGAAATTACATCCTTTGAGAAGGAATACAAAGAACTTTCAAAAAAGATTAAAGGTCTTAAAAGAATATTGGAAAGCGAAAAAGAACTGGATAAGGTAATAAAAACAGATCTGATAGATATAAAAAATAAATATGGTAATAAAAGAAGAACAGAAATAATCAGAAATGAAGAGGAAGCAAAGATAGATAAGCAGGAGCTTATACTAGTTGAGGATACTGTTGTTACGATATCCAAGGATGGATTTATAAAAATGATTCCTCTAAAAACCTATAACAGGTCTAATACAAATGTTGAGGATATTGAGTACAGGGAGGGAGATTTTAATAAATTCCTGCTTTTCTCAAATACACTGGATAATATTATACTATTTACAGATAGCGGTAATATGTATAAGTTAAAAGGAACAAATATTCCTGAATATAAATGGAAAGAAAAAGGAGAAAGATTAGACGAAATTATAAAAGGTATGGATTTAGGAAAGGAAAGCTTAGTTGCAGCTTATTCTATATCAAATATGGTATCAAATAAGGATATAATTTTGATTACCTCAAACGGCACTGTTAAAAAGACACCTCTTTCTAAATTTGAATCAAATTATACTAAAATTATGGCTCTAAAGCTTAAAAAAGATGAAAAGCTGGTGTTTACATCACTTAGAGGAGAGGAAGAAGAAAGAGAAATATTTAATATTGAAACTGGTGATGGTTTAACATTTACAATAGAGGAACCGGAACTGACCATATCAGAAAGGAATATTTTAGGAATAAATATGTTCTCGCTTCCGCCTAATAATCCTGTAATAAATGTAAGTATAGCTGATAATGCAGTTTATAAAACATTTAAATTAAATCTTGGTGAGGATGGCAAAATAAGAAAGATTGAAGACAGGAATTACTATAAGAGAAAAGGAATAAACTTATTTACAAATACATCCAGTAAAATTGTTTTGTTTACTTCTGACGGAAACTCCCATATAGTTGATGCTTTTATGCTGGAAAACCTGGAGGGAGAAATAGGAATAGAAAGCTTTATTGAAGGATTTAACAATAAAAAATGTTCTCTTTTAAATGCTGTATCAACCTATGATTTTAGTGAAAATATAGACCTGGTTTATTTTACCCAAAAGGGAATGGTAAAGAAAACTGCTTTCAGCGAGTATAATGCAGAATCCTATTCCTTCCCAGGGTATAAAATTAAAAAAGATGATAAACTTATTGGAGTATCATTTTCTAAAGAAAAAGATGATGAGGTAATTCTTGTTTCAAAAAAAGGAATGTGCATAAGATTTGACCTTAGCTCAGTAAGCTTAATGGGAAGGATTGCATCCGGAGTAAATGGGTTGTCTTTAGAAGAAGATGATGAGCTGATTTTCTGCTGCATTTTAGAAAAAGAAAGTATATATAATAAAATATTATTGAAATCATCCCAGGGATTTGAAAAGGAAATAAACATAGATGAGATAAAACACCAAAACAGGGCAGGAAAAGGTAAAAATATTTTCCTTGTGGTTTTTGATGAATATATAAAATATGTAGAACTAGGGTAGGTGAAACATATGATAGAAGATCTGCTGGCAGATAACCCAATAATAGCAGCAGTCAGAGATGAAGATGATTTAGAAAATGCAGTAAAAAGCAAAGCTAAAATAGTATTTGTACTGTTTGGAGATATAATAAACATTCCTGATATTTCAAAAAAACTTATGGATAATAGTAAAAAAGTTTTTATTCATCTTGATATGATAGGCGGGCTTAAGGCTGATCAGGCAGGAGTGAAATTTATTAAAAAATATGTTAATCCAAGTGGTATAATAACAACTAAGACAGCCAACATAAAATATGGCAATCAGCAGGGGCTTATTACTATACAGAGAATGTTCATAGTAGATTCTCTCTCTTTTAAAACAGGTATAAAAAGCTTGAAAGATGTCAGCCCAAATGCCATTGAGGTCATGCCCGGCGTATCTGCTGACATAATTAAAAGAATAAGAGAAAAGGTTAATCTGCCAATTATAGCAGGAGGACTGGTATCCCAAAAATCAGATATATATAGTGCACTAGATGCAGGGGCTGTTGCTATATCCACCACATGCAGAAAACTTTGGAATATGTAAATCTGAAAAAATTGTTTTATAATTAAATTATTTTTATATAAAAGGGGAAGATAGAATGACAAAATATGTTATGTCTTTTGATCAGGGGACTACCAGCTCTAGGTGTATCATATTTGACAAAACCGGTAAAATTGTAAGTCAGGCACAGAAAGAGTACACTCAAATTTATCCAAAGCCGGGCTGGGTTGAACACAATCCGGAAGAAATCTGGTCATCACAGTATCAGGTTTCCAAAGAAGCTCTAAGCAGAGCAAATATTGATGCAGCTGATATAGCCGGAATTGGTATAACAAATCAGAGGGAAACTACAATCGTATGGAATAAAATAACAGGAAAACCTGTGTATAATGCAATAGTATGGCAGTGCAGAAGGACATCCCATATTTGTGACAAGTTAAAAGAAGAAGGAAAAGATAAAATATTCAGAGAAAAAACAGGGCTTGTACTGGATGCTTATTTTTCAGGAACAAAAATAAAATGGATACTGGATAACGTAGAAGGTGCAAGAAGTGATGCTGAAAAAGGGAATCTGTTATTTGGTACTGTAGATACCTATCTTATATGGAAATTAACCGGCGGGAAAGTTCATGTAACGGATTATACAAATGCCTCAAGAACACTTTTATTTAACATATATGATCTTAAGTGGGATAAAGAGCTGATAGATATATTAGATATTCCGGAAAGTATTCTGCCGGAAGTTTTGCCTTCAAGTCATGTATACGGTTACACTGATGAAAATTTATTTGGCTGCAGAATACCAATATCCGGTATAGCAGGCGATCAGCAGGCAGCTTTATTTGGACAAACCTGTTTTGAAAATGGGATGGCTAAAAACACATACGGCACAGGCTGTTTTTTGTTATTAAATACCGGTGAAAAGCCAACAAAATCAAATAATGGACTATTAACAACAATAGCCTGGGGTTTAGACAATAAGGTATGCTATGCTCTAGAAGGAAGTGTGTTTATAGCAGGTGCTGCCATTTCCTGGCTTAGAGATGAACTTAAAATAATAAATAGTGCAAAAGAAACAGAGGAAATGGCTTCAAGCGTAAAAGACAGCGGCGGAGTATATCTGGTTCCTGCCTTTGTAGGGCTGGGAGCACCATACTGGGATCAGTATGCAAGAGGAACTATTGTAGGAATAACAAGAGGAACCGGCAGAGCTCATATTGTAAGGGCTACACTTGAATCCTTGGCTTATCAGGTCTATGATGTACTTAGAGCCATGGAAGAGGACTCTGGTATTAAATTGAAATCCCTGAAGGTAGACGGAGGAGCCTGTACAAATAACTTTTTAATGCAGTTTCAGTCAGATATATTAAATACTGAAGTTGAAAGACCGGAAGTTATTGAAACTACCGCATTAGGGGCAGCTTATTTAGCAGGGCTTGCTGTAGGGTTCTGGAAAGATAAAGAAGAAATAAAGAAATTTAGAAAAGTTCAGAGATGCTTTAAACCTAGCATGGGAGATGAAGAGAGAATTAATCTTAAAGCAGGCTGGATGGAAGCAGTTAAAAGATCAATGAACTGGGAGTATTAGGAGATAGTAATGAAAAAGGTAATAGTATTTTTAGCAGATGGCTTTGAAGAAATAGAAGCATTGGCAGCAGTTGATATTCTAAGACGGGCAAATATTAAAACTGATATCTGCTCAGTTGGCGGAGAATACGTAAGGGGAGCTCATGATATAACAGTAAAAGCAGATTTTAAGATTTGTAATATAAAAGATGAATATGATATGATAGTTTTGCCCGGCGGTATGCCAGGGACTTTAAATCTTATGGAAAATAAGCAGCTGATAAATTTAATAAAAGAATATAATAAAAGAAATAAATTTATAGCGGCTATCTGTGCTGCTCCAAAGGTTTTAAATAAAGCAGATGTTTTATCAGGTAAAAAAGTAACCTCATATCCGGGAGCCTTAGATAATATGTCCGGCTTTATTTATTCTGAAGACCAGGTTGTAACAAATGGAAATATTATAACATCAAGAGGCCCAGGTACTGCAGTGGAATTTGCACTTAAAATTGTAAATATATTACAGGGAAAAGATGTAGAAATGTCTCTAAGAGAAGATTTAATATTAAAATAAAAATCGACAGCCGTCGATTTTTATTTTTCTCCAGCAGTATTCTTAAAAACAAAATGTTTATTTAAAAAGAAACTGAATATACCGGAAATTACAGATGCAAAAAGCTTTGCCTCATTTGCCCATATTACCTTATTTATATTCATAATATTATTTATTGATATAAAGTATAATATATAGCTGTTAATAATCATTGCAGAACCTAATACTACTATGTAAAGAAAATAAGAAGAATTTTTAGATTTGAAAGTAAATTTTCTGTTTAATAAATAACCATTGGAAGAATATACAATAAAGGAAATTATATTAAATATAATAAGCAGTCCGCCTTTATATACAGAAGTGATATACATAAGCAGATTTAAAATTGAAAAATCTATGAATACATTAGTGATTCCAACAACTCCATATTTTATAAATTCTATAATGCTTTTATTTAATTTCATATATTCCTCCGGTAAATTATTATATAATTATGATAACTTAAATTATAAACTTAAAGAAAGGGAAAAGAATGGAAACTATAGAAATTAACAATAAATTAAAAATTAATTATATTTATAATGAAAACAAAATAACATCTTTTTCTATTGGCTTTGATGCCGGTGCATTAAATGAAGAGGGTTACCCATTAGGTACAGCCCATGCACTGGAGCATATGCTTTTTAAAAGGACGAAAAACAGAGATGAGGCTAAAATAAGCTCTGATATAGATAGGTTCTTTGGATTCTCAAATGCTATGACTAATTACCCTTATGCCATATATTATGGATCACTTCTGCCTGAGGACTTTGAAAAATGTCTTGATATTTATTCAGACATAATTAAATATCCTGTGTTTTTAGAAAAAGAATTAAAAGAAGAAATAAAAATTATAAAGGAAGAGCTTAGAGAGTGGAAGGATGATAATGATAAATTTCTGGAAGATGAAGCTTTTTATAATTCCTTTAAAAACAGGAGAATAAAATACCCCATAATTGGAGAAGAAGCGCAGCTTGACCTTATTGATACTTCTGCGTTATATTGCTTTTATGATAAATTTTATACCTCTTCAAACTGCATAATAACCATATCAACTAATTTAAATAAAGAAAAAGCTTTAGGATTAATAGAAAAATATTTTTCTGATTTTAATAGAAAATCAAAAAGCAGTACTCTAATAAATTATGAAAAGAATATTCCTGGAATATTTATAAAGGATGATTTAAAATTAAATGGAGCTAAAATAAAATATTTGTTTGCCATATCGGATTTGGATAAAGAAGAAATATTTGCTTTTAAGGTGTTTGACTATTTATTTGGAAGAGCAGGCAACGGAATTCTTTACAATCAGATTAGAACCAAGGAAGCTCTTTGTTATGATATTAATACAGAAGTTAAAAATGAAAAAGGAATAAAGTTATACGCAATTAACATAAATGTTTCAAAAAAAAATATAGATAAAACTATGGAAATAATAAACAGCCTCATAGAAGGAGTAAAGTCAAAGGAATATAAAACAGAGGAGATAAAAAAGTCTATTGAGAAAATCAGCTTTTTAAAAGCTATAAGACATGAAAAATCAGTTCTTCTATGTAATGATATAACTACAGATATATTGATGGAGACAGACGATAATATATATAATATAGATTCAAATAAAATAAGAGATACATTAAGCAAAGTATTAAAGGATGGGACAATACAGATAGTCTATTAAGGTAATCACGCAAGGAGAGTAAATGAAAAAACAGTGGCTTTTAAAGAAAACTAAAAACGAATATGAAAAAATAGAATCAATCACCGGATTAGATAAAAGTATATTGAAAATATTATCAAATAGAGGAATTATATCAATCCCAGATATTAATAGATATATAGACCCCTCATTAAAAAATATGTACAACCCTTTTCTTATGACTGATATGAGGAAAGGAGCAGAAATAATATATAAGGGCATTAATAATGGAGAAAATATTGTAATTTACGGAGATTATGACGCAGATGGAATAACAAGCACCTGTATATTATATAAAGGAATAAGTTATCTGGGAGGGAAAACAAGCTACTATCTTCCTGATCGGGAGCAGGAAGGATATGGTCTTAACAATGAAAGTATAGACAAGCTTAGAGCTGAAGGAAACCAGATTTTACTTACCTGTGATAATGGTATATCCTCAAATGATCAGGTCAGCTATGCAAAATCTATTGGATTTAAGGTGGTAGTTACAGATCATCATGAAATTAAGGAATCTATTCCTGAAGCTGATGCAGTTATTAATCCTAAGAGGGATAATGATAAATATCCCTTTAAATCACTATGCGGTGCAGGAATTGCATTGAAATTTATTCAGGAATTATACTCATATTTTGATAAAAAATTAGACTTAGATGAATATCTGGAACTAGCTGCAATTGGAACCATATGTGATGTGGTGGATCTTATAGATGAAAACAGAATAATCGTTAAAGAAGGATTAAAAGCTATAAAAAAATCTAAAAATCCCGGAATATTAGCTTTGATTGATAAAAGCAGCATAAAAAGTGAAAATATCAGCTCATATCATATCGGATTTATTATTGGACCGGCTTTAAATGCCACAGGAAGGCTTGAGCATGCTAAACTGTCTGTACAGCTTTTACTTACGAAAGATTTTGCGGAAGCTTCAACCTTAGCAGAGAAGCTGGTTGATTTAAATAAAAAGAGAAAACAGCTTACTGAGGATGGATATAATAAAATAGTTAAGGATTTAAAGAATAATAATTCTGATGATAA
>JBAXYJ010000038.1:0-16352 GCA_041670885.1 Clostridiaceae bacterium
CCACTTGAGTAGTATTAGTAATGATATGAAAAAGAACACTATGAATAAGGAATGAAACATAAAAGCATATGGATTATTATGTAATGTAGTAATTTATAACTTTTTATAAGTTTTCAGTAACGGGAGTGGATTTATGGAATATATTATTGCGGCAGCATTAGGTTTGATTATTTATTATAAATTTAGAAATAATAAATGGGATAGAGTAATAGAAGATAAAAATTTAAGCAGAGAAGAGATAATTTCATATGCAGAAAAAATTTCAAAAAAATATGAAGAAGTAAAAAATGGCAGAAGAACTGCAGAGCTTATATATTATATAGAAAAAAGTTTCAAAAGTATTTTTCATGACTACACAATATTAGATAACCTGTCCAGAAGTAAAAAGCAAATTGTTCCCCCGGCAGAATGGCTTTTAGATAATTTATATATGATAGAAAAAGAGTATAGGGGGATAATATCTGCAGTTTCCAGATCCTATTTTAAAAATCTGCCTGTTTTACTAAACAATAAGCCCAGGATATATCAAATAGTTGAGGATTATATATCTAATAAAGATTCTGATTTTGATACGGAAACTTTTATTTCATTTATTGCAAAATTTCAGGAAAATATACCTCTTAATATAGCGGAGCTTTGGGCACTTCCGGTAATGATTAAGATGGCTCTTATTGATAAAATAAGCAGGGTATCAGATAAGCTGATTTACATACAAAATGAAAGGCTTAAAGGAGAAGAGGAAGGGGAAAAGGTCCTGATAAAATTATCCGAGGATAGATATGAAATAGATTTAGATAAGATCCCTGAGGGGAATTATTCAAAATATTATATCATTTCTTTTGAAAAAGTTTTAAGAGATTATGGAGCAGAGGGAACAGAAAATTATTATAAATTATTAAAAAAAATTTCTATAAGCGAAGATGATTTAAACAAAATTATAAATGAAGAAGGCAAAGAAGAAGCAGTACTTAAGGTCAATATCGGCAGCCTTATCAATTCACTTAGAATTGCTGAAGGGATAGACATTAAGGATATATTTAATTCTTTATCAGTTGTTGACGGCATCTTAAATCATGATCCTATTCTGCTGTATCAGAAGCTGGATTTTGAAAGCAAAGAGCACTACAGGTCATCCATAGAATATATATCCAGAAAATATAAAATACCTGAAAAAAATATAGCAGATGAAGCTGTGCTATTATCTTCAAAGGGAGATGAAGATTATAAAAGGCATGTAGGATATTATCTGGACGATGATGGAAAAGAACAACTTTTATTAAGTCTAAACATAAAAAAAATGAAAGTAAATCAAAATAAAAAGGTTGATATTTATATATTTTTAAATGCTGTATTTACCTTAGTTCTGTCTTTCATTGTTATTTATTTACTGGCAGTAAAGGATGCAGATTTTAAATTAAGCAAATATGTTACTGCTTATTTGCTGTCTATAATTCCATTTTCTGAAATAGTTAATTCCATTATAAACTGGAGTATAAACAGTGTTGCTGTGCCATCCTTTATTCCAAAGACTGAAATCAAAGGTGATATCCCGGAGGAGTTTAGAACTATAGTTGCCATTCCTGCAATTATAAAGAATAAAAAGAGAGGAAAAGAACTTATTGACTCTCTTGAGATATATTACCTGGCAAATGAATGTAAAAATCTATATTTTGTCTTATTAGCAGATTATAAGGATAGTAAGAATCAGCAGGAGGAAGAGGACTGGGAAATTACAAATGAATGTATAGAATATATAAATGAGTTAAATAGAAAATATAAAAAAGATACTGATATATTCTATTACCTCAGCCGGTACAGACAATATAACCCCAAGGAAGATAAATGGTTAGGCTGGGAAAGAAAACGGGGAAAGCTGGTTGAATTTAACCATTTGCTGAGAGGAGATAAAAGTACCAGCTATAATGTATTAAGCTCTGATATTTCAGAATTGACTAAAGCAAAATATGTGATAACCCTGGATGCAGATACTTTCTTGCCTAAGGAGGCAGTTAGAAAGCTGGTTGGTGCTATGATAAATCCGCTTAACAGGCCAGTAATTGACTATGAAAACAAAAAAGTATTAAGGGGCTATTCTCTTATGCAGCCCAGAATTACTGTAAGCACCAGATCAGCGAATATGACTCCATACTCAAAAATATTTTCCGGTGAAACAGGATTTGATATATACACAACAGCTATTTCAGATGTTTATATGGATGCTTTTAAAGAAGGTATTTATACCGGTAAGGGAATTTATGATATAGATGCCTTCAATTTTATCACTGATGGAGAGATAAAAGAAAATACAGTATTAAGCCATGATTTGCTTGAGGGAAGTCTGGTAAGAACAGCACTGGTGACTGATGTAAATCTTGTTGACGGATATCCGGCATCTTATAATTCAGGTTCTAAGAGGCTTCACAGATGGGTCAGAGGTGATTGGCAGCTAATAAAATATCTAAATAGCAATAAATTAAACAGATTATCAAAATGGAAAATAATTGACAATTTAAGAATAAGCTTATTGTATCCTTCTATTGTTACTCTTCTTCTTATATCAATTATGTTTTTTCAGTATAAAGAAATATATTTAGCCATAGCTTTTGTATCATTTTTGTTCCCCATAATATTTGATGTTTCGGAAACTGTTGTAACTCCAATTAAAGGAATCGGACTTTCTGGTGATGTATCAAAGTTTAAGTACGTGGCTGAACAGTTCTTTCTGATATTTTCCTTTATTCCATTTCAGGGTTATCTGATGCTGGATGCTATAATAAGAACTATATACAGAGTTTTTATAAGTAAAAAAAAGCTTTTGGAATGGCAGACTGCAGAAGATATGGAAAAAGCAATGGGAAAAGATATGAAGGATTTTATATATCTTATGTGGCCGGGAACGGTATATTCAATTATTATACTGATTGTCTCTTATTATGAATCCGGCAGAATAGGAATTATTATGCTGCTGCCATGTTTATTATGGATTATAAGCCCTTATACAGCTTATTTCATAAGCATGGAAAATAAAGAAAATACTATATTGCTAAACGATACTCAGATAAATGATTTAAGAAAGCTTACAAGAAAAATATTTGCATATTTTCAGGATTTTGTAAATGAAAACACAAAATATATAGCACCGGATAATTTTCAGGAGGAGCCAAACAAAAATATAGCTCTTCGAACATCACCAACAAATATTGGCATGACAATTATTTCAAATATTGCAGCCTATGACATGGGATATATTGGCATTATCGATTTAATTGATAGGCTGGATAGTACAATAAGTACCATGAAAAATCTTACTATGTATAATGGTCATTTTTATAACTGGTATGATTTAAATAACTTGAAGCCTTTAAGTCCATGTTATATATCCACCGTGGACAGTGGTAATTTAGCCGGTTATCTGATGACTTCATCAAAAGCGCTTTCAGATATTAAAAATGGAAGCTTCTTCAATCAAAATATTTTAATTGGAATTAATGATACCATATCACTTGCCAATGATGAAACCGAAATAGAAATTTTTCCTAAATACTGCTGCGATACTGATATAAACAAGTTTTATAATTTTTTAACTAAAATAAACAGTATTTTAGTTGAAAAAAGTGTAGAAAGTTATTGGAGTGAAAAACTTAAATCTGATATAAATAAATATATAGATGAAATAAATTATATAAAGATTAATGGCAATAAAGTAAATAAAAGCGAAGAGATAGTAAAATCTATTGATAATATAATATGTTATTTTGACAAACTGGTAGAGGATATGGACTTTACAATCATGTACAATCAAAACAAAGAGCTGTTTTCCATAGGATATAATGTTGACAGAATGACAATGGATAATTGCTATTATGACCTTTTAGCCTCAGAAGCAAGGCAGGCCAGTTTTATAGCAATAGCAAAAGGAGAGATAGAAGTAAAACATTGGTTTAAGCTAGGCCGCGCAGCAGCAATAATGGGAAAGGGTAAAAAAGGTTTAGTATCCTGGAGCGGCACTATGTTTGAATATTTTATGCCGCAGCTTATAATGAAAAATTACAAAGACTCACTGCTTGATTTAACATATAATTCGGTAATAAATGGTCAGAAGGAGTATTGCAGCAGAAAAAAAGTCCCCTGGGGTATATCAGAATCTGCATTTTATGATTTTGACATTAACATGATATATCAGTATAAAGCATTTGGTGTACCTGGAATCGGACTTAAAAGAGGACTTTCAAATGAACTTGTTATATCTCCTTATTCCTCAATATTAGCTCTGATGACTGATAAAAGAGGCGCATATAATAACCTTAAAAAGCTTAAAGAATTAGGCACAAGCGGCAGATATGGCTTTTATGAAGCTATAGATTATACTCATAATATAGGCAGAAAAAACGAAAAGGGCAGAGTTGTCAAGTGCTTTATGGTTCATCATTTAGGAATGAGCCTGTTATCGCTGGATAATGTAATTAATAAAAATATATTGCAGAATAGATTTCACAGTATACCCAGAGTTAAATCTGTAGAACTGCTGCTGCAGGAAAAGGCTCCAAAGAAAATAGTATATAGGAGAAAATTCAGCTTTAAAAAAGAATACAGCAGCGGATATAAAAATTCCAGCGTAGTGAGAAATTATGGAACTGCAAATACTAAAGACCCGGAAACATTGCTTCTTTCAAATGGAAGCTGTCATATGATGATAACAAACAGCGGCAGCGGATGGAGCAAAAATGATAATATTTTCTTTTATAGATGGAGAAGAGACAAAGTCAAAAATGATTTGGGATATTTCTTCTATATAAGAAATATTGAGGAAAATGAAATTTTTAGCAGCTATTATCAGCCGGTAAAAAAGGAAGGAGATAGGTATAATGTAAGTTTTTCGTTATCTTGTGCTGAATTCTCCAGATTGGATGGAAACATTAAAACAACAACAAAAATCACCCTGTCTGCTGAGGATGATGTAGAGCTTAGAAAGATAACAATAAATAATTTAGGTGAAGAAGATATAGTAATTGAAATTACATCTTATATGGAAATAGCCTTGTCCTCATATAACAGCGATTTGAGTCACCCTGCTTTTTCAAACCTCTTTATCAGTACAGAATATGATGCTGAAACAGAAAGTCTTATTGGAAGAAGAAGAAAAAGAGAACCAAAAAGCAGGGAAGAATTTTTACTTCAGTCAATAGTCTTATCAGGGGAGGCTTTTGGAGATATAACCTATGAAACCTCAAGAGAAAAATTTATTGGAAGAGGAAGAAATCTTAAAAACCCACAGGCTTTAGATAAAGATAAGAATTTAAGTAATACTTTAGGAGCAGTTATAGACCCGATATTTTCAATAAGACAAAGAATAAAAATAAAAAAGAATAAATCAGCAAGTATTGCTTTTATTACAGCTTACTCAGCTAATTTAAATAAAGGGTTATCTCTTATTAAAAAATATAAGGATATGGGGATGGTTGACAGGACATTTTTACTTTCAAAAATCGAAAAAGAAATTGAATTGAAGTATAATTCAATAAAAGCAGCTCAGGCAAACCTTTATCAGCTTATGGCTTCAAAAATAATTTTCTTAAGCAGCAAAACAGAAGAATTGGATAATTATATTATGAAAATTAAAGCTTATCAAACTGATTTTTGGAAGCATGGTATATCCGGAGATTTGCCTATCGTTACACTTATATTAAGAGATCAAAAAGGTATTTATTTACTGAAACAGGTATTAAAAGCTTTTTACTATCTAAATACTAAAGGGCTTGATTTCGATCTGGTAATAGAGGTAAAGGATAAAAGCAGCTATGAGCATCCAATATGGAGATTAGCCTCAGATGAGGTAGCTAGGACCAGATGCCAGATAAAAATTAAAGGTAAAATTTTTGTGATTAAGGAAGACACTATAACAGAAGAATTTAGAAATTTATTATATGGATCATCAAGACTTCTTCTGGATTCTGATAATGGAAGTCTGATGAACGGAATAAGAACAAAAGCTGACAAGATAAAAAAAATTGATCTGGAAATTAAAGAAGTAAAATGTGAAAACTTCTATGAATTTGAAAAAGAAGAGCTGGAGTTCTTTAATGGTTACGGAGGATTTAATAAAAAGGATGGCTCATATACAGTACTTTTAAATAATTACAGCAATACACCTAAGCCTTGGGTAAATATTATCTCAAATAAAAATTTTGGAACTATGATATCCGAGCTGGGAGTCTCCTATTCCTTTAATAAAAACAGCAGAGAAAATAAGATATCATCCTGGAGTAATGATCCTGTTATAGATGGAGAAGGAGAACTGATTTATTTCAAGGACGAAGATGGAGCACTGTCATCTATTACCGGAAAGCCAATAAGAGATCAGGGTGAATATATAGTGCAGCATGGTTTTGGCTATTCCGTATTTAAACATTATTTTATGGATTTAATAGGTGAAATGATAGTATTTGTACCAATTGAAGGAAATCTAAAAATAAATTTAATAAAAATTAAGAATAACAGAGATGAAGACAGAAAAATTTCACTGGCCTGCTATATTGATTTAGTCATGGGGGTTAATAAGGAAAATACAGCTCAGTATATTACAACTTATATAAATAAAGATAAAGACTATATATATGCCAATAACCCTTATAACTACCCATTTAACAAAGAAATTGCTTATCTTAAATTATTGGCAGGAGAAAATTCATATACGGGGAAAAGAGAAGAATTTATTGGCAGAAATCAATCTCTTGATAATCCTGAGGGGTTAAGGAACATTTCCCTTTCAAATAAGGTTGGAGCAGGCTTTGATCCTTGTCTTTCGGCTCTCAGCAGCTTTGACTTAAAAAAAGGTGAAGAAAAATGGATAATAATCATTTTAGGCGAAGAAGATTCTCTGGACAAAATAGATAAAGTAACAGAAAAATATAAAAATCCAGATGCTGCACTGGAAGAATTAGAAAAGACAAAAAGATACTGGAAGGGCATTACGGGAAGTCTAAAAGCAGAAACAGAGGATGAAGATTTTAACCTTCTGATAAATGGTCCTCTTTTATATCAGACTCTTAGCTGCAGAATTTGGGGAAGAACCGGATTTTATCAATGCGGAGGAGCCTATGGCTTTAGGGATCAGCTTCAGGATGTTATGGCACTTCATTATATAAAACCTGATTTAGAAAGGGAACATATTCTTCTTTCTGCTTCAAGACAATACGAGGAGGGAGATGTTCAGCATTGGTGGCATCCATATGTAGAAAGCGGTATTAGAACCAGATTTTCCGATGATTTGCTATGGCTTCCCTATGTAGTATTAGATTATATCAATGTTACCGGAGATTACAGCATATTAAAAGAACAGGTAAGTTATCTTAAGGATGTCCCATTAAGAGAAGGAGAGGATGAAAGATACAATATATCAACTGTTTCTGATATTAAAGAGCCTATACTTTCCCATATTATAAAAGCCATAGACAGAAGTTTGAAATATGGTTCTCACGGTTTGCCTCGTATGGGCAGCGGTGACTGGAATGACGGAATGAATACTATTGGTAATAAAGGAAAAGGAGAAAGTATCTGGCTGGGATTCTTCTTATGTAGGATATTAAAGGATATAATTCCAGTTTTAAAAAATGAAAATATGAATGAAAAGGCAGATTGCTATTTAAATAATTTAAATTTCATCAAGGAAAATATAGAAAAGAATGCTTATGATGGAAGCTGGTATAGAAGAGCCTATTTTGATGATGGAACACCTGTTGGGTCAATATCCAGCGGTGAATGCAAAATAGATTCTCTATCTCAGTCCTGGTCTGTTATTTCCGGTGTGGCAGATATGGATAGGGCCAGAACCTCTATGGATTCTTTGGAAAAGAACTTGTATCTAAAGGATAAGGGATTAATCCTTCTTCTGTCACCTCCATTTAATAAATGGGAAAAGGAACCTGGATATATTAAGGGATATGTACCTGGAGTCAGAGAAAATGGAGGACAGTATACTCATGGTGCCATTTGGGCAGTACTTGCAGAGATAATGCTAAACAGAGGTAATATGGCCTATGACATGTACAGTGATTTAAATCCTATAAATCACTCGAAGACAAAGCTTGAAAGTGATATATATATGGTAGAACCATATATAATGACAGCAGATATTTATGCAACGGAACCTCATATAGGAAGAGGAGGCTGGAGCTTCTATACCGGAGCTGCGGGATGGATGTATAGAGTTGGGATAGAAGGAATCCTGGGACTTAAAATTCAGGGCAGAATAATGAAAATCCAGCCTTGTATCCCTGATAAATGGAAGGGCTACAAACTTGAATATATTACAGATAAATATAATTATAAAATAACTGTGGTCAGAGATAAAGATAAGGGTATATATATAGATGGGATAAAGGCTGAAGAAATAATGCTGGAAGAAAGGAAATCACATAATATACTAATAAAGATATGAGGCAATGTAATATTGACAAATCAAAGTTTAAATTATATAATTTAGTAAAATCCGTTGAAGAGAAGCAAGTAATCTTAAAAACAAACTTAAAGAGAGCTGCAGATGGTGTAATGCGGCAGTCATGCTTAAGGTGAATGGGTCTTGGAGGAGCCTTGATGAAAGAAGTAGTTAAGGACGCACGTCATACGTTACAATGACTTGATATGCAGTTGGAAAATTTTATGATTTTCTGTAGTATCTAAAAAGATGAAAGGCTATCCTTTTAATTTAGGTGGTACCGCGATATTTCGCCCTATAGTTTTAATACTATAGGGTTTTTATTATTAGGAGGTAATTATGGAAGAGAAAAAGAAGACAATTTTTAGTGGAATTCAGCCCTCTGGAGAGCTTACACTGGGTAACTATTTAGGAGCATTAAAAAATTGGGTAAAGCTTCAGGATGCTTACGACTGCTATTATTGCATAGTAGATTTACATGCCATTACTGTAAGACAGGAACCGGCAGAGCTTAGATTAAAGACTTTGGAATTGTTGGCAATATATATTGCTGCCGGAATAGATCCGGAAAAAAATACAATATTTATTCAATCTCATGTTCCTGCCCATAGTGAAGCAGCTTGGCTTTTAAATTGCTCCACTTATATTGGAGAACTAAACAGAATGACTCAGTTTAAAGATAAATCAAATAAATATGAAGGCGGAGTTTTAGCAGGACTTCTAAATTATCCTGTGCTTATGGCGGCTGATATTTTACTTTATCAGACAGACTTAGTCCCGGTTGGAAAGGATCAAAAGCAGCATTTAGAGCTTACTAGAGATATAGCTGCCAGATTCAACAATTTATACAGTGATACCTTTGTTATTCCTGAACCATATATTCCGGAGTCAGGAGCTAAAATAATGGATCTTCAGGATCCAGATAAAAAAATGTCAAAGTCGTCAGACAATGCAAACAGCTTTATACTGGTTATGGATCCGCCTGATGTTATAAGAAAGAAGATAAATAGAGCAGTTACTGACAGTATAGGTGAAGTTAAGTATTCTGATGAGCAGATGGGAGTTAAAAATTTGATGACAATATTAAGTGCAATATCAGGTATTAGCTTTTCTGAAATTGAAGAAAAGTATAAGGGCTTAGGCTACGCACAGTTTAAAAAGGATGTGGCAGAAGCTATAATTTCTGAATTTGAGCCTATTCAGAAAAAAGTGAAGGATTTACTTACAGATAAAGCATATTTACAAAACATTTATAAGGCGGGAGCTGAAAAAGCCAGCTATGCAGCAAATAAGACTTTGAGAAAAATGCAGAAAAAAATAGGATTTATCCAAAAATAAAAAATCGACATCAGTCGATTTTTTTATTTTAATATAAATTTGTTAAGAGCTTCTGCTACTCCATCTTCCTGGTTTGATGAAGTTATATATTTTGCAGCTTTTTTAACTTTAGGGAAAGCATTTGAAAGAGTAATTGGAAGTCCTGCATACTTCAGCATGGATATGTCATTTTCTGCATCTCCCATACAAATTACATCTTCTCTTTTAAATCCGTAAAGCTTAGTCAAAAACTCTATTCCAGCTCCCTTACTTGCTTTTTTATTTAGAAATTCAAAAAATATTGGTGTGCTTCTCATTGTTGTAAATTTATCTTTAAATTCTTTTGGAATTATTTTTTCTACCTGATCTAATTTTTCACTTTCTTCTCCTATTACCAGCTTCAATATTTTCTCATCTTTTATTTCCGAATAGCTGTCTCTAATTAATGGAATATTATTTTCTCTTGATTCATATTCAGTATATAAATTGCCTGTTTCTGAGTATACACATTTATCTGTGAAAATATGAAAATTAACATTATTTTTGTCTAAAAAATTTTTAATTAGTAGAAGCTCCTCATAAGTGAGACCTTCTTCATAACAGGTACTGCTTGTACTGTTATTTTGAACTAAGGCTCCATTTAGTAAAACTGAATAATTATCATCTTCCATTAATCCCAGCTGTTCTAAATACTTTTTTATTCCGGATAAAGGCCTCCCTGTTGATAATACAAACTTAACGCCTAAGTTTTTGCATTTTAAAATAGCTTCCTTATTATTTTCAGATATCTTTTTTTCATTATTTAATAGAGTTCCGTCCATATCTAATGCTACTAACTTGTACATACATCCTCCTTGCATAAACTATAAATATTAAAACAACATATAAGAAATACTATACTAAATAAGAATATTATTCAACAGGATGAGGATTTTTTATTCTTTGTTGAAAAAAACATATTATATTGATATAATTTTTAAGTCAGTTAGAATATAAGAAAAAATCAATTATTCAATTTTCTGATTTAAAGGAAGAGGAGAAAACATGCAGGATTATATAAATGAAATAGATAAAAGAAGGACCTTTGCCATAATTTCACATCCGGATGCGGGTAAAACAACCCTAACAGAAAAGCTTCTATTATATGGTGGAGCTATTAGGCTTGCAGGCTCTGTTAAATCCAGAAAGGCCAGCAAGCATGCTGTTTCTGACTGGATGGAGATAGAAAAGCAGAGAGGTATCTCTGTTACCTCATCAGTTATGCAGTTTAAATACGGCGGCTTTTGCATTAATATACTAGATACTCCAGGCCATCAGGATTTCAGTGAGGATACATACAGGACGCTGGTTGCTGCAGATACTGCAGTTATGGTAATAGATGGAGCTAAAGGTGTGGAGGCTCAGACTAAAAAGCTGTTTCATGTTTGCTCTATAAGAGAAATCCCTATATTTACATTTATTAATAAATTTGACAGAGAATCTAAGGACCCATTTGAATTATTGGAAGATATAGAAAAAGAACTGGGTATAAATTCTTTCCCTATGAATTGGCCTATAGGCTGCGGTAAAGAGTTTAAAGGCGTATACAATAGAACAAAAAATATTATTGAGCTATTTAATGGCGGTAATCACGGACAAAATCAGGTTGAAGTAATAGAAGGAAACCTGGAGGATGATAAAGTTAAAGAAATAATAGGGGAGCATCTTCTTATCAAGCTTAAAGATGATTTAGAGCTGCTTGATATGGCAGGAGATGAGTTTGACCTGGATAAGATTAGGAATGGAAGCTTGACACCAGTGTTTTTTGGAAGTGCTCTTACAAATTTTGGAGTTGAGCCATTTTTAGAGGACTTCTTAAAATATACTCTGCCTCCCCTTCCAAGAAAATCAAATAATGGGATAATAGACCCTAAAGGAAACAATTTTTCAGCCTTTATATTTAAGATTCAGGCTAATATGAACCCTGCCCATAGAGACAGAATAGCTTTTATGAGGATATGTTCAGGTAAATTTACTAAGGGAATGGAAGTTTACCACGCCCAAAAAGGAACTAAGATAAAGCTTTCTCAGCCTCAGCAATTTTTAGCACAGGACAGGGAGATAATTGAGGAAGCTTATGCAGGAGATATAATAGGTGTATTTGACCCTGGAATATTCAAAATAGGAGACACCCTAAGCCAAAATAATAAAGACTTAGTTTATGAAGGAATACCAACCTTTGCTCCGGAGCATTTTTCCAGGGTAAAGACTATGGATACAATGAAGAGGAAACAGTTTATAAAGGGTATAACGGAGATTTCTGAAGAGGGTGCCATTCAGGTATTTAAGGAGCTTTACATTGGAATTGAAGAACTTATAGTAGGAGTCGTTGGTGTTCTTCAGTTTGAAGTATTGGAATATAGACTGAAAAATGAATATAATGTGGATCTTAAATTGGAAAGACTTCCTTACACCAGCATAAGGTGGATAGAGAAATGCGATCGAGAGCCTGAAAATCTAGTTCTTACTTCAGATTCCAAACTAGTTAAGGATAAAAGGGACAGAAGCTTGATACTATTTCAAAGTCAATGGTCCATATCCTGGGCACTGGAACATAATAAAGGGCTTGTTCTATCTGATATGAATAAAGATTAAATCAAATAATAAGCAGCTTTTTATCTATACCATTTAATAAAAATATTATAAAGTAAGATGTGGGATATATTATATATTAAATATATCCTTTTTTTTATATAAATTATAAGACCTCCACTTCTATAAGCGGAGGTTTCTACTTCAGGTTACAGTTTAAATTAGGCTTTAATATAAAATAATATAGAATAAACAATCATTTTATACTATTTATCCTATATCCATATTATTATATTCATTAAAACCTATTATCTTAACTTATAATTAACTAATACATCTGCAATAAATATAATCCCTGCTATAAATATCAAAAAATTAATCAGATTCCCTCCAAACTTAAAAACAAGACCTACAAAGCAAATAACCAGCAGCAGGCTTGTTATAAAGGAAAGTATATTCATATTTTACCTCCACATAACATCATATAATTAGTTTATCCATATAATCATATATTATTCTTGAATTGTATCGATACACTTTATTTATATTTAAATTACAAATATAATAATAGAATAGAGAGCGAGGAGAGATTATAATGGAAAAAAATTTAAAAAAAAGCAGAACCTATGACATTGTTGAAACAGGACTTATGGCAGCAGTGATATTTATAGTTACTTATTTATTTCACCTTCCTTCTCATTTTGGTACAGTTCATTTAGGTGATGGAATGGTACTTTTGTCAGCAGCAATACTTTCAAGAAAAAAGGCAGTTGCAGCATCAAGCATTTCAATGTTTTTATTTGACGTTGCATCAGGATATATGATTTGGTCTCCATTTACCCTTGTTATTAAAGGTGTAATGGCATATCTGGCATCTGTATTGTATGAAAAGTATAAAAATGTATTTGCATTTATACCGGCTGTTTTATGGATGATAGCAGGATATTATCTTACAGGAGCAATAATTTATAAATTCTTTACAAGTACAGAAAGCTATACTTTTATAAGAGGATTGCAGGCATCCCTTCTTGATATACCAACTAATATAGTTCAGGGAACGGCAGGATTAATCACAGCGGCTATATTTATTAAAGCATTAGAAAATTTCAAAATAAAAAGAGGATAAAATTTCCTCTTTTTATTATATTTAACTTGAATAAATATTCTGAATATTATATAATTTGTATAAACCTATACTAAAATTAAATAAGGGGTGGTAGAAATGATTCATTTGAACTGTAACAAAAGAGGATCTGGAAAGACTAAAGCACTAATTTCTACGGCTAATGAAATGGCCTTAAATGCCAAAGGAGATTTGGTATATATTGATGATGATTCAAGGCCGATGCATGAACTAGACAGAAAGATAAGATTTATAAATTCAAGTGAGTATGAACTAAACGATTATAATGATTTTTATGGGTTTTTGTGTGGTATATTATCAGAAGATTATGATGTAGAAAAAATATTTGTTGATGGACTTTTAAACATAGTTAAGGGCAACTTAGAAGAAGCGGGAAGTCTGTTTGAAAAGATTGAAAAATTGTCTCAAAAATATAACGTTGAGCTTTATATAAATATAAACACAACGAAGGAAGAAATTCCTGAGTTTATGAAAAAGTATGTAGCATAAAATTATGCTGTTGATTATATCAACAGCATTTTTTAATCTAAAAATCAGCTGAAAGAGTATTATGTAATTACCTTGATTAATTTATATTTTATTTATATAATAATAAGCAGATAAGTACAATTGGAGGTATATTTAATGGCAAATGTATATGATACCCTTCTTGAAAGAGGATACATAAAACAATTAACCCACGAAGATGAAATAAGAGAATTATTAGGTAAAGAAAAAGTTACCTTTTATATAGGCTTTGACCCAACAGCTGACAGCCTGCACGTAGGACATTTTATTCAGCTTATGGTAATGGCTCATATGCAAAGGGCAGGGCATAGACCAATAGCCTTAATTGGAGGGGGGACTGCAATGGTAGGAGACCCTTCAGGAAAAACTGATATGAGAAAGATGCTTACCAGAGAAGAGATAGAGCATAACGGAAACTGCTTTAAAAAGCAAATGGCAAGACTAGTTGATTTTTCAGATGGGAAAGCAATTATGGAGAATAATGCAGACTGGCTATTAGGTTTAAATTATGTGGAATTTTTAAGAGATGTTGGAGCTCATTTTTCAGTAAACAGGATGTTAACCGCTGAATGCTTTAAACAAAGATTAGTAAAGGGACTTACATTTTTAGAATTTAACTATATGCTAATGCAGGGCTACGATTTTCATGTTTTAAACAAAAAATATGGCTGTAAACTTGAATTAGGCGGAGACGATCAATGGTCAAACATATTGGCAGGAGCCGATCTTATCAGAAGAAAGAGCGAAACTATGGCATACGGCATGACATTTACCCTTCTTACAAATTCAGAAGGAAAGAAAATGGGCAAAACAGAAAATGGAGCAGTTTGGCTGGATAGAGAAAAAACATCTCCCTTTGATTTCTATCAGTACTGGAGAAATGTAGATGATAAGGATGTAGAAAAATGCTTAAGCCTTCTTACGTTTATTCCAATGGATGAGGTAAGAAGATTAGGCTCATTAAAAGATCAGGAAATAAATCAGGCTAAGGAAGTTTTAGCCTATGAAGTTACAAAGCTGGTACATGGAGAAACTGAGGCTGAAAAGGCAAGGCTTGGGGCCAAGGCGCTGTTTGGAGTAAGTGATGATATGTCAAGTGTTCCTGCCATAGATGTTTCAAAAGATGTACTGGGAAAAACTATAGCTGACCTTCTTGTGTCAAGTGGAATTCTTCCTTCTAAAGGAGAAGCTAAAAGACTTATTGCTCAAGGTGGACTGTCTATAAATGATAAAAAGGTAACAGACTTTGCTTATATTATCAGCGAAGATGATTTTAAAGACGGGGAAATGATAATAAAAAGAGGAAAGAAAAAATATGATAGATTCCGTATTATATAAATTGTAGGTGATATTTTGAGTTTATATGCAATATCTGACCTCCATTTATCCTTTGGGAATGATAAACCTATGGATATTTTTGGACCTAAATGGTATAAACATCATGATAATATTAAAGCAAACTGGAAAGCTAATATAAGGGAAGAGGATACTGTTTTAATAGCAGGAGATATATCCTGGTCAATGAAGCTGGAAGGCAGTATGCAGGATCTTGAATATCTCAATTCCCTGCCGGGAAGAAAAATATTAGTTAAAGGAAATCATGACTATTTCTGGACCTCAATTACTAAATTAAACTCCTTATATGATAATGTGAATTTTATACAAAATAATTCATTTTTATATGAGGAAACAGCTATTTGTGGTACAAGAGGCTGGGTAGTTCCCGGAAATGCTTCGGAATTTACAGAACATGACAGAAAGATATATGAAAGAGAAGCCATCAGGCTTAGAAATTCTCTTATAGAAGGAGAAAAAATGGGGGGAAGGGAATTTATTGCAATGACTCATTATCCTCCATTTAATGATAAGCACGAAGGGAATTTGCTCCTGGATGTTCTTAAAGAATACAATGTTAAAAAATGCATATATGGGCACATTCATGGTGAAGGAATAAAAAGTCTTAAAGACCAAATAGATGGAATAGAATTTCTTCTTACTTCCTGTGATGCTATAGATTTTAATCCTATTAAAATAAAGTAATTAGATTGAAAATATAATTAGATACAAAAAATTCTGTAACTTAAGGATTTACAAAAATAAAAATTAAATTATTAAAAATTAGCCTTAGAGTGTGAACTTTAGGGTTTTTTTGGGTTGTACTTATTAACAGTAACTTTAGAAAACATGACGTAACTGCTGATGCAATGTTAAAACCCATATTCCGCTGAATAGGATATGAAAACTTCTGATTTTTTTATCAGTTTGAGCCACCCCGTATAAATGTATTCTCAGGTATATTAAGATAATGCAGTATTTTTTTTAAAGAATCGTTTAGTGGGCAAGCATAACTTCTCACCCAAGGCTTATCAGGATAACGTA
>JBAXYJ010000039.1:0-16250 GCA_041670885.1 Clostridiaceae bacterium
ATGAATATTTTACTGGCAGGTTACCAATTGTGAATGCAGGAAGAAGTTTAGATAAAATTATAAAGGCTATGGATGAAGCTTTAAAGAATGGAATTCCAATTATTTTAATTCAGCATACGGCATTGCAGAAAGATTCAAAAACTTTTGTTAAAGGAAGCAAAGAGTGGGAAATACATGATAAAGTTAAGAATAGAAGGCATAACTATGTTATTGAAAAAAATATGCCTGGCAGCTTTACAGGAACTTATTTAGAGGCTTTGCTTAGAAGGATTCATGTAGGTAAAGTTACAGTATGCGGATATATGACTCAGATGTGCTGCGATACTACTGCCAGGCAGGCATTTCATTTAGGATTTTCTGTAGAATTTTTATCTGATGCAACTGGAACTCTTGATATTTCAAATAGTGCAGGCTCTATAAAAGCGGATGAATTACAAAAGGCTGTTTTGATAACTCAGCAAATGAAATTCAGTAAAGTCTTGACTACAGATAAATGGATAAACTGTATAAATAATTTGGGAAAAAATGCTTGATGCAAACAACATATTATGGTATAGTTTGTTGTAGAATGCCAGTAAGGTACAATAATTGAAAAATTTGAAAGGAGGAAATTGTAATGAGGACACTTAGTATATGCAATTTGAAAAGTATAATATTTAAACAAAATAAGGATTTGTGCTGCAAAAACCAGATATTAAGTGAAAATTATAATTTCTATCCTTATACTTTGATAGATTTATAAAATTTTCTTGTGAAATTTTGACAGCACGATAATAAATCGACTGTCAGTATAATTTAACAAAAAGTTATTTGAGAGCTGATACGTATTGGCTCTTATTTTAGTGCGCCCCTGGGGCGGGAAAAAATGGAATGGACTTTCACCCCTGGGGCGGGAAAAAGTGGAAGGATGATTAAGATGATTAAGAGAATAGAGACAACAAACCAAAATGACACTTTTACAATAGAGTGTAAGGACATAATTTTAAGGGAGTTCCAGCTGGAGGATTTAGATGAATTATATAATCTTACGCTGCAGAAAGAGATAACAGATTTTCTGCCTGACTGGATTGCATCAAAAGAGCAGCGCAGGGAATGGCTTATAAATTTTCATATGAAAAGCAACAGAGAATTTTTAAAGGCTGTTCCTGATATTAAGGACCAGTGGCTTAATTTAGGCATAATTTTAAAGAAAACCAATGAGTTTATTGGATGGTGCTGTACAGGCCCTAAGGAGGAACTTCCGGAACCTAACAGGGAAATAGCTTATGCAATTTCAAAATATCACAGGGAAAAAGGTTATACTACCCAGGCAGCACAAGGACTTATTAAATATTTATTTCAAGAAACAAATGCTGAAATGTTAAATGCCATAGCACTCACATATAATATACCTTCAAATAAAGTAATACAAAAATGCGGATTCAGCCTGGTTGGTAAAATTAACATTGATAATCAGGAGTTTTACCATTACAAGCTGCTCAAAAATATGCCCTTGGTGTAGAAAAAAGCAGCCAGGTAAGCGTGTCTGCAGAAGATAAATGATAGTTAAAAATATAAAAGTTGTAGGAGAAAAAAATGGAATTATTTAGTCAAATTGAGACAGAAAGATTAATAATAAGAAAGTTTAAGGCAGATGACTGGAAAGATATACATGAGTATTTATCTGTGGAGAAGGTTGTCCATTTTGAGCCTTATGAACCTTTTACAGTAGAAGAAAGTAAAGAAGAAGCTGTCTGCAGGTCCAAAAATGAAGAATTTATAGCAGTTTGTTTAAAAGAAACCGGAAAGGTCATAGGAAATCTTTATTTTGGAAAGCAGGACTATGAAACTTACGAACTGGGGTATGTATTTAATTATAAATACTGGCATAAAGGTTATGCCTGTGAAAGTGCAAGAGCTCTTATGGATTATGCATTTAAAGAAGGAAAGGTAAGGAGGATTATTGCCTCTTGCAATCCGAAAAATGAAAATTCATGGCACCTTTTGGAAAGATTGAAAATGAGAAGGGAAGGACATCTGCTTCAAAATATATATTTTAAAAAGGATGCTTATAATAACCCCATCTGGCAGGACACATATGAGTACGGAATTCTTGCCTCAGAGTGGGAGGACATTAAGCATTAGGGTTTGATTTTTTTAAAATGAAGGAGGTAAGCTTATGAAAAAATTTGGATTGCAATATTTAGGAAAGACATTTAACATGCCATCATCTGATCAGTATAGTGAGATAAAAGATTAACTGCAGTAATAGGAAATGAAGGCACCAGACTGGTTTTCATGTATATTCATTTCTCATTTCCATGTTATTGGATATTAGAGGGGAAAATTAATTCAGTACAGGGAGAGTAAAGGAGAATAGAAAATGAAAAATAATATGTTAAATGATTTAATCCAATCAGTAAAAGAACAAAATCTGCATGTCCTTAATGTGGTAGTGAGAAAGGATGGCAGTTTAATTGCTAAGCATGATTTTGAAGAGGAAAAACCAAGACTTCTTTGGTCTGTTAGTAAGACATTCACATCCATGGGGATTGGTATTGCAGAAAGCGAAGGTTATTTTAAGGTAAGTGACAAGCTCCTTGATTATTTTGCAAAAGATGTTGCTGAAATTAATGATAATTTAAGGAAAATGACTATAAGGGATCTTCTTTGTATGGGCACTGGACATACATTATGCCCATTAGAAAAGGCAATGGAGGAAAACAGGTCCCTGGATGATATAGGCAGGCTTTTCTTTGAGGAACCGGTGATTTTTAAGCCAGGCACACATTTTGTATATAATAATGCTGCCACCTATATGCTATCGAAGCTTATCAGCAAAACAACCGGACATAGCCTGAGGGATTATTTGATGCCAAGGATTTTTGAGCCGCTGGGAATTTTAAGTCCTAAGTGGGAATCCGATGTAAATGGCATATCCTTTGGATGTTCAGGGTTATATTTAACAGCAGAAGAACTATCCAAGTTTGGCCAGCTGCTGCTAAGCAAAGGAGTATGGAATGGTAAACAGCTGATTCCTGCAGATTTCATTGAAAAGGCTTCAAAACCTCAAATTGATACGTCAAAATTCAATAAATATTTTGCCACAGCGGATCATAAACAAGGATATGGATATCAGATGTGGATGAATTCCTATCCCGGGTCCTACAGAATGGACGGAATGTATGGACAGTATGTAGTAATCCTGCCGGATAAAAATTCAGTTGTTACCTATGTTTCAAATGAGCCCTCAAATATGAATGGGATTTTGGAATTAACCTGGAATACGCTGGTTGATAAGCTGTAAATTCGAGGCAATAAAGTGGCAAAGCCCTATTAAAAGAATTAAAAAACGGAAATTGCATAATTACATTTCACCTAATTTTAAGTTTGAAAAATAATGAATTTATGGCGTTTTTAAAGTTTTAAATTGAATTATGCAATTTCTAAATTTTATCATAAGTATAAGCCCCAAAAATTAATCTACATATCCATATCCTATTAATTTATAGTTATGCATTCCAATATATACAATCATATTATTGGGCAGTGATTTACTTTTTGTTGGAAAATCAATTAGATATACTTCTTGACCAATATAAGATTTATCATTAATATTTCCCATGCCTTCTCTTAAAGTTATTTTAGAGCACTTACTATTCTGCCAAGTTCCTGCTATTCTCTCTTTATCTTCTACTGTCAGTTGATTGTATGCAATTTCTCTAATATCTTTTTCCTTTGTAGTTTTGCTGGCTGACTGATTTTTAGTTGTAGAATTCAATTTCGCCTGACTTGAACATGTAACAAACCCAACAAAAAGCACTGATAAAGTAACAAGAAAAATTATTTTTTTCATTTCTTACCCCCTAAGGTCTACTGCCTATTAGACGATAGAATGTTCAAATTAGTTTATAACTTATTCCCTTTAATCCTAAATTTTCTATTATGTAGAACTAAATATTATAAAAATGTGGACTGAAGAGTAATGAGTGTATCTATACTATAAACAGCATTAAAAGTAATTCTGACAATGCTCAGGTGAACAATCGCCGAAATTTAGAAAACTTTTGATTTTGTATTTTGGAAACACCAAGTTTATTTTATGCACAAATTGAATTACAGTAAAAAATGAAAAAATTTAGAACCACCCCTAGAATTGAAACAAACACGTAAACTAGTTGCATAATGTAAATGATTTAATTTAAAACTATTTAAAATGTTATAAATTGTGAATAATGAAAAATGAATATATTCAAAATTTAGAAAAATTCAATTGACTTGCATTCGTAATATTGATATGATATAAATTGATAATTGAATTTTTTATTTGGAGAAAATTTATTTTGATAAAATATTTAAGTGAATATTTGTTGAAAGAAGGGGGACAACAATGATCAAGCTAGAGAATGTAAACAAGCATTTTGGCAAATTACATGTATTAAAAGATATAAATTTATCAGTTGAAACAGGGGAAAAGTTAGTAGTTATTGGACCAAGCGGATCAGGCAAAAGCACTCTCATAAGATGCATGAACTTTCTTGAAAAGCCTTCTTCAGGAAAAATAACAGTAGAGGGAGTTGAAATCACTGCACCTAAGGCTCCTGTAATCAAAGTTAGAGAACAGGTAGCAATGGTATTTCAGGGATTTAATCTATATCCTCATAAGACTGTCCTTGAGAATTTAACCCTGGCACCAATAAAGATTCAAAAAATATCTAAAGAACAGGCTGAAAAGACAGGACTAGAATATTTAGACCGGGTTGGATTAAAGCATAAAGCTGATGCCTATCCGTCTCAATTATCCGGCGGCCAGCAGCAAAGAGTTGCTATTGCAAGAGCACTTAACATGCACCCTAAGGTAATTTTATTTGATGAACCTACATCAGCTCTTGATCCTGAAATGATTCAGGAGGTTTTAGATGTTATGGTTAACCTTTCCCATGAGAATATTACTATGGTGGTAGTTACCCATGAAATGGGTTTTGCAAGACAAGTAGCTGACAGAGTTATCTTTATGGACGAAGGAGAAATTATAGAAGAAGGAAGTCCGGAACATTTTTTCAAAAATCCAATTAATGATAGAACAAAAACATTTTTAAGTAAAATATTAAGATAAATAGGGGGAATTAATTATGAAAAAACTTATCACAATTTCAGCACTTATACTAACATTGGTACTTACCCTTACATTAGCTGGCTGTTCATCAAAAACCAGCAGTGCATCAGATGAAATCCAAAAAATAAAGGACAGGGGAACTTTAAAGGTTGGGGTTAAAGTTGATGTTCCTAAATTTGGCTACAAGGATCCTGCCACAGGTAAAATATCTGGATTTGAAATTGATATTGCTAAGGCAATAGCAAAGAAAATCTTAGGAGATGAAAACAAGGTTGAGTTCCAGGCAGTAACTGCTAAAACAAGAGGACCACTTCTTGACAGCGGCGAAATTGATATGGTAGCTGCTACTTTTACAATTACTGAAGAGAGAAAGAAAAGCTATAACTTCTCAGATTCGTATTTTACTGATGGAGTAGGATTACTGGTAAAGAAAGCTTCAGGATTTAAAAGCTTCAAAGATTTAGATGGAAAAACCATAGGTGTTGCCCAGAGTGCTACAACAAAGAAAGCTCTTCAGGCAGAAGCAGACAAACAAGGATTAAAGATTAAATTTTCTGAGTTTGCCAGCTACCCTGAAATAAAAACAGCATTAACATCCGGAAGAGTGGACTGTTTCTCAGTTGATGGTGCTATTCTTGCAGGATATTTAGATGACAATACAACTATATTATCCGATAAATTCAGCCCTCAGGAATATGGAATAGCTTCAAAGAAAACAAATACTGCATTGGCAAAAGCAATAAATGATACCATTACAGAACTTAGAAATTCAGGAGATTTACAGAAATTAGTGGAGAAATGGGGTCTTAAATAATGAATGGTCCTTTTGCATTATTTAAGTGGCAGGCTCTATTTACTGATTGGACCGTATTTGCAAAAGGTTTCTTAACTACACTTTTGGTATCAGTAATAGCACTGCTACTGGCTTTAGTATTAGGAATATTATTTGGTATATTTTCAACTTCCAAGATTAAGGTTTTGGAGGCTGTCAGCAGAGTATATGTGGAATTCATACAAAATACTCCGCTGCTCATTCAGGTATTCTTCCTGTACAACGGACTTCCACATCTGGGAGTAGTACTTCCTGTAATGCTAATAGGTATTTTGGCTCTTGGAATATACCATGGAGCATATATAGCAGAGGTAGTAAGAGCAGGAATAAATTCTATAAATAAAGGGCAGCTTGAGGCTGCTCTTTCCCAAGGCTTCACATATTGGGAAGCTATGAGATATATCGTAATACCACAAGCTGTAAAGATAGTACTTCCACCAATGACAAATCAGGCTGTAAATCTGATAAAGAATACTTCAGTACTGTCAATTATAGCCGGAGGAGATCTGATGTATCAGACAGATTCCTGGTCCAGCGCAAATCTTTATTATGGACCCGCCTATGTTGTAACAGGACTGCTTTATTTGGCTCTTTGCCTGCCTCTTGCAACTGCAGCCAGAAATTTCGAAAGAAAGGCAAGCCAGGTTCCTGAAAGCGACAGTGAAGACAAAAAATTGACATATGAGGAGGACGCTATAGCATGATAAGCAATTTATTCTCTTTAATCAATATAAAGTTCTTATTGTATGGCTTTGGGCTTACTCTTTATATATCTATAGTAACTATAATATTAAGCACAATATTTGGAACAGTACTGGGGATTTTAAGAAACAGCTCAAAGGGACTTCCGGGCAAGCTATCTGCAGTATATATAGAAACCGTGAGAAATACTCCCATGCTTTTATGGATTTTGGTAACCAGGTTTATTGTAAACATGAAACCGGTAAATGCGGGAATCCTGGCACTGACTATTTTTACCTCATCAATTATAGGAGAGATAGTCAGAGGCGGACTTAATTCCATAAAGCAGGGTCAGTGGGAAGCTGCTTTTTCACAAGGGTTTACCTATGTACAGACGCTGAGGTATATAATAGTACCCCAGGCATTTAAAAACATGATTCCAGCTTTAGCATCACAGTTTATAACAGTTATAAAGGATACTTCCTTCCTGTGGGCTGTGGGAATAGAAGAAGTTACAGGAAAAGGCATGATACTGATGGGATCCTATGCAAGCACAACCCAGGTGTTTTCAATATTCGGCATGATTGCATTAATGTACTTCACTGCAAACTATGTTTTATCACTACTGTTCAGAGCTCAGCAGCGAAGACTGGTGCTGCAGAATTAACCCCTGGGGCGGGAAAAAATGGAAAAACAAATAGACTCTGTTGCAAGGTGAAAGAAAATTCATCATGCGGCAGAGTTATTTTATTGCAGAGATTTTACATGGCAGGGCTGGTATTGGCAGCAGTATAATGACTTATTTTATAGATTAAAATTATCTGATTTGTTTACCCCACTATTTATTGTTTTAAACAAAAGTGGTATCATGCTTTTACTGCATAATGTATAATTATAGTAGAAGTGGTTTAAAAAAGTAAATCATTAAGTACTGATTTCTTGGATTATAAAGCGGATAAAAGGAGACGATGAAGCTATTATGAGATCTGAAAAGGAAATGTTTGATTTAATACTAAATGCAGCAAATAGGGATAATCGGGTTAGAGCTGTTTATATGAATGGTTCCCGGGCGAATCCTAATGTAAAAAAGGATATGTTTCAGGATTATGACATTGTTTATGTGGTTAATGAAACGGAGTCATTTATTAAGGATAAAGACTGGATAAAAATATTTGGAGAGCCGCTTATTTTTCAATTCCCTGATAAGCTGGACAAAATGCAGGGAAGAGATGTGGATTTTAAGAATGGTTATACATATTTAATGCAGTTTACAGACGGAAACAGAATTGACCTGCATCTTCAGCCTGTGGATGTGTTATTAAAAGAATACGGTACTGATAAGTTGACTGTACCTCTGCTTGATAAAGATAACTGTTTGCCTCAAATCCCAGCACCATCTGACGAAGATTATTGGGTTAAAAAGCCAACATATGGACAATATTTCAGCCGCTGCAATAACTTTTGGTGGGTAGCTCCATATTGTGCAAAGGGACTTTGGAGGGAGGAAATTCTTTATACCATAGAAGTAATGAATAGTTACGTGAGGCAGGATTTGTTAACTATGATATGCTGGTACGTTGGTGCTCAGACAGATTTTAAGCTAAGTATGGGAAAAGCTGATAAAGATTTAAAAAAGTATTTATCTCCAGAACTATGGACAAAATTGATGAAGACCTTTAATATGGGTGATTATGATTCTGCCTGGAGTGCGCTTATTACAACCTGTGAATTATTTACGGAGATTGCACCGGAAACAGGTAAAATGCTTGGATATGAATATAATTATAAAGAAGCTGAAAGAAGCCTTGAATTTATAAAGCATATTAAGGAACTGCCAAAGAATGCGGCTCAGATATACTAATAAGGAAATAATATGGAGGTAAAAATGTATCGCTTAGGAATAATTGAAGAAAGTATAGATGACAATAGAATATTAGAGAAGGCTAAACAGTTCTTTATTTCGCAAAGAATTGAAGAGGTACCGGAAGATACGTGTCCAATATGGCATACAAATGAATATCATGTACCGGATGATGATTTGGAAGACTTATTGCCTGTTTTAGAACAGCATATTAAGTCCACCTGGTATATACATGCATTAATGATGATAATCTTTATGTGATTTTGAAGAATAAATCATTTCGTATTTCCAGGGAAAAAGATGACAGCTGGAATGAAATGATAGAATATGGGGTAAACGCTGCCAAAGTTGAAAGAATTTATCTTGAAAATATACCGCTGCATATTTGATTTTAAATAAAAAATGGACATGGTATGCAGTCGCTATGAGAATTTGCGAGAGGTGATAGAGGTGGAACATGATGGTATATATCTAAAAGCGATTGCTAACTACAATATCTAACTTCTGAAATATTAATTTACCCTATATCGTGAAATTACTCGCTGCCTTAGAGGTGGGAGCTTCTTGGGTTATATCCCCTGTGATAATAAATTTACCCTTCCACTATCTCAAATATAAACTAGAAGATAGGGGTAAACAGTATATAAAAATTGATAAATGGTACCCATCTTCTAATTGAAGAATGAAAGGAGCATATAATATGGACGAATACACTAATGAGAATAAAATTGCATGGGAGTACAATGCATATGATTTTTGGGTGAGCCAGGTGGGCAAGCCTTCTGAGAGAGCAAAAAAGGATTTGGAAAACCCCCGTGCCATGCTTAAGAATTACTCAAAGTATTTTGAAAATGTGAAATCTACAAAAATAGCAAATATATGCGGGTCCTGTGGTAAAAAAGCAATACCTCTTTCAATCCTTGGTGCTTCTGTTACAGTATTTGATATATCAAAAGAAAACAAACGATTTGCCTGTGAAACTGCAAACGCCGCCGGAACACATATTAATTATATTGTAGGCGACGTAATGAATATAGATATGTCAGTATATGGCGGATATTTTGACATCGTGTTCATGGAAGGTGGTATTCTTCATTATTTTTATGATATCAGCGGGTTTATGAAAGTTATGAATAAGCTCCTTAAAAATGGCGGGAGAATGATATGCAGTGACTTCCATCCAGTTAACAAATTCATGGATGTATTGGAACTTGGAAATTCCACAACAGATTATTTTTCTTCGGAGATTATGGAATGTGAGATGGCTCATGCAAAATTTTATGATGATGAAAAGCGGAAAAGGTTCCCCAAATGTCATATTAGAAGGTACACACTCAGCGAAATAATCAACTCGGTTATAAACAGCGGTTTTACTATAAAAAGTTTTGAAGAATATCCTGCCTGGAATAACAAAAAACTTCCCGGCGAATTTACTTTACTGGCAGACAAAATTAATTAACAAAGCATATAAGCAGTTGTGGCATAGCTAAATAATAAAAGGAGATATACATATATTATGAATAAATATCCGGAACCAACTGTAAGTGCAGTTATATTTAATACTGATGGTAAAATACTCCTATGTAAATCTCATAAATGGGAAAATAAATATGTAATTCCAGGAGGCCATATTGAATTAGGTGAAAAAATGGAAGAAGCCTTGAAAAGAGAAATAATGGAGGAAACAGGCTTAAGTATTTATGATTTAAAACTGATTAGCTTGAAAGAAAGCATATACAGTGGTACATTCCAGGAGAAAAAGCACTTCATATTTATTGATTATACATGTAAGACTGACTCAAGCAGCATTTCCTTAAATGATGAAGCAGAGGAATATGAATGGGCTGATATGGATAAAATCGAAGATTATGATTTAGGCGGTTTTGTAAAAGAATTACTAATGAAATTAAGAAATAATGAGTCTGAAAACAGTGAAAAGATATTTTATAATTACTAGAAGTATTTTTAAAAATAATACCAGCTTTTTTAAAGGAGGATCAAGTATGGGAAAGATTGTTGCTATTGGCGGCGGCGAATTACGTTTTAATGAAACTTTATCGATTGATAAGTTTATAGTTCAATTTTCGGAAATTCCAAATCCAAAGTTATTATTTATACCAACAGCCAGCGGTGAATCACAGGGATATATTGAGATCGTGAAAAGAATATATGGGGAGCAGCTTGGCTGCAGAGTTGATACATTATTGCTTTCAGATAGTGGTATTACGGAAAATGAAATAAAACATAAAATTTTATCATCTGATATCATATATGTAGGCGGCGGTAATACTGAGAAAATGATGGAAATTTGGAGAGAAAATAAAGTTGATAAATACCTGAAAGAAGCATATAAAAATAATATCCTTCTTTCAGGGCTAAGCGCTGGTTCAATCTGCTGGTTCCAAAAGGGGCATAGTGAATTTAGAAATCCTGATGGATGCTGGGATTATACACAAGTACAGGGAATTGGTCTGATTTCAGCAATTCACTGCCCTCACTATAATGAAAGCGGACGGGAAGGTTTTGATGATATGATGAAAAAAGAAGAGATTCCTGGAATAGCCATTGAAAATAATTGTGCGATTGTAATAAAGGATGATATGTACAAAATTATTAAATCAAATAACAGCAGTAAGGCCTATTTATTACAGAACCATAATGGAAAGTTATTTAAGAGAGAATTGACAGCAGAAAATTTTACACCATTAGCTGATATTTTATAAATAAACAGGAGGACTTTATGGCAAAGGAATTGTCAGAAATGACGCTGGATGAATTGTGGGAATTATTCCCCATTATCTTAAAAGAACATAATCCGGATTATAAAAACTGGTATGAAACTGAAAAACAAAGTCTTTTAAACTGCATAGATAACAAGGATATTATACGCATTAATCATATAGGAAGCACTGCAGTTGAAGGCTTAATTGCTAAGCCAACAGTGGATATTTTATTGGAAGTTAGTAATGAAGCTGATATAAAGCAATTAAAAGATATCCTGCTCCATAATGGCTGGCTGTTAATGTCATCCCAGAAAGGTCCAAGCTTTAGAATGGTATTTAACAAAGGATACACAAAGGAAGGGTTTGCAGAAAAGGTATACCACCTGCATGTCAGGCATTGCGATAACTGGAATGAATTATATTTTAAAGACTACCTTATGGAACATGAAGAGGCAGCCGTGGAATATGGCAAACTTAAACTAAGTCTATTGGAAAAATATTTACATGACAGGGATGGGTATACAGATGCTAAATCTGATTTTATTTTAAAATATACAGAAAAAGCAAAAGAAGAATATGGTGATAAATATAATCCCAATAGATATGATAAAGATGATAAATTATAAAATGGCAGAGTCTGCCCTCTGCCATTTTTCTTGATTAATTTTCGGGGTTTGTCATTGTCCCTATAAAAAGAGGAAGATTTGTTTCATTATCAACTATGGCATAAACAAAAGGATGGTTAAGGGTAATATTATGTTCGCTGGAAACAATTCCCTTACCCATCATTTCAACCTCAGTAACTGCTCCGGCTTTTGTTCCTTCAGTATCTACAGCAATAAAGGTTTTATGAATTACTTTGCTTATAAAAATATCTCCGGCATTGTTATCAGCCATCTTTGTGAAGTTTGCCTTGCCGCTGATAAAGCAATCTTTAAGCCCCATTTGCTTTAGAGGCTTAACAAGATCAATATTATAATCTGCTTTAAATTTAGGCAAACCGGCAAATACTGTTTCACTGGATTTATTTTTCATGAGATTAATAAAACCTTCTCCTGATAGTGAGTTAACATAGCTGTCAATACTTACTCCCTCATTAGGAAGCAGAGCTACAAAACTGTATTTTCCGTTTTTGTATGGTTTTATAAAGCCTTGGGCTTTATCATCTTTCAAATAGCTATATTCTTCCGAATACATAAATTCTACAGTTTTACTTGTTTTATTCTGGAGCTTGAAAGCGGCTTTCCTGACAGTGTTTTTGGTATAAGGACTTTGCCACTCATCTTCAAAGTAAACAGTGTTAATCAAATACATAATAGTATTAGCATCTATTTTATCAATAACTTTGTCTATTAGCTTGTGAGTATTATATTTAACCCATTTATTAACCTCATCTATAGTTCTTTTAGAATTGAAATCTGCTTTATAGGCTGCAGCACTATAATAATCTGCATTAGTCTGAAGAAAATCTTGTTTTATATCCAGGTTTTTATCCTGATTGTACCATATTGAATTTGCGATTTTGAACTTATCGCTGGCTGTATCAGTTAGCTCCCTGGTTAGACTGTTATAATATATGTTCAGGTCATTTATATTTAAATTATACCTGCCAAGGAGTGTTTCAAATTCTTTTAAGGTATTACCCTCTGATCCATTGGCAGTCATACCAAGAGCGAGATAAACTGAAGTTGGAGATATAAGTGAATTTTTGCCCTTAGTATAGGACTTCTTAAATAATTCCATTGAAAAGTCTGCAGTGGATTTAAGAAAATCTTCACTTAATGAGGCAGTCTCAACCTTTTGCGGAGTAATCTCCTTCATAAGGTCATTTGCATATGCCTTTGAAAAATCATGAGTAAAAATACCTGTAAACATTATTAATATAAGAACAAAAGCAACTAGGGAAATGCCAATAAAACTTAATTTTCTAATGTATGTTCTGTCTGGCTTTCTGACTTCATTTATAAGCGTAAGTTTGGCCTTTTCAGACATATCCAGCTTATCTAAATTTGTATTCACTATATTCATAAAATCATCAAGTTTACTCATAAACAATCCTCCTTTAATTTTTCCTTCAGCATGACATGTGCCCTTTTAATTCTTACTGAGATTGTATTTTCCTTTTCTTTAAGTATTTTAGCTATCTCGGATACACCCATCTGCTGATAATAGCGCAGAAGTATAACCTGTTTATACTTTATGGGAAGCCTGTATACAGCATTTAAAAGTGCAAGAGACTCCTCACTTCTAAATTCATAGGCTTCTTCATCCTCAGAGGCATAGCTTAGTGATATGTAATCACTGGTAATTTCTTTATATGAAGGCTTTCTCATATAGCTTTTACATACGTTTATAGCAATCTTTGATATCCAGGTTTTTTCGCTGCTGCCACCTCTAAATTTTCCATATCCTTTGTAAGCCTTGTATAGAGCTTCCCAGGCGGCCTCCTCTGAAAGCTGAACATCTTTTAACATTAAGTAGCATAACCTGGTGAGGCTTTTTGAATACTCTGCTATAAGTCTGTCTATATCAGGCTTGCTTTCTTGAGCAGTTATTAAAGTAAAAAACATACTTCAACCCTCCTACACTTATTAGACGCATGTATATAGTAAAATCTGACATGTAAATAAAATAATTCGCTTATTTTGAAAGATATCATAAGCTGATTTTTTAGCAGGCTATGAAAAAAATCAAAGCTATACTTCTTATTAATAATATTATAGTTTATTATACAAATTATGGTATAATTATGTAAAGAAAATATTGTTTTATACTTGGATGATATGATTATTTAATGTAAAAAGGAGCTGGAGTTGAACAAATTATTAGTTGCTATAAAAAATAAAGATAATTAAATATTAAAAAACGAGAACACAGCTATTATAAATTACGTTATTATAAAGCATAGAAATTTTGAAACTGCTAATTTATATTTTTTAAGGAGAAATTCATTATGAATTTTATAATTTCTTTTTTTAAAACTGATATAGAATATAAAGAAACATTAAAGAAATATGAGCACAAAGACGGCATTTTAGCAATTGCAATTTATATATTGGTTATGGTTATTTATTATATAATGGGTATAATATATGCTAATAAAAGTTTATATTTAGGGTATCAGGCTAACTTTTCCTTGGCAATACTTTGCATATTTTTTGTATTGCTCCGCAGGCAGCCCATTAAGACAATTGGTTTTGGTAAAAAGAATTTAGCAGGATCACTATTTTTAGGATTGTCACTGTCAACAGTTCTTGTAATAATTAGCCTTGTTTATGGAATTTTAGGAGGATATCAGTTTAATATTGTTTCAAAGCTGATTTTAAAATTTGGCTATTACTTTTTTGTAATAGCACTTGTGGAAGAAATGATTTTTAGAGGATTTATTCAAACAAGAATTTATGGCATTATCAAAAACCCAATATTTGCAGTAATAGCAGCAGCGTTTCTGTTTATGACGATTCATATTCCTTTTCAGATGGCTGCAGCAAGGATGGGATTTTTAACATTTATTTTAAATAATTATATTACACTTATATTCACATTTTTATGGCATATTGTATTTAATTTTCTGTATTCAAAATATAATTCCATAGCTGCACCTACAATATTTCATGCGGTTTTGGACTGGTGCAATGTGATTTTTATATAGTGATGCATACTGTATTATAGGTTAGTACCGTCTTTTCAAAAGTGGATCAATAATAATATATTAACAGCACAAATTATCTATGAAAATGAAATGCCAGTAGGCTGTGCTGCTTACGGCAAAGCAAGAGACGCTAATTTTGCCAAGTGGGGAGAAATAGTTTCTATCTATTTGCTTCCAGACTATTTCAGAAAAGGTTACGGCCAAAAATTACTGCGCTCAGCCATAACTGATTTGAAAGAAAAGGGTTATGGTAATTGTTATTTATGGGTTTTGAAATAAAAAGGTTTATCCCTGCAGAGGCTGCTACCACTGCCAGAATGAATTAAATACCTTTGGATGTATGCATGCTCTGATTAGGGTATGGTGAAATGATTTTATAATGCAATATGTATAAATTTGACAGCATATTGACTTCTAATTAGTAAAAGAGTATAATTTGCTCATCAAATATCTGCATAACGAAGATTTGCGGTATTCCGCATTTTGGAGTATAAGAAATAAAAGCTGTGATAAGAATTAGTAGCAATCAGTATACCAAACAGAAAGTTACCGTAGGATGAGAGGTGCATGGTCAGCGATTGTGAATACATCTTTGAGCTTCGTACCAAACGGATTTGCCAAGTAGGATACGACGGACACCTGCACCCGTTACTGTGCTAAAGTATCTCATATAATGATGATGTACTTGATAAGGTAGGCAATGTGAGTTGCTTATAAATTAAGGTGGTAACACGAATTAATCTCGCCCTTTTAGAAAAAGGGGCGAGTTTTTTATTGCTTGCTTTTACCTTCTTATAGACCTTGCTAATATTGAAAATATATTTCAGGGAGATGTTAAATATGTTAACACCAAAAGAGCAGATGCGAATTATCTGTAAAGGGGTAAACACCCTTGTAAATGAGGAAGAATTATTTGAAAAACTTAAAAAATCATACCAGCAGAGTAAACCGCTTATTATTAAACTGGGGCTTGATCCTTCTGCACCGGACATTCATTTAGGTCACGCAGTGGTACTTCGTAAAATTAAGCAAATGCAGGATTTAGGGCACCGCGCTGTGATTGTAATTGGTGACTTTACCGGTAAAATCGGTGATCCTACAGGAAAATCCAAGGGCAGGACAGCACTCACTGATGAGCAGGTAAAGGAAAATGCCAAAACCTATTGTGAGCAGATTTTCAAAGTACTTGATAAAGATAAAACCGAAGTCAGGTTTAACAGTGAATGGCTTTCTAAACTTAATTTTGAAGATGTTATAAGACTTGCTGCTTCCACTACAGTTGCAAGAATTCTGGAACGTGATGATTTTCAAAACAGATATAATAATCAGGTTCCAATTGGATTACATGAATTTTTCTACCCGCTGATGCAATCTTATGACTCTGTTGAACTCAAAGCGGATATTGA
>JBAXYJ010000040.1:0-16229 GCA_041670885.1 Clostridiaceae bacterium
AATTGACTCATTTGAAATCCTCCTGTACTTTTTTGTTTTGTTTTGTCACTTAACATTGTACTAGAGTTTTTCTCTTGAGTCTTTATTTTTTTGTGGTTCGGTCATTTCATTTTACAACTTAGCAATAATGTGAAAACTTACAAACAGGTGTTATCTGCTAATTTATTTCTGTACAGGAATTTCCTGATTTTTATGGTATATATTACTATAATTATTTAAAGTGGAGTGATAGATTATGTATATAGCTGAAGCAACCAAAATACTCTTAGCATTCTTAAGACCGGGCAGAATTTTCAGTGGTATGTGATGCCTCTTATTACATTTGTAATTTATATTTATCATACTCCCTTTACGTTTTTATCTAAATTGTAAGACCTCCACTTATAGAAGCAGAGGTTCAAATTTCTACTTCAGGTGGGGTAAATTCTTTACCTGAAGTTTCAATGTTCAGCTTTAGCGTAAGCGAGTTTATTTTTTATCAGATGGAGGATATGCTTCTTAGTTTTATCAAAGAATAGGATTAATTTTTTTCAGAAAAGCATAAATATATTACTCTAAATATTCTGATTTGTATTATATATTTCACTAACTTAGGCATAATAAACTTAACAGGTACATTACAGTTAAGTATGAAACCTAAAAAGGAGTGATAGTATTGGATAAAAGCTCAAATAAAAAAAATCTTAAAAAGCAGCCAGTTGAAAAGCACAATACTGCTGCCTGGGCAGATGCAGATAAAAAGCAGCCAGTTTCAAATGTTGCCATACCCTCTGAAGCCCAGGTAATAAATGCAAAAGAATGGGTAGATACCAACGAAAAATAATATTAGGGACACACCTGAAACTTAGGTGCGTCCCTTAATTTTAATACTTCTGCTCTGCCATCCTTTTATAGTTCTCATATCTTTCTTTAGCATTTTTTTCTGCTTCAGTAAAAAGATAAGATGCATTTTCAGGAAAAGTTTTCATTAATGATGCATACCTGACTTCACCCTTTATAAAATCCTGGAATGAAGCAGTTGGTGCTTTAGAATCTAAAATAAATGGGTTAATGCCCTGCTCTTTAAGCATAGGATTATATCTGTAAAGATGCCAATAGCCTGATTCTACAGCTTTTTTCTCCTCAGAAATTGTAGTTCCCATACCGGATCTTATACCATGGTTTATACATGGAGCATAAGCAATAATAAGAGAAGGTCCTGTGTAAGCTTCAGCTTCTAATATGGTCTTAACAGTATGGTTCATATTAGCTCCCATTGCTATTTGAGCTACATAAACATATCCATAGCTCATAGCCATCATTCCTAAATCTTTCTTTCTTATTTTTTTGCCGCTGGCCGCAAATTTAGCAACAGCTGCAGTAGGTGTAGCTTTGGATGACTGGCCTCCTGTATTTGAATAAACCTCAGTATCCAGTACAAATATATTAACATCTTCACCAGATGCAAGGACATGATCTAGCCTCCTTAACGTAAAACATTTAAACTTATTATTTGATATTTGAAAATAATAATACATTAAATGTTAAATTGTATAAAAACTTTAAATCATATTATCTATACAGTTTTTGCTTAGGAGGAAAGTTATGAATACAGTATCCAGCTAATTGCAATTTTGCAATCAGCTAAACTTATCATTTAATTACTATCCCCATCAAACCAGCAAGTGAAATAGCCTGAGCAGGTGTAACTATAACTCCCTTAACATCTTCAATTCTTGCTCTCAGCCCATCAATTTCACAGCTGGAGAAATCAATTCCATTTAGCTTTGTACCAAACATTTGACCCTGTGTCATGTCTGTATTTTTAAATTCAACTCTGCAAAGCTCACTTTCCTGAAAATCAGAGAAGCTAAGATTACAACCACTAAATATTACTTGTTTACAATCTGCAAATCTGAAGTTTCCATATTGTCCATTGCACTCTTTAAAGACAACATTTCTAATAGTAGATTCACTCAAATTAATACCAATCAGTTTACAGTTTATGAATTCAGCCCTATGTATTGAAGAGCCAATGAAATTAACGTTTGATAAGTTACAGTTCTCAAATCTTATATCTGTAAATTCACTGTTCTCAAGAGTTACATTTGTGAATACTGCCTTTTTAAGTAGAGCCTCCTTAAAATAAATTTTTTCTGCATTATGATTTTCAAGATGGCAATCCATTATTAATACATCTGAAATTGATTCAGACTCTGCTAAATCATCCTCGGTTAATTTAAAAACAGGCAGCTCTAATGGAATCCTGGGTTTTAATATTTTAATAGTATTTTTAATCTGGTTCATTCTAATCCTCCGTCTATCTAGTGTAATTAATTAAAGGCAGCGGCTGCCTTGCAGCAGCTTACAGAATCTTTACAATCTCTCAGCAGCCCACTTATTTCTGTCTCCACAGCTGTAAGCTGAGTATAACCTGCTGCAGAAAATAACGACAATGAAATTAATACTAAAACATCCCACTATTCTTTTTTATACTTTCTATACTAAATACGCTGAATAAATGTTTAATAAAACACTTCAAATGGTTAAATTATAAAAATCATAATTTATTTACTTAAGTTAAATTTTATTAATATTAGCTATAAATGTCAAATTGTTTATAGTGATTTATCTGGCAATCGGCTTGTCATCATATATCAATTATTTACTAATTTTTTTATAAATAACATTAATCAATTTGTACAGATGCTTATTTTTGATGTAATTCATAATTATTGATGATTTTGGTATAAATTATAAAGTTAAGGTTTATAATACTAACACTGTAATTTTTATATGAATCTAGCATTATTGATAAATTGAGGTGGTTTTTATGAGAATACCTAAACATATTGGGATTATTCCAGACGGCAATAGAAGATGGGCAGTTTCAAATGAAATGAGTAAAGAAAAAGGATATGCAGCTGGACTGGAACCAGGATTGGCTGTATTTAAGCTATGTGAAGAAATTGGTGTTAAGGAAATAACATATTACGGTTTTACTACAGACAATAATAAAAGGCCAATAACTCAAAGGCAAGCTTTTACAGAAGCCTGTGTTAATGCTGTGAAAATGCTTTCAAAGGAAAACGCTTCATTATTAGTAGTTGGAAACAGCGAATCGCCTATTTTTCCAGATGATTTAATTAATTATACCACCAGGAAAGCTTTGGGCAGTGGTGAAATGAAGGTTAATTTTCTTGTAAATTATGGGTGGGAATGGGATTTAAGTCATTTGAAGGAAGCTAACAATAAAAAAACGAATATTATTGACAGCATAAAATCATCCGATATATCAAGAATTGATTTAATTATTCGATGGGGGGGCAGAAGGAGATTAAGTGGTTTTTTACCAGTACAGTCTATTTATTCAGATTTTTATGTAATAGACGATTATTGGCCGGATTTTAAGCCCGATCACTTTTATCAGGCATTGGAATGGTATAATAAGCAGGACATTACACTTGGCGGCTAAAATAGAAAGTTAGGAAGCAATATTCCTAACTTTGTTCTAAATTCACTCCAGCTTACTTCACCTATAGCTTTGGCTATTTCGTGATTTTGCATCATATTTTTACTCCAAATAATTTTTCTGATTTCCATGCTGATTTCCAGATTGCCGTAGGAATAATTACTTCAAAGCATTTTATTATATTATTTATATAAAGACATATAAGACATTATGTCTAAATGAATATTTTCTCCATTTCTCAGCATTTCCCTTAAGAACATCATCTTATTATCCAAAACACTTAACATATCCAGATTTTTCTTTTCAATATCATCTGTATATACTATTTTGTCCATCCCTCCATTTTTAATTATAATCCTTTTATCACTGATTAAAGCTAGAATAGGGTCATGTGTAGACATCAATACTATCTTTTCACTTTTGACCAGCAGTTCTAAAGCTTTCTTTCTGTCTATACCGGCATTTTCAATCTCATCGATAAGCACTATCGGCGATTTACTGAGCAGTGCAGTATCAGCTATCATCAGCGCTCTTGATTGACCTCCGCTGAGCTGAGTTACCGGAACGTCGCTGGTAAATTTTTCTCCTGCTAATTCGTTTGCACAGTTTATTATGGATGTTATAACCTCTTCAGCATTCTTCACACCACGGCTTGCAGCGTGTCTTCCAATAAATTCTGCTGCAGTCATATCCATAATAAAATTCATATTTTGTGACAGCTGTGCAATAAGCTTGTTCTGAATACTGTACCTTATGTCCTCATCAGGAATTTCATCATTTATTAAAATCTGTCTGCCTGTAGGAGTATCCTTTTGTGCCAGACACTCTATATCACCCAGCAGCCGGCTCTTTCCTGATCCTGTTGGTCCAACAATACTGATTATTTCCCCTTTTCTAAGAGTAATACTTACCTGCTCTTTTTTACCCAGTTTATTATGTCCGCCAATTATAGTTACTGACTCAACCCTAGACTTGTCCTGATATTCTTTGCTTTCCGTATTTTTTATAAAGGCTGTGAGATTATCAATTATTTTATCCCTTTCTATTCCCATCTCCTCTATCATTTCATCAGACAAGCCATATATAATTTCTATTATTGTAATAGATTTATCCGTTATGTTTATTCCGGATGCAGATAAAAATTCTTCAACACAGGGGTGTTTTTGGATTAGTTCATCTATATTAATTGTTTCAAGATAATTACTGCTTAAGAACATAATATACCACCTCCAAATCTAAATTATCATTTTTTTAACATTTCCACTTTGATAATCGCTGCCTATTTTTGTTTGTCCAAGACAGTAGGAGCATACAGCGGAAGGCATAGTAAATCTCAGTTTTTGATCCGTCAGTATATCAACATTATTACATCCTTCAAAACATTTACTAAGCAAAAATGCTCCCTGCCCGGTTATACCGTTGACAAAAATAATTTTCGCCTTAGGATTTACCTGTTGAACTTCGAAGGCGAAGACTTCTCTCTCAGCCTGAGAAACTATATCTCCTTTTGTGATTATAACTATATCTGCATACTTTAACATTGGTCCTATCTTTTTGGGCGTATTAACACCAGAGAGATTATCAATGACACATACTGCAAGTACATCTTTAATATGTGGTGAACATCTGTTACAAAGGCCTGCACTTTCACTTATAAGCATATCTAAACCTGTTTCTATTCCCCACTGAAGGCAGTCTTCTATATTAGTTATAAAAAAATGATCAGGACAAAGGTTCCCCGAAAGACCAACCTTTACCGGCACCCCTATCTTTTCATAAAGTACATTATCAAATGAAGATAAACAATCAAATTTTATTACGCCAACCTTCATCCCCTTGGATATAAGAAATTCAACAGTCTTAATTATCACTGAGGTCTTGCCGGAGGAAGGAGGTCCCGATACTGTAATTAGTTTCATCATACCACACCTTTTATAGCTTATTTGTTTCTTTTATATTGCGTGCTAAAACATTATATTTTTAATACTTATGTATTAATTCTATCTTTTCACATTTCGGAATCATAAAAATATTGGCATTCTAAATAAAATCGTTTATTTAGAACAATTCATTGTACAATCTATTGTTTTATATTATTTTTTTCCATTTGCTGCTTAGAATCCAGTTTTAATTATAGCAGCGGGATTAATACTATCTCTGAAAACTTTATTTAAGTATTCCTTATGCTTTTCCATTGACTCTATAGAATTGAGATATTCCCAGCTTAGAAATTTAAGCTTTTTATCTAAGCCGTTTTTTACTGAATAAATGTGATTTCTTGTCAATAATTTTTCAAATTCTTCTCCGGTAAGACATTTTATATAGCTTTTTAGTGCAGTTATCTTCTCCTTTTTTACCAGCATATATATGGGAGTTGCTAAAGCACCTTCCTCAGGCCAGATAATTTCTATAGGCTCCTGATTAACTATCATCATAGCATTTGCCAGCGGCATAACGTTAATAGGTGCTGCATTTAAGTTTCCTTTGCCTAAGGACTTTATTACATCTGTGAAATGCCATACATTTTTTATATTTTTGGCCAGGGCTTCTAAACCTTCCTTGCCATATCGTTCATACATATACATCAACAGAGTTCCACAGAATTTATCTTCTTTACCCTGTATGCCTATTTTATTCATTAAACTGCTTTCTAACAAGTCCGACCAATGAGAGGGACTGACAATATCTCTGTCGATACTGCGGTCCACAACAATGACCCAGGGTTTTGCTCCGAGAAACGTCAGATCTTTATGGTACATATCATTTCTATCTGCTAAGGGCATTACATTTTCAAAGATATTTGATTGGAGTCCTTCTTTTACCATTTTATGAGTAAAACCTGTATAGTCTGATCTTATAAGCATGTCAGGCAGCTCATCGAAGCTCTCTGCATTTTCGATTTTTTTGTTTATGAGCTTTTTCAGATCATTTTTAGGAAAGAGTATTTCAGCATCAGGATCAGCTGATAATTTAATTTTATTAAATTCGTCTTCTAAGGACATTGTAAATAGGAAGGAAACAATTGCAACTATACTATTAGCCATGCTACTACCTCACTTTAAAATTTATTCTTTTATAGCTTAAGTTCTTTGAGTTTTTGAATTGTATAATTTATTCACATCTTCTCACAATTTATATTAACAGGTACAGTTTTTCTGTATTTTCCATCATTTTTCGCTTAATCTGAGTCCTGCACCTGCAAGGACGCCAATAACACCTTCTACGGTAACGCCATGAGCAGATAGGTGAATGTTTAATTCTTCTGCCACACTTTTATAAGCATTTATGAATTTTCATATTTCAGTATTTGGATTTGCTCTTAATAACAAATGAATATGGTCTTATCATGATTCCACTCATCTAAAACAACATTATATTTTGGTACAATATATTCAAATATCTGTTTTAGTCTGTTTGATATTTTATCATCTATAACTTCCATTAGGTTAAAGTATATTATACATAGTAATCATTTACAATGCTTTTTATGTCATAATAACTTAAAAAATTCACTGATACTTCTAATATTAATCAAAATATTACAATATTTTACTTTATATTTTGTTTATTTGTGTTATGTTTTATGCTGTTTTGTACGTTTTGTAAAATTTTCTAATACTTCTCTATTCCTTACTAAACTACTATAGACCTATGCTAACTGATTCATAGTATTAATCCTCAGCAATAAAAAAACTGTCATCAAAACAGTAAATCATAAACCAATTATTGATAAAACGAATATATGTATATTAGATAAATTATTTAAGGTTTTTCCACTTTCTAATTAGTACATTGCTGCAATCACTATTTTTTGCATTCTTTTATTGTTCTGCCGAGCAAAATATTATAAAACTAAAATAACTGTATTGAAAATCATAAACAAAAATAGGGAAAATCTTACTTATTAAAATAATTCTTCCCTATTTTTATGGATAAATATTCTGCTATAACTATTATGGATTTACAATATAAAGAAGGATGATGCTAATATGATATATGCTGCAATAAGCTGAACTCCTTCAAGCCAATTAGATTCACCGTCACTTGCAACTCTATTTGCGATTATTACAGAAAATATTAAAGCAGCCAGTTCAAATGCGTTAAACACTATACTCATTGGCGAAAACATAAGACTTAAAAAGATAAGGAGCGGTGTAACAAATAGTATTATTTGCAAACTGGAACCTAAAGCAATCTCAATAGCTACATTCATCTTATTCTTAATAGCCATCAAAACTGCCGTACTATGCTCTGCAGCATTTCCTATAACCGGGACTAAAATAATTCCCACAAAAAATTCACTAAGTCCCATTGCCTTAGTCATTGGTTCAACTGTTCCGACAAATATTTCTGACTCTATCCCAATAAAAACAGTTGAAACAACTAAAATTATAACCGCCCTTTTTAATGACCAAATTGGAGCAGTTTCCTCTGAAGCCTCTGCTGTATACAAATCTTTGTGAGTAAAGAAAGAGAAAATCAAACTTAGTATATATATTAAGAACATTATAACTGCAACTACCACGCTAAGCCCTTCATATCTGGTAGTCAGCAGATCAGAAGAAACTGTATGTGTAAAAATTGCCGGTATTGTTAATCCTATTACAGCAAATAGAAGCATACTGGATGTAACGCTAATTATCTTTTGATTAAAAACTTGAGTTTTATACTTTAATCCACCAACAAACATACTTAAGCCCAGTACCAATAAGATATTGCCAATAACTGAGCCTGCAATTGAAGCTTTAACTACATCAAATAATCCCTCTTTCATTGCAAAGAAAGCAATGATCAGCTCTGTTGCATTTCCAAATGTTGCATTAAGGAATCCGCCAATACGATTACCTGTATAATGCGATATAGCTTCTGTTGATTCCCCCATCACCCCTGCCAATGGTATAATAGCCAGTGCAGAAAAAACAAAAATCAATGTTTGTGAAAAGTGCAGGAATTCTGCAATCAAGCTGACAGGAATAAAAACAAGTAAATATCTTAATACTTTCATTTAAATTTCTCCTTTATTCATTTTATAGTTCACATTTGTGATTTTTTCAAATTAGTTGTTAAATCAGTGAAATAAGAGTCTATGTTTCTTCACCTAAAGAAAATTTTACTATTATTTGGCTTCTATGTCTATTAATAATATCTTAAATACAATAAAAAAATCCAGAAATCTGCTGCACACAGCGATTTCTAGATTTTATAATGTTAAAGCATCTAAGTATAATAGTAATTTATCCAACATTATGATGTTGTTAATTTCTTATACCTGTTAAAATCTGTTTAAATGCATTATTTATCTCCTTGTATCCGGTACAACACAAAGGCCAATGTTCTATTATATGCTGATTTGCATCAGGGTAAATATTAACATCTTTCCATAATTCAAATTAACAAAACCCAAAAATTATAGGAAACAAAAATGCAACAACTGCCATCCAAATTGCATAAACATATAGATAAGCCGTCTGCCATTTTTCGATTTTAATAAAATCAATCTTTTTTACAAAGTAACAAAGATATAACCATGCAAGTCCTATAAGATTGATTAACAATGTTAAATTTTCACCCAGGGCTGCAATTTTATTCGGAGTGATTCCAAAGGCCGACAATCTGAAAAGTATTGCAGATAGTGCAATGCTATCGATAATAAGGGCGGTTAGAATCAATGCAAGATTCATAAAATCATAAAAACTTGCTTTATCATGCATATCCCTGGCTGAGATTACATATAAAACCAGTCCAAGCACCAATACAAGCATTAAATCAAATCCAATTAAGAAATCTCTTTCGATGAAAGGGCTCTTTCCCATTACTATCACGGATACTATAAAAGCACACATAGTTAATAAAAAAAGAGGACTGAATATTTTCGCTAAGATTGGAGCAAAGTTTTCTACTACACTTTTTTTAAATTCCACTAAATACACTGTAATCATGGCAGCAGCACAACCACCATAAACAATCAGGTAATTTGTAATAAACCAGCCCATGTCAATTTGAATTGCACTAAATATCATTTCTGTAAACATTGCAAGTACCATAATCCCGCAAAATATCAAAACGCCATAGATTACTGACTCGCCGGTAAAACGAATAAAATCCATTCTGCTTCTGCAGTTTCTCCATTTCTCGCCCATATATGCAGCACCTGTTATTAGCCATAAAAAAATAGGAACATGAATACCGGTTAATATTTCAGTGTTTTTAGGATTATAGGACGGATAAATATTAATCACTATTGCAGTAAAACAAAAAATTCCCAAAATAGATGCAATCATTTTCCATCGTAATTTATTTTTAATTATGAAGAAAGCTGATATAAAGGGTAAAATAAACAAAGCTAAATTTTTAAAATAAAACAATTCAGCTGCTTGATCATTAAGATGAATGCCAAAAATTTCAGGTATTTTTACTAATGTGCCGGCAAGCAGAGAGAAAATAACTACTAATATGATATTTCTCCTGTTTTGATACCCTGAATTAGAATCAACTGGGTCTAACAATAAATGCTTCCATAGGTTTTCTGAGCTTACCTTGGAATACTCCTTTGAAATCAAGTTCACATTTCCTAACCGTTTCACACTGATTAAAAAGGCTTCATCTTCTGTAAGTCCGTTTTTAATCAAATCCTCCATTTCATCACGGAGATGATTTTCCAATTCAAGGATATCTGTATCCTTAAGATTTCCTCCTGCTCGTAAATGATCGCTCCAGGAACGGATATTTAGCTCTAAGTCAAACATGCTGTACCTCCTTATTTTTCATTTTCATTTACCCAAGTTTTGGAGAGAGCAGAATTAACCATCTCCCATTGTTTTTTTTGCAATTCCAGCTCTTTAAGTCCTGCCTCTTTTATGCAGTAATATTTTCGCTTGCGCCCAGATTCTGCGCCTTTCCAGTATGATTCAATCAGTTGCTGCTGCTCAAGACGATGTAATACAGGATACAACATTCCTTCTGTCCAAATCAGTTCATTTCCGGACATCTCTTTTACATTTTTGATAATGGCATAACCATAACTGTCATTCTCTTTTAAAATAGCTAAGATTAAAGGGGTTGCAGAGGCAGCAATCAAATCCTTCGATACATTCATAACTCTCTCCTATATACCTAGTACTTCTATGTATATAATAATTATACATAGATCTTCTAGGCATTGTCAATAATTACTTATAAAAATAAGCACCCAAGAGGTGCTTCTATAAAATGTATGGCACAAGGAATACATTTTATGATTGCTAACAGTTTTACTGCTCCTTAAAAATTTTATTAAAACATAGCTATATTTCCTGTTTTCCTTGCATACTTTTCAGCTTTGACTAATAGATACTTGCTTAATATAGATAGAAGAATGCAAAATAATATTAATACTAAAAGCTCCGATTTTATATTAAGTATAGTTGCTCCATTCATAAAAATTTTCCTAATGATAATTAAAGACCAGGTAAGGGGAAAAATACCTCCTATAAGCTTGCCCCAAAATGGAAAAGCCTGATAGGGAATTTTTGCCCCTCCGAATATTTCCATAGGGGCCTGAAACACTTCAAATAGTAATCCACTATCCCGGGTAAACATGAAAAGTGTATTCAAAAAAACTCCCCAGCATATTGCAGGTATTGTAAGACATAATATTGCTACAGGCAGCATATAAATTTTAAGTTTCAAATCCGTAAAGAATATCAATGCACCTGCGCAAAAAACCGTGAACATCCATGCACTTACTAAAAGAGATGATAACGCATTTCCAAGCATTATGCCTATTCTGCTGGCAGGAGTAATATAAATAAGTTCTAAGGTTCCTGAAACCCTCTCATAGGAAAATCTCCAGGCAGACTGAATAAAACTTCCAAAAAACATATACCCCATATATCCAAATATTACAAATGCAAAGACCTTGTCCTTACCAACCAAAGCAGAAATTACATTGGAAGCCTTAGAATTTTCAAAAGGCTTATAAGAGTAATATGAAGCAAAAAGCTGAAGTATCGGCCAAAATAACATGGAGTAGTATACCATTCTAGAATGATAATTTGACTTATACTGTTTTACAGCCTCTGCTAAAATGCTGTTAAACACTTTACCTGCCATTTTAACTCACCTCTAATAATTTTATAATTGCATCTTCAAGATTTGGTTCCTGAACCTTAAAGCTTAAAACTTTAGCATTAGCTGACAGTAAGGTTATAAGTTCACTTTGTATATCCTTATTAGAGGATATTTCAATATCATATGCATTATCAAAATTGTCTATTTTGTATTCAGATGAAACAGATTTAATAAAGTCATCTAAATTATTTTTTAATTTATCCGAAAAGCTTTCAAGTCTTATAATATATTTATTAGTGTTTTTAGCAGCTATACTGATCACATCTCTTGGAGAACCTTCCATTACCTTTCTTCCCTTATCAATTATATATACATAATCACAAAGCTCTTCAATTTCATTCATATAGTGAGAAGTTAGAAGAATCCCCTTACCATTTTCTCTTGCCAGCTTCTTTGTATATTTTCGTACTTCTCTTGCAATAGGTGCATCTAATCCTAAGGTTGGTTCATCCATAAATATATATTTAGGATCATTAATAAGGCCTCTTGCAATCTGTAATCTTTGCTTCATCCCTTTTGAATACTGTTCAACAGGTACATTCATCTTTTCTGTAAGTCCGACAAAACTCAAAAGTTCATCTATTCTATTTTTCAATAACTTTTTAGGAAGGTTATATAATTTGCCGAAATATTCCAGATTTTCTTTTGCTGTTAATCTCCAATATATCATTCTTTCTCCACCGGCAATCATATTTATAATTTTTTTAATTTCAAATGCATTCTTTATTAAGTCCATGCCATCAATATCACCTTTGCCGCCATCAGGTTCTATTAATGTAGAAAGCATTTTTATAGTTGTAGTCTTTCCGGCTCCGTTAAGGCCAAGAAGTCCTACAATTTCTCCTGGTTTAATCTGCATATCTATGCCTTTAACAGCTTCATTTATTTGCTGTTCTCTTTTGAAAATACCCTTTTTAACATTAATTTTATAATTTTTCTTTAATCCTTCTACAGTAATCATCTTAATTACCCCCTATATAAATTGTCTTTCCGGTACTTTTTTTATTATTATTTTTAAAAGTAAAATTCCTATAATGCAATAGCACACCCCTTGAAGCAATAGTATGATAAAATCCTGTCTTTGATTAAATATACTCATACCGGATAATACGCTGTTTCTCATAATTTTCAGTGAATAGGTAACTGGAATTAAGTTAGATATATTTTGAGCCCATTTAGGCAAATATTGTATGGGAAAAGCTATTCCACAAAGAAGATTAATAATAGCAAATACTGTATTTTGACTTATATAGGTATCCCTTAAATAAACCATAACCCCGCATAATATAACAGACATCCCAAAGAATGATAACAAAGATATTATTATACACACTAAAGCAGATGTTATGTTCACCGATTGAAATTTCAGTCCAAAAGGTAAACTGATAATTAAGGCTACAAATACTTCCATAGTAGTTGTAATTATTTGTTCCAGCATATTGCCGCACAAATAACCTATATGATTCAAAGGAGCTATAAGCAAACTGTCTATAGTGCCTTCACGCATCTCAGTTATAAAACTACGGCTCACATTCAGGAATGTTCTTACAACAAACATATAGATTAGACTTCCAAGTATTACGTATGACATGTAGTCACTGGTATTGCTGTAAGCAATAAAATCTGCAGATACATTTTTCTCAAATACTATGCTGTACACAAAAAACGAACCCATTACAATAAAAAAGCAGGTAGTGATATTACCCATAAAAAATCCTATTGGGTATGCCCTTATTTGAGAAATAAAATTTCTTTTCATCGTCGCTAATACACTATTCATTATTAACCCCCCAAAGTATAATTACTTAATTGCGTAATCGTGTAATTATCATAATATAATATTAATATGTTTTGCAATTATTGTCAATTAAAAAGTATCTGCCATTTTGAAAGTAAAATAAAAAAAGCGAGATATATTTATAATTTATATCTCACTTATCTTCCATCTATAAAATTTTTAATCTCATCTAATAACTTATTTACTTCATCTGCATTAACTTTAAAATATTTAACCTTGTCAGCCTTTACTTCACTAATAAGATTTATTGTCCTAAGCTGATCAAGATGTCTTGAAATTGTAGCAGTTGTAAGCTTGAGTCTGGATGCAAGCACCTTACCGTAAGTAGGTCTTCTTTTAAGCTGACGAAGCATCTCAAGCCTGCTCTTATCAGAAAGAACTTTAAGCAAATCAGCTATTCTCTCTGCATCAGCACTAATGTCCATATTATTAATGTTAATATTATAAACCAGCATAAATCTGTCTTCGTTATAAGATACTATATTGTGATGGTGCAAAAAATATGAGGGTGTAAAAATATATTCCTTATAGGTTTTTCTTGCAGACAATTTTGACCCTTTTATTTCTTCAGCCAGTTCAATGGGATCCTTATCATAAAGCCGTGTCCGTATGCTGTCCATAGCTTCAGAATAAAGTCCCTGAACTTTATTAAGCTCCTCTTCAAAACCTAAAGAGTATATCTCCTTCAATAAAGCTGCCAATGAACATTTATAGTTTTCCGTAGCATAGATTATGGAGCTTAATGACTTTTCAGATCCGCCTGCAGCAAAGCTTAATTTTTTCATAGTATCTTCTAATTTATTTTTATCTTCCCTTAAATTCTTAATATCTTGTTTATCAACTTCACCATTTAATAAAATGTATATAAAGTCCAGCTCATTACAGTGTATTATTTTGTCCAGTAAAGTATTTACATCCTCATATACAGAATCCATTAAAATAAAATCATACAACTCTAATGCAGGAAAATTAGTTCCTGATACAATTTCAAGCGTTTCTTTACTTTTATCAGACAAATTATCAATAACATATTTAGTCCAGCTGGGCATAAATTCATGATGCCTTTTATCAGCTATCATATGCAATGCAGCTATAAGCTCTACAGTCTTCGAAAATATAACTTTTATATTTAAATTACGGTTTATATTGTCTACATCGAAAGGCATATTCGTCACCACCATATTTTATATTAGGTTCTGCTTTAAAAAAATTTAAATAAGCAGATTAACTTCCAGCTCTATACGTACCTTTATCATATTTTAACATAGATAATATAAAATATTCAATTTAATATCAAATGCAGCATGTAAGTGTCTGTAATCATCACGATATAAGCACCCCAGATGTGCTTCCATAAAACGGATTACACAAGGAATGCATTATATGATTGATAATAAAGAATCAAAACCCGGAACATTAATCATCATCATATTCCTTACAATGTTTGGAACAGGGGTTATTTTTACAATCATATTTTACAATTGGTTCTGGCCCCCTGACAACTGTACGAAGTATACGTAAATTTCCATTTTCATCTGAGGAAATTCTCCAATCAACCATTAAAATTTCATCATTAATTATCTCTATACCTGATATACCACGGCTTCGAATGCAGCACCCTGTATTAAAATATGGGAGACCATCCGGTTTAGGAAATTTTTGTCTATGAGTATGACCACAGATCAGCATTATTTTATGTTTTTCAATCCATTTATCATATGCCTTTTCTACTTTATGTCTTTTATATAAACTACGTGCAGGACTTGTGGGATTATCAAATCCTACAATATGCAGATATCTCCAAAAATAGCGCAGCAGCAGCATGGCCAGAAACCACAACTGATCATTCATAAAGTCACCCTGATGACCATGCAATACAAAAATTTCCTGACAACTATCTTTATGTTTAAGTATCAAAGCCTCCTGTGGGATTAATCCCTTGAATAATTCCACCCTTTTCTGATTATACTCATCATAATATTCATAATAATTTTTTTTAACAAAATGATTTGATTTTAAATAAATATTGTGATTGCCGTATAATACAATAAACCGATCATCATCATAGAACTTTTTTATCACTGTAAATACATCTGTATGGGCAAGCCTAATTACTCTGAAATTTTTGTATTCCCAGAGTTCATCACCATCACCTGCTTCAATATATTTGTAGCCTTCTTTATAATAATAGTTCAATGCATGCAGAAAAAGATTCTGATTTCTGGCAAATTCATCTGAAACACTATCATCACCTCTATGAATGTCGCTAAAAAATATATATTTAGAATTCTTATCAAAATATTCTGTTTTCGCATTTTTAAAAGCCTTTGTCAGCCGCTTTTCTGTCCACATTTTTTCCTCCATGTTGTAGTAATGTTTTTAATATAAACAAAATTTTCAAAAATATACGTTTACAGTAACCAATTATCATGCAATCTATAAATACTGGTTATAGCAGCTTCAATTCTTTAATACTGAAAAAGATACTGTAAAGAGTAAACAATTATTAGTACAATTACATACTTCTCATACCGATACAAAGTTAAAGGATTTAAAAATGGAAGTCTTTTTTTGACTTCCATTAAAAATTATCATGATAATGTAACTTATCTTCTGTGTTCTACAAGGTCAATGGTTCCTAGTACAATGTGAGCGACTCCAAAGCCGATAATTGCCGCTTCAACCATAGGAAGCATATTTTTTTTTCATATTGTTTCTTGAAAATGTTGCTCCTACCGCTCCTGTCGCAACTGCCGCCGTACTTGCCGCTGCTGTTAGTGCAAACACACCTGTGCTTGTACCCAACGAGAATACTTCTCCAATTGTTGATGCTGCATCTCCTGAAATCCCTGCTAATATTGTACTTATACT